>NZ_JAMYDZ010000008.1:0-213923 GCF_024129905.1 Pseudomonas sp. 21LCFQ010 | reverse complement strand
CGGTGAAGGCGACGCTTCGACGCCGTTCGGAGGCTACGGCGAGTCAGGCTTTGGCGGTCGCGACAAGTCGCAGTGGGCGCATGATCAGTACACCGAGCTTAAGACCATCTGGATCAATGCTCAGTAAGGTATCGGGTCGTCTTGACCTGATCCTTGTTTGATTTACCGCCTTGGGCACCACGCGGCCCGGGGCGGTAAAGAGTCATGCACAGCACGTGCATGACTCACCGTTCAGGCGAACTTGCACCAAAGCTCAGGGAAGAGCCTTTCAATGTTGCGGCGCCATGGTAATAGGGGCTGTTGTCGGTTCATCACAACCGCGCCGAGGTCTGTTTTGTCGGCCTGCACAGGCTTCACTCTGTTGGGGTGCATGCGACAAAACAGCCACGGCCCTGCGGGTTGCGCCCCAAATCGCGCCATGCTTTGTTGAAGGACTTGAAAAGGGAGTGACCCTTTCCTGCGTCCTTCGCCTCGCCTGACACGATTTGGCGCTGCAACGCGGCCTGCGCTGAAACGTCAACAGCCCCTAGGCTTTATCGGCTGCCAGATAACCCATGAATTGATTGAACAAAACCAGTGCGCAAGCCAGCACAGACCGGCTGCGTTCGCCTGAATTTTGAGATTACTGCCATGATCGTTTCCTCCAATGTTGCGCAGGCTTACTGCGCGACAGTGCATCGCAATGCCCTGATTTGTGCGCACATCGCCGCCATTCTGTTTGGTATGACCGGCATCCTCGGTGCGCTTATCCAGGCTGATTCCAGCATCATCACCTTCGGTCGTGCGGCCTTCGCGGTACTGGCACTGGGCGCGTTTGCCCAGTTGCAGGGGCGCCCGGTATTCAGCGGCCTGAACGGGCGCAAGCTGGCGGTGCTGGCCGTGTCGGGGGTGTTTCTGACCTCACACTGGATCAGCTTTTTCATCGCCGTGAAGGTCGGCGGTGTGGCGGTCGCCACGCTCGGGTTCGCCAGCTTTCCGGCGTTCATTGCATTGATCGACCGAGTGGTGTTCCGTGAGCGCATCAGGTTCGGTGAGGCTGTGCTGGTTGCCTTGGTCAGCCTCGGCCTGGTGCTGGTGGTGCCGTCCTTCGACTTCGCCGACCAAGGCACCATCGGCTTGCTGTGGGGGCTGGGGTCGGGTTTCTCGTTTGCCTTGCTGGCCATCGTCAACCGCCGTTACATCAAGGGCCTGGACTCGATGCAGGTCGCGTTCTGGCAGAACCTCACGGTATCGCTGCTGGTGGCGCCGTTCGTGGTCAACAGCCTGGGCCAGCACGTACTGAGCAGCATGGACTGGGTCTATCTGGCGGTGCTCGGGGTGTTCTGCACCGGCCTGTCCCAGTACCTGTTCGTGCGCAGCCTGAAAACCCTGGACGCACGCAGCGCCGGCCTGATCATCGCGCTGGAACCGGTGTACGCCATCGCCTGCGCCTGGGCGTTGTTCAGTGAAGAACCTTCGCTGCGCATGTTGCTGGGGGCGGCGATCATCATCCTGGCGAGCGTGATCTCGGCACGCGGCAAAAAGGCCGTTGAGTCGAGCACGCATTGATCCTGGACTGATACGAGAAGGGCGAGCCACTGGCTCGCCCTTTTTTGTCAGCTCAGCTCACGCCCGGTGTGCGCTCACCGCCGGTTGTGGATGCTTGCGACGCTCGTTGAGCTTGCCCAACAGCAGAACCAGTCCGGCCAGGGCCAGGGTGCTGGTGACTTCAGCACGATGCTGCGGCATCACGAACATCACGCCTAGAGCAAAGATGATGAAGGCAATCACCGCCCAGGTCAGCCACGGGAACAGCCACATCTTGAACTCAAGCTGTACGTTGCGCCGTTGCAGGATCGAACGCATGCGCAGTTGCGAGAAGGCGATTACCAGATACACCAGCAGTGCAATGGACCCGGACGTCGCCAGCAGGAACGAGAACACCTGAGCCGGGGCGAAGTAGTTGACGATGGTTGCCAGTACGCCGATGAAGGTGCTGGCGATCACCGCGGCCCGTGGTACGCCGACGGCAGAGGTCTTGCCGATGAACGCCGGGGCGTCGGAACGCTTGGCCAGCGAAAAGACCATACGCGAGGCGATGTAGATCGACGAGTTCAGGCAACTGGCCACAGCGACCAGCACCACCAGATCGACAAGGAACTTGGCATAGGGAATCTGCATCAGTTCCAGAGCACGCTGGTAGGAGCCCTGCACCGGCAACAGCGGGTCGTTCCATGGCACGATGGAAATGATCACGAAGATCGACAGGAAGTAGAAAATGCTGATCCGCCAGATCACTGAGCGGGTGGCGCGGGCGATGTTTCTGGCCGGGTCTTTGGATTCCGAGGCCGCAATAGTCACGGCCTCCGTGCCGACAAAACTGAACATGGTGGTCAGCAAGGCGCCGATGATCATGGTCCAGCCGTTGGGCATGAAGCCGCCCTTGGTTTCCAGCAGCAGGCTCAGACCGCTGACTTCGCGGTTGGGCAGCAGGCCTGCCAGTGCCACCAGACCCAGGCCGATGAACGCAACGATGGCAATGATCTTGAGCATGGCGAACCAGAACTCGAACTCACCGTACTTGGACACGCTGAACAGGTTGGTCAGGGTCAGCAGGATGGTCACGCTCAAGGCGTAGAACCATGCGTCGAACTGCGGGAACCAGTTGTTGAGTACCACCCCGGCAGCAATCGCCTCGATGGGGATGACCAATACCCAGAACCACCAGTACAGCCAGCCGATGCTGAACCCGGCCCACGGGCCGATGGCATGGTCTGCGTAAGTCGAGAAGGAACCGGTGTCGGGGCTGGCAACGGCCATTTCACCGAGCATGCGCATCACCAGCACCACCAGCAGGCCGGCCAGCACATACGCGACAATGGCCGAAGGGCCGGCTGAGGCAATGGCATGTCCGGAGCCGACGAACAGCCCGGCACCGATGATGCCTGCGATTGAGAGCATGGTGATATGGCGCGGCTTGAAACCCTGCGCCAGCTCGCCGTTGGGGCGTTCTGATCGTGTTGTTGTCATCCTGTGGCCTTCTATTGGACTTGTTATCAATGGCACGAAGGCGCCCTCATCCTGAGGGTCGGCAAAGCTAACGTCGCTGATGTTCAGGTCAGTCAGGCGCACTTGCCTTTTTAAACTACGCCTGCGCTGGCACGGGCCTGTTGCTCGTGATCGCCACAGGCTTTCGTGAAAGCGACGCTGGCATGTCTGCTGGCGGCGTTGTTCTGGTGGGGCCAGGCATCCAGCTCTTTCGGACAAGAGGGCACTTTGACGATAAAGTGGGTGCCATCTGCCTCACTGCCCGTTCAGAAAACCATGAAGCGCTATCAGCCTCCGCTCACTCTGACGCCCGGCATGTTGACCCTTGTTGCCAGCATTGCTGAGCAGGTCGGTCAACTGACGGAGCGTCGTGCATCGAGCCTTACGCCACAGTTGCGACGAGGCAATCGGATCCGCACCATCCAGGCGTCGCTGGCGATTGAAAACAATACCTTGAGCGTCGAGCAGGTCACGGCGGTGCTGGAGGGGCGCCGTGTGCTGGGGCTGCCGCGAGAGATCCAGGAAGTGCGCAATGCTTTTGCCGCCTATGAGGCGATGCCGGGCTGGCAGCCGGGTTCGCGCAAGGATCTGTTGGCGGCTCATGGTTTGCTGATGCATGGCCTGGTTGATGATGCCGGGCACTTGCGCCAGGGTGGCGTAGGTATCTATCGCGAAGGGCGCTTGCTGCACATGGCGCCTCCGGCTGCCCGGCTGGCGGGGTTGATCGACGATCTGCTGGATTGGGTCCGCTCAACGGATTTGCATCCGCTGATCGCCAGTTGTGTCTTCCACTACGAATTCGAATTCATTCACCCGTTTCAGGACGGCAATGGGCGTATGGGGCGGCTGTGGCAGACACTGATGCTCACTCAGTGGCGCCCGGTACTGGCCTGGTTGCCGGTCGAAACAGTGATTCGCGAGCAGCAAGAAGACTATTACGCCGCGCTATCGGCGGCTGACCGTCTTGCCGAGGCTACGCCGTTCGTGGAGTTCATGTTGCAGGCGCTGCATCGGGCGTTGCTTGAGGGCAGCCTGAGCGATCAAGTAACCGATCAAGTAACCGACCAAGTAAATGCATTAATCACTGCCTTGGCTGACGGGGTTGAACGCAAGGCAGGTGAGTTGATGGACTGTTTACAGCTTGCTCACAGGCCCACCTTTCGCAAGAACTATCTGACCCCTGCTCTGACTGCCGGGCTCGTGGAAATGACCGACCCCGATTCTCCGCGCAGCCCGGTGCAGAAGTACCGACTGACGGCCAGCGGCCGGGCGGTCGCTGGTCGTCAGGGGTAGATCGGCCGGGATGTCAATTCAGGCATCATTCGCGGCCTTTTTTCATCGGTTCCACAGCCCCGGCGCAGCCTTGATCAAAATGCGTGCGGCCTGCACCTGCTGAATGAACAACTGCGGCCGGCTACGAAAGCGGCTACGCCTTGCGCCAACGATCTCGCCAGCGCTGATGGACGCATTGGCAAGATGATTCGCCGCTGTGCGCCGTGTTTGCAGAATGTGGGTGCTTGAGCAGTCGATTACCTGCGCAGGCGCTCATTAGGCGCTTCTGGCGATTGAATCAGTTGATATCAACGTAACGCTGCCGGTAACTCGCCATGGCCGCCAGCAGCCGTTCGCGCAGGTAGCCATGCGCATGGCCGAGCGTACTGAGAATCTGCGCCGATTCGGCCAGGTAGGAACTGCGTTTGGCATGCGACCAGCTGTCGGGCGCCGATTGCAGGTTGGTGATGCGATCGCACAGTTTGATCACCGCAGCCTCGCGCGAGTGTGCGGCGATGCCTTGCAGGTAACGCTCGTCAGAGTAAGGCACGATCAGGTTCTTGCTCAGGCTGGCCACGGTGGCCGCCACCGGTTCGCCAAACACCTCGGCCAGCGCCTGCTGGCTGATGCCGGTGTCTTCCACCACATCGTGCAGCAGCGCGGCGGGCAGGGCGATGTCCAGGGCCCCGACCGACTCCTGGCGGTCGGCGAAGATCAACTCGTTGGCGACCATCGCCACGTGGGTGGCGTAAGGCAGATCCGAGGCTTTCAGCGTCTGCCCCAGGTGAGCCTGGGCGGCGAATAACCAGGCTTTGTTGTAGAGCTGTTGCAGGTCGAGGCTCATGGCAGGGTTACCAGTTTTCACGAGGTCTCGGCAGAGGTTGCCCGACCGAAAGTGTCAGGGTACGCCCTTCGAAGTCTTGGCCTCAACCTGTGGTGGTCTCAGTTGGTTTGCAGCTCCGGTGGCTGGATCGCCAGAGTCAGACGCGATAGCGCCCACTTACTCACATGCACACGGTTGTGAGCGATCCGCCTGGCTTTCGGGTTGAGTCACCTCCAGCGGGAGGCATGTTGAAATGTGCGAAACAGTGTTGCCTCTAACGCTTTCGTGGAGCCAGCAACTCTGAGCGGCCGACCTGTATCCGGTTATCCTCAGGTGCGATGGGGTCGGAGAACCCGGCTTCATGGATGGCAGCATCCAGCCCGCGCAGGTGGGGCGCGGCCTTTGAACTGCGCAGTGTCTGCATGCCTTCGTTCCAGGCGTGTACCATCTGTTTTGCTACATCGCGCCAGGCCGGCTCGTTCTTTGCGGCTTCAATCACTTCTCTGCCGGTAACGACTGCGGACTCGCACAACTGCTCGACCATCGCTGCATACTGGCGAGGGCCAATGCCCAGGCGAGCATTGAAAAAAGTTTCCAGTGTGCGCCCCGCTGTCCAGGTCTGCCGACCTCCTATAGATAAACCGGGCGGATTTGCTGCGAAGCGCGGGTAGGCCTGGGTTGTGACTAGATCGTAAACAGGCGAGAACCTCACGTCTGCCAGTGAGGTGTAATACAACGCGATGTTCTTGGCATGGCAGTCTGCATTACGCACCACATAGTTTGTCAGCAGGTGCCAGCCCAGGTGTTCGCGTTGCTTGCGCAGATGTTCGGCAGGTACATAAACCTGGGTGGCATTGCATACACGTTCTATGGTTGTTGCGTACTTTTCGTGGGGTGGCAGCCCCAGCAAACCACAGGCATCTTCCACACCGTGAGATGCAACGCCATGCTCATCTACATCAAAGCGATCCACCACCAGAACCCGGCCGTCTTCCGACATGCGGCATGGCGCTACGGGGGCGGTCTGCAGACGCTCCAGAACCCGCATGGTGTAGAACTCGTTAAAGCCCAGATAAGGTGTCGTATCGTCAGAACCCTTGATGATGTGAAAGCGGGTGCGCAAAGTGGGCTTGCCTAACGGTAGCTTGTTAACGCTCACATCCTGGGCGATGAATTTGGGCACCACGCCTGAAATTGCTGCCCGGGCATAACGGCGTACCAGTGTCGCAAAATGCCCGGTGGTATTTTCTGCCGTCAGTAGATGACTGATTTCCAATGGCTCTATTTCGGCTTTTGGTCTGACGCCCTCGGGGGTGATCGTGACCCGGCCAATACCGGTTGCACCAATCACGGCCAGCAGAGAAAGATCTGTACCGTCAAGCAATGCACCGAACTCTTCGCGAATGACGCCCAGCAGGTAGCCCTCAGGCAAGTTCTGGCGAAAAAAAGGGAACAGATCACGTGGCCAGCGCCAAGGCGCCTCACGTACCGGTAGTGCCAGGCTGACGAAATCGGCTGCCGCTGTTTGCGGGAGGTAGTGCAAGACGTATTCGTCTCTTTCACGGTACAGCCTGGCAACCGTTCTACCGCAGACATGGACGTCCAGTATCATTGATCTGCCACCCCCGAACGTTGTTCGGCGAGTATGTCCTCAACCGTACGCACATGGCCTGCCCTGACCATCCTCAGGTCATAGCCGGCTGCCTCCAGCAGGCGAACGAGGGCTGCCACGCTCATATCGCCCTTGGCGACTGTTTCCATGCGAGCCACGGTAGAGCGCGAAACACCTGCGCGGCTGGCCAGCGCCTCCTGACTGAGCTGAGCCTCTTTGCGAGCTTGTTTGAGCATTTCTGCTACATCGAAGAGCGTCGTCATTTGTAGCCCTTTAGCGTCAATAAATTGCTTGGTGTCATAAAATGTAGCCCAAGGGATACAAAAAGACCAAGCCTCTCGCTTTGAGAAACCAGGATTGGCTGCCAGTTTTGTAGCTCTAGAGCATCAGGTAATCTTGATCTCGGGCAGGCTGTGGCTTCAAGGCTACAGTTTTCTATGCGAATAACTGTGGTGTGCCTCACTGAGCAAAACCACAACACCTGCCATGCAAAACCCGGATAATGGCCGCCAATTCTGCTCGCAATTCTGGTAGTCCCGCATGGAAATCAAGGTCAACTTTCTCGATAACCTTCGACTTGAAGCCAAGTTCGATGACTTCACGGTCATCGCCGACCAACCGATCCGCTATAAAGGCGACGGTTCGGCACCGGGGCCGTTCGATTATTTCCTGGCATCGTCGGCCTTGTGCGCGGCTTATTTCGTCAAGCTGTACTGCCAGACCCGCGACATTCCTACCGAAAACATCCGCCTGTCGCAGAACAACATCGTCGACCCGGAGAATCGTTACAACCAGATCTTCAAGATCCAGGTGGAGCTGCCCGCCGATATTTCGGAAAAAGACCGTCTGGGCATTTTGCGTTCCATCGATCGCTGTACGGTGAAAAAGGTGGTGCAGGCCGGTCCTGAATTTGTCATCGAAGAAGTCGACAACCTCGACGCCGATGCCCAGGCACTGTTGATTCCTGCTGCCGATGCCGGTGCGAGCACCTACATCCTTGGCAAGGACCTGCCGCTGGAACAGACCATCGCTAATATGTCGGGCATCCTCGCCGCGCTGGGGATGAAGATCGAGATCGCTTCGTGGCGCAACATCGTGCCCAACGTCTGGTCGCTGCACGTGCGCGACGCGCATTCGCCGATGTGTTTCACCAACGGCAAGGGCGCGACCAAGGAAAGCGCGCTGGCCTCGGCACTGGGCGAGTTCATCGAGCGGCTGAACTGCAACTTCTTCTACAACGACCAGTTCTGGGGCGAGGACATCGCTAATGCAGACTTCGTGCATTACCCCAACGAGCGCTGGTTCAAACCGGGGCGCAAAGACGCCTTGCCCAAAGAGATCCTTGACGAGCATTGCCGCGAGATCTACAACCCCGATGGCGAGCTGCTCGGTTCGCACCTGTACGACACCAACTCCGGTAACATCGAGCGTGGCATTTGCTCGCTGCCGTTCGTGCGTCAGTCCGATGGCGAGGTGGTCTACTTCCCCTCCAACCTGATCGAGAACCTGTTTCTCAGCAACGGCATGAGCGCCGGTAACACGTTGGCCGAAGCCCAGGTGCAGTGCCTGTCGGAGATCTTCGAGCGGGCGGTGAAGCGCGAAATCCTCGAAGGCGAGCTGGCGCTGCCGGACGTGCCGCAGGACGTCCTGGCCAAGTACCCGGCCATCGTCGCCGGTATTCAGGGCCTGGAAGAACAAGGCTTCCCGGTGCTGGTCAAGGATGCCTCGCTGGGCGGTGAATTCCCGGTGATGTGTGTGACCCTGATGAACCCGCGTACCGGCGGCGTGTTCGCCTCGTTCGGCGCGCACCCAAGCTTCGAGGTGGCGCTGGAGCGCAGCCTGACCGAACTGCTGCAAGGCCGCAGCTTCGAAGGTCTGAACGACCTGCCGCAGCCGACCTTCGAAAGCCAGGCGCTGATGGAGCCAAACAATTTCGTTGAGCACTTCATCGACTCCAGCGGTGTGGTGTCGTGGCGTTTCTTCAGCGCCAGGTCTGACTTCGAGTTCGTCGAGTGGGATTTCTCAGGCCAGGGCGAAGACTCCAACGCCCAGGAAGCCGCGACCCTGTTCGGCATCCTTGCCGACCTCGACAAGGAAGTGTACATGGCGGTGTATGACGACCTCGGCGCCACCGCCTGTCGCATCCTGGTGCCGGGTTACTCGGAAATCTACCCGGTAGACGACCTGATCTGGGACAACACCAACAAGGCGCTGTTCTTCCGCGAAGACATCCTCAATCTGCACAGCCTCGAACAGGAGCAACTGGAAGACCTGGTGCAGCGCCTGACTGAAAGCGAACTGGACGAGTACAGCGACATCACCACGCTGATCGGCATCGAGTTCGACGACAACACCGCCTGGGGGCAGTTGACCATTCTGGAACTCAAGCTGCTGATCAACCTGGCGCTGCAGCGTTTCGAAGAAGCCAAGGAACAGGTCGAAATGTTCCTGCAGTACAACGACAACACCGTCGAGCGCGGCCTGTTCTATCAGGCGGTGAACGTGGCGCTGGAAGTGGAACTGGACAACGAGCTGGAACTGGCCGACTACGAAGTCAACTTCCGTCGTATGTTCGGCAACGAGCGTATGGATGCGGTGCTCGGATCGCTTCAAGGCAGCGTGCGCTTCTACGGCCTGACCCCGACCAGCACGAAGCTCGAAGGCCTCGAGCGTCACCAGCGGCTGGTCGACAGCTATAAAAAACTGCATGCGGCGCGCGCCAGGGCAGCGGGACTGGCCGGCTGACAGCCCGCCGCTCCGGGCCTCTTCGACGGCTTGTCGTCGAGGGGGCCAGCTAGCCCGCACCCAGGCTATGGCCGGGCAGCGCTTCTGACTGTTCTACCCTGGCGTCCCCCCTTTCTGACAACACTGTCCCGGCAGGCCACATGCCCTGCTGGCCGGATGGCAGCCTGTTCACTTCGTTCTGTAGCCCAAGGGCACGCCCGGCAGACGCCCGGTCGGACCTGGCCCGGCCAACCTTGAAAAGACTCCTGCCCGTTGGATTTTCCGGGGCCGGGCAACGATGCCCGGATAGATGACCAAATAAAGGCATGCGGCCAGCAATTAAGATTCGTCTAATGTCTGGCTTGGCGATGGCAATGCACCATGGTCTGGCTTACCGATGAGGTCGGTAACCAACCATCCAACCGTAAAAGGGCATTGCCATGCTGAACACTCTGAGCAAATTCACTCTCGTCTGCGGCGCCACGTGCCTGCTGGCCAGCACCGCTTCTTTCGCCGACCAGGGCCAGATCGTCTTCACCGGCTCGGTCACCGACAACGCCTGCACCATCAGCACCGCCGACGTCAGCAAGTCGGTCACCCTGGACCCAGTGCGTATTGCCGACTTCGCCTCCGCCGTAGGCTCCAAGGCCAAACCGAAGAACTTCTCCCTGAACCTGGAGAACTGCAGCACCGAGGCCAAGAAAAACGTATCGATCACCTTCAGCGGCCAGCCGGACGCCACCGATGCCTCGCTGCTGGGCCTGAAGGGCGACAGCCAGGTCAAGGGTATCGCCATCCAGATCGACGATGCCCGCAACGGCAGCAAGGTCGCGCTGAATTCGCCGGTCGACTATGCCCTGCGCAACCAGGGCAACACCTTTGACTTCACCGCCTCCTACGTGCGGACTGTCGCCGACGTGGTCACCGGTTCGGGTGAGGATACGGTGACCACCTCCGGCATCGGCACCGGTCAGGTCAACGCCCTGGCCACCTTCGATGTGACCTACCGCTAACTCCTCTCCCTGCTTGCCGTGGGCCGCGTGTAATGGCGCGGCCTGCGGATCCCAAAGGTTATCGATCATGCGTCTGAAACTCTTCCTGTCCCTGGCCCTGTTGCCGTTGTGGTTCCCGGCCGGCGCCGATGCCGCCGTGATGGTGGGCGCCACCCGGCTGGTCTACGACGGTGCCTCGAAAGAGGCCAACCTCACGGTCAGCAATCGCGGCGATGATTCGCCGTTCCTCGTGCAGTCCTGGGTGAGCCGCTACAACGGCAGCGAAGCCAGTGTCGACAGCTTCATCGTTACGCCGCCGCTATTCAGGCTCGATGCCAACAAGGAAAACATCCTGCGCGTCGTGTTCACCGGCGGGGCTGATGTGCCTCAGGACCGCGAGAGCCTGTTCCTGATGAACGTCAAGGCGATTCCGGCGATGAGCGATGCGCAGCGCGACAAAAACGTCCTGCAGATCGCGCTCAAGACCACCATCAAACTGTTCTACCGCCCTGCGGGCCTGAAGGGGTCGCTCAAGGACAGCGTGAAACAACTCGGCTGGGCGGCGAAGGCTGGCACGCTGTCGGTCGACAACCCGTCCGGTTTCCACGTGGTGATCAGCGAACTGAAGGTTAATGGCCAGGCCATCACCAGCGCCATGGACGCGCTGCGTCCCGGTGAGCACCGTGACTTCCCCGTCAAGGCCAAAGCCGGTGATGAAGTCTTGCTCAGCTACATCGACGACTACGGCACACACATCACCGCCCCTGTCGTCCATCTGCACTGATTCGCCGCACTCGCCACCCAGGAAATCCCATGTCCGTTTCGCTCCCATTCATGCGCCGTGGCGCCGTGAAGGCCTTAGGCTGCCTGCTGGCAACCGTCCTGGCCCTGCATTTGGTGCCGGCGCAGGCGGGTTTCCAGTTCGATCCGTCGTTTCTGGAAATCGGCGGTGGCCAGGGTTCGACCGAGCTTCAGCAACAGATCGGCGCCATGAGCGAAGGTCAATTGCCAGGCGTCTATCGCGTCGGCATTTCGCTCAACCAGCGTTTCGTCGATCAGCGCGATATCCGTTTTGTACGCGCCACGGGCGGTGCCAACCCGTCGGACACCGGCCTGTTTCCCTGCCTGGACGCTGACTTTTTCCGCAGCCAGGGCGTGGCTGAGCAGGCGTTGGCCAAGCGGACCGATGCCGACCCGACCTGCCTGGCGTTCGATCAGGGCCTGGCCGGTGTCAGCTATGACTACGACTTCAACCAGCAGACCCTGGCGATCGAGGTGCCACAGGCTTACCTGGGCGAGATCCCCTTCGAGGTGCGTCGTCGCCAATGGAGCAGCGGCGAGCGCGTGGCGTTCACCCATTATTCGCTGTCTGGCAGTTCTGTGCAGTCCGAGACCGGCCGGCGTCAGGACCAGTTCGGCAGCTTTCGCAGCGGCCTGAATGCCGGGGCCTGGCGTCTGCGCAACTTCTCCACCTGGCGCAAGGGCAGCGACACGCCTGGGCGCTGGGAGTCACTGGAAACCTACGCCCAGCGAGACTTGGGCGACATGATGGCGATGGCCACGGTCGGCGATGCGGCCACCGAAGGCGATCTGTTCGACGCCATTCCCTACCGCGGCGTGGGCATTGCTTCGGACCTGGAAATGCTGCCCGACCAGGCGCGTGGCTTCGCGCCGGTGATCCGTGGCATTGCCAATGGTCGTTCGCGGGTGATCATTCGCCAGCGTGGCTATGTCATCCACGAGCAGTGGGTGCCGTCCGGGCCGTTTGCCCTCACCGATCTGTACCCGACGGCCAGCAACGGTGACATCGAAGTCACCGTTCAAAGTGCCGATGGCCAGGTGCAGGTCTATACCCAGTCGTTCTCCTCGGTGCCCTACATGCTGCGCGAGGGCCAGCAGACCTATTCGCTTTATGCCGGCCGCTATCGTCCGTCGTCGGACTTCGGCCAAGACACGCCCGTTTTCCTGCAGGGCACCCTGCGCCGTGGGCTGGTGCAAGGGACCACGGTGTTTGGCGGCACCCTGCTTAGCGATCGCTACAGCGCCGCACTGTTGGGTGTTGCCCATGACTTCGCGGGCTTCGGTGCGTTGTCCGTCGATGTAACCCATGCGCGCGCGGCCGAAGTGGGGCCAGACCACTCCACCCAGAGCGGGCAGTCGTTACGCTTTCGCTATTCCAAGTCGCTGGCGGTGACCAATACCACGTTCAGCCTGGTCGGCTATCGCTACTCCACCTCCGGTTACTACGCTTTTGCCGAAGCGCTGGACAGTCGCGCCAATGCCCAGGTCGTCCAGCCGTACCGCAAGCCAGGTGAGCTGCTGCCTGCCGTGAGTTATCGCAGCGGCCATATGAAAAGCAATTTCAACGCGAACATCTCCCAACAGCTGGGCCACTACGGAGCCATGTTCGCCACGCTGTCCAAGACCGCCTACTGGGCCAGCGATGCCGCCGATACCAACCTGCAGATGGGCTACAACTTCAGTGTCGGTGATATTTCGTATTCGCTCGGGGCGGGAGTGACCCAAGGACAGACCAGGGACCGCAACCTGACCCTGAGCTTCAGCATGCCGCTGGGCGGATCGGGCAATCGGCGCTTGTCGGCGACCACCAGCCGCAGTGCCCGCGGCAATGCCTCGCACATGGCCACCTTGAGCGGCAATGCGCTCCAGGACGACGTGCTGGCCTACAGCGCCGGTGTGAGCCAGCGGGTCAGTGCCGGCCAGGGCGCGGCAGGCGGTGCGTTTGCCGCCCAGTACGATGCGCCCAACGCCATCTTCCATGGTGGCTACAACCAGTCCGGGGACAACCGCCAACTGGACCTGGGGATGGAGGGCTCGGTCGTGGCCTACGACAGCCAGGTGATCTTCGGGCAGCCCCTGGGGGAGACCAATGTGATCGTCGCCGCTCCGGGGGCGGCGCATGTGAGCCTTACCAACAAACGTGGCGTGCGTACCAACGGCAATGGCTACGCCGTCGTGCCTTCGGCCATGCCGTATCGCAAGAACCGGATATCGCTGGATACCCAGACGATTGCGCAGAACGTCGACATTCAGCAACTGGTACAGGACGTCACCCCCAATCGCGGTGCCTTCGTGGTAGCGGATTTCGAAACCCGCAGCGGTCGGCGGATCCTGTTCCACATCAGCGACCCCCAAGGCCAGGTGGCGCCTTTTGCCGCCAGTGCCGAGCTGTTCGCAGCCGACGGCCGCTCGCTGGGCAGTACCCTGGTGGCCGACAGCGGCCGGGCGTTCCTGACTGGCGTACCGCCGCAGGCGCGTCTGCAGGTCAGTGCGGGTGGCCAGCCCTGGTGCAGCGTTGAACTGCACCTCGACGACGAAGATGCCGCCGCCGGCATCACCCAGATGAACCTTCAATGCGAGCGCACGCCGGGTACGGCCAGCGCCAAGGATTCCTGAACAATGAACGCGAACCCTACCTCACTCACCCCGTGGCGCCAGTTGCCGGCCATCCTGCTGCTGGTGCTGGGCTGGCTGTTCGCCGGGCAGGCCCATGCATTGATCGGCGGCAGCATCAGTTGCAGCGTGTCTGGCACTCCAACGTTCGGCTATACCTTCGAACCCGGCGCCGAGATGAAGATTCCCTTCAGCGGCAATTGCCAGGCGATCCGGGTCTTTCCCCGCGGCGCCGCCCTCAACCACGAGTTGTACCTGACCTCGGGCAGCGGCGTGCAACTGCAACTGCTGGACCCTGTCTACAACATGTATCCCACCCCATTGCCGCTGGGCAACTTTGGCGGCACTTGCTTCAACCCCTATTGCGGGTACATGCCACCTGGCGCGGGTTTCTCCTACACCTTCTATGTGGTGGGCAGGGCTCCCACGTCACCGGGTGTGCGCGAGGTCACCCTGCGCCTTGGCTATACCGCGATCGGTTACCCCGCCTACGCAGAGTGGATGCATCAGGTCAATTTCAGGTTCACGGTCGTCGATACCAGTTGCACGGTCAGGTCGCCCAGTTCGGTAGACCTGTCGTTCGGCAGTATCAGCAGTGCCAACCTGAACAACCAGAAGCAGTCCACCAGTGTGCTGGTCAATTGCCCCACGGCGAAGTCGGCCAACGTCTATCTGGTGCCCACCCAGGAGGTGGTCAACGCCGGCTCCGGGCTGGCACGCACGTCGCTGACGGGCCTGAACATGCAGGCCTTGTGGACCGATACATCCAGCCCGGTGGCGTTTGGCACACCTCGGTTCATGCAACTGCGGGCCGGCTCCAACGCCCTGAACCTGACCTTCAAGCCCCAGCTGGCATCCTCGCAGGCGCCGTCCGGCGCGTTCCAGAGCCAGTACACGCTGGTCATCAACTACCTCTGAGGTTTTCATGAAAAAAATCTGGTTTGCGCTGTGCCTGGCCAGCGCCACCGTCAACGCCGCCGACGTGGTGACCCTTAACGTCAAAGGGACACTGGTGCGCCCGCCGTGTCAGCTCAGCACGGGGACGACGCTCACGGCGGACTTCGGCAATGTGCGCATCGACGAGGTCCCGCAGACTGCGACGAAAAGCCTGCCGGTGACGATGAACTGCCCGGCCGGTTCGGGGCTGAATGTCAGCTTCAGTTCGAGCAACGGCACCTATACCTCCACCGTGGCCAAGACCACGGCGAACAATCTGGGCGTCTCCTTGCTGTGGGCGGACAACTCTGCCGCCAACCTGCAGGGCAGTGCCAAAACCTACAGCAACCTCAACGGCAACGTGGATATCAGCCTCAAGGCGCAATTGGTCAAACGCGGTGACCTGGCCCCGGGGCAGTTCAACTCTTCCATCGTCATGACGATCAATTACCAATGAAAAAGCTCTTTTGGATGTGCCTGGCGGTGGCCGGCAGTGCACTGGCACAACCGGCGGACACCGCCAGGGTTCAAGTCAGCGGCACGCTGGTCACGCCGCCTTGCAGCCCGGGGTTTGCGACCTCGCTGGACGTGAAGCTGGACGATGTCAACGTGCGCCAGTTGCTCGACGACAGTGCGACCGTGACCGAAGTCCCGCTGACCTTCGCCTGTCGACCCGACAGCCGGGTAAGCCTGCTGCTGTCGGCCGGGTTGGGCAGTGTCGACAGCCAGACCTTGCGTACCAGCCGCGAAGGCCTTGGGCTGCGGCTGGTCGGTGTGGGTAGCAAGCCCGCTTTAACCCTGGGTGAAACCAGCAACTGGACCGTCGGCAATGAACCGCTGGTGCTGACCTTGCGGGTCAGGCCGGTATCTCTGGGGGCGTTGCCGCCAGCCGGCAGCTTCACCGCGACCCTGCTGATGCAGATCCTCTACCTGTGATCAATGGAACTGCCTGGCCTCGAAGCAGTAGGTCAGCAGCGCCTGGTCACTGTCCACTTCCAGCTTGCGCATGGCCGAGATTTTCTGGGCACTGACAGTCTTGTTGCTGCGACACAACTGGCGGGCGATGTCGCTCACACTCATGCCGGTGACGAACAGGCGCAGCACTTCCAGCTCCCGTGGCGACAGGCTCTGGAACCGCTCTTCGAGCTGATGTGGATTGCTCACCACTGACCGGGCTTCGGCCACCGGACTTTTATAGCTGCGCTGCGCACTGAGCGCGCTGATCGCCTTCTCTATTTCGCCGTGCAGGTGGTTTTTCTGGATGACGCCGGCCACGCCCAGTTCCTCCAGCCGGGTGAGGATCAGGTTGTTGGAGATCATGGTCAGGACCAGCACCTGGGTCTCGGGAAAATGGCGCAGCACGTATTCGATCAGCTTCAGGCCGTCGCCATAGGTGGCGTCGCCGGGCATGTTGAAATCGGTGATCAACAACTGCGGTCGATGCTTGCGCAACTGCTCCACCAGTTCGCTGGGGCTCACGGCCTCACCGACAAGGTTGCAGCGGGCGTCACGCTGGACGATCTCGCGCACGCCCAGCAGGACGATGGGATGGTCGTCGGCGATGACAACGTTCATTTCAGGCATGTCGGGTACTCTTGTAAAAGACATTGATCATCACGACGGCTCGGCCAGCAGACACTGCGCCACGGCGGACAGCCGGGCGCACAGCAAGCGGATCTGCTGGATTGCGTGGGCATTCAACGGTCCTTCGTGCAAGGCGTTCTCCCATTGCTGGCAGGCGGTATACAAGGCCTCGGCGTGGACGCTGGCCAGGGCGCCACTGAGGCTGTGCAGGTGTTGCTGGACCTGGCCCGCGTCATTGCGTTCCAGGGCGTGTTCGATCTGCTGGACATCGGCCAGCAGGGTGTCGCCCATCAATTGGCGCATGGCCGCCGACAGTTCGATCCAGCCGTCACGGTCCTTGTCCCGCTCCGGTGTAGCGACCATCAGGCCGCTGGCCCGCTTGCAGTGCGCGAGCAGGGTCTGACGCAACAGGCTCATGCTCAGCGGCTTGACGACCCAGGCATTCATGCCCACGGCCAGGCAACGGCGACCCTCCTCGCGCAGGGCGTTGGCGGTGACACCGATAATCGGGACCTGCACGCCCTGTTCGCGCAGGGTACGGGCCAGGTCATAGCCGTTCATGCGTGGCATGTTGATGTCGGTGATGACCAGATCGAATGGCTGGGCGCTCCAGATTTGCAACGCCTGCTGGCCGTCACGGGCCACAGTGGGGTGGGCCCCCAGGGCTTCGAGCTGCTCGCGCAGCACGGCCTGGCTGACCGGGTTGTCTTCGACCACCAGCACCCGCACGTTCAGGCAAGGTGCCCCCAGGCCAGGCGGCAGCATCACCTGCGCCGGCTGCGGCGCGGGGCTGTGCACCACGGGCAGGGTGATGAGCAGCGAGAAGCTGCTGCCCAGGCCGGGCTCGCTGACCACGCGCATGCTGCCGCCCATGAGTTCGCTCAGCCGCGAGCAGATCGACAGCCCGAGCCCCGCACCATTGCCGTCCTGGCCGGCAGCGACCTGATAGAAAGGTTTGAACAACTGCTCCAGGGCCTTTTCCGGAATGCCCACACCGGTATCGGTGACTTGCCACTGCAGCGAAACGCCGTCGTCGGTCAGTGCCTGTACGGTCAGGCGCAGGCGTACCCGTCCGGAGTCGGTGAACTTGATCGCATTGCCCAGCAGGTTATGCAGGATCTGGCGGATCCTTCCGGCGTCGCCCTCGATCTGCTGCGGCACTTGCGGATCGATCTCCGCCTCGATCTGCAGCCCTTTGTTGCGCGCCGTGGCGGTGAAGCCCAGGACCGCTTCCTCGACCAGTTGCGTGGGGTCGAACGGTGCCATCTCCAGGGCCATCTGCCCGGACTCGATCTTCGATACGTCCAGCACGTTGCTGATTAGCTGAAACAGGACGGTGGACGAACCCTGGATGATCTCCAGGTATTGGCGCTGGCGCTCGCTCATCTCGGTGAGGCCGAGCAGTTCCAGATTGCCGAGTACGCCATACAGCGGTGTGCGGATCTCGTGGCTCATGGTCGCCAGGAACACGGTCTTGGCTTCGTTGGCGGCAGTGGCCTGGCGATGCGCCTGATTGAGCAGCAGCGTTTCGTCCACCTGCCGGGTGATGTCATTGCAGCCACAGAGAAACACGTCCTGCCCTTCGTAGCGCGCGGCGACCACCACCACTTGCAGGTAATGCTCGCCGACCGCCAGGCACATTTCGCCCGGCACCTGCTCGCCGTCATTGGCATCCAGCACTTGCAGCAAGGGGGCCGTGGCGCCCAGTTGTGCCGCCCGCTGGTTTTCCAGCAGCAACTGCCGGTCGCTGCGCCGAATCACGCACAGCCCTACCGGGGCGTTGTGCAGCATGATGCGGTTGAACGCCTCGCTGTCGAACAGACGCTCCTGGGCGCGCTGCGCGGGCATGACGATGCGCGATTTGTACCAGCGATTGATCCAGATTGCCGCCAGCACGGCGGCGATGAAGGTCAGGGCCAGGCCCAGCAACGGCCACTTCGCGTAGCGCAGGAAGTCCTGGTAGGTGATGGCGTACAGGCCCGTCCAGCGTGCACCACTCTGCGAGACCATCTTGAAGCGCAAGCCCTGGCTGTTGAAGCTCAGGCCCATGGGGGCCAGCTCTTCTTCGCCGAGGTCGCCCAATATCACGTCCCCGTCGGGAGAGATCAGGGTGAACTGGTTGTACACCGACAGGCGCAATACCCGCTCGAACTCATCGACCTGTGTTGTGTCCACCACCGCCGTCAAGGTCAGCAGCCCCTTGGCGCGCGCGGGGGGCAGCAGGGCGTTGGCGGCATCGATGCCGATCATTGCCACGATGCTGCGGTTGCCGTGGTAAAGCTGCAGCGGCGCACGCATCCAGCGTACACGCCGGTCGTTGAGCAGCAGGCTTTGAGCCTGGCGCAGTTGCTGCAGGCGGTTGACGACGGTGGGGTATTGATCGGGCAGCAACGACAGGTGTTGGCGCAGGTCGCCGATACCCGGCACGGCCAGGCTGGCATCGCCCTCTGGCGCCAGGACGAACAACTGCGGTGAGGCGTAGAAGGAGTTCGCCCAGAACCCGCCGTAGTAGTCGGTCAACTGAACGCCCAAGGCCAGCGCCCGGCGAATGTCACTCTGGGTAAAGGTCGCGGTGTGCGACAGGGTAAAGGGCAGCGACAGCTCGAAGCCTTTGGCCTGGAGCAGGGTCTGGTCACCGTCGGTCTGCGATTTCATGACTGAAATCGACTGCACGTCGGATAAGGGTGGGGCATTGGTCCGGCGGTAACCCACTGCGACATTGCGCATGAAGGTCTCATGCTCGTGGACGATTTCGAGCACCCGGGCGAAGTGGAACTCGACTCGCTGCTGTTCTGACTCCAGCAAGCGCGACACGGCCCAGTAGCAGGTGCTCGACAGCAGCAGGAGCAAGCCTGTGAGCAGGAGCAGGGCTTTGTTCAGGCGCTGGGAGCTTTGCGCCAGCTTATCCAGGCGCAGGCTTGCATGTTTCATGATGGGTATCGCTCAACCTGATTCGGGTAGTGGAGCCGATGCGCAATGCACCCGGCAACGAACGCCCCTTTGATCAGGGCTGCCCATCCGTGGGGCTGCATGGCATAGGACCGCGGTGAGTCAGATTGGTGCTAGCCATAGGCCATCTTCTAGCAGCAGTTTAGTGAACTTGTCCGACGGCACGGCCTGGGAGATCAGAAAACCTTGCACCTGATCGCAACGCACCCGCCGCAGCACAGCCAGCTCTTCCTGGGTTTGCGCACCCTCGGCCACCGTGACCAGGCCAAGTTTTCGTCCCAGCTCAGCGATGCTAAGCAAGGCCGATGCCAGCCCTTCGTTGCTGGCACACCCGTGGACCAGCGAGCGGTCGATCTTCAGCTCGGTAAAGGGGGTTGAGACCAGATTGAAATACGAGCTGTAGCCCTTGCCGAAGTCATCCTGTGCCAGGCCGAAGCCCATCAGGCGCAGGCGGCAGGCCCCGGCGAAATAGTTGCTGGACAACTGGGTGGTGGAGTTCTCCATCAACTCGAAGGTGATCTGTCGCGGTTCTGCCTGGTTGGCGCGTACCTGGCCCAGCAGGCGGTCGACCAGATCGTCCTGATCCAGCAGGTGGGTCGGCAGATTGATCGAAACGGGCAGGCGATAACCGAGCTGTGCCCAGCGGGCCTGGGCAGCCAGCGTCTGGCCGAGCATGCAGGTCAACAGTTGGTTTTCCAGTTCGGCGCTTTCGAGCTCGTCGAGAAAGGCGCCGGGCAGCAGCAGGCCTTCGTCAGGATGGACCCAGCGCACCAAAGCCTCGGCAGCGGCGATGCGTCCGTCGTGCAACGACTTCTTGGGCTGGAACCAGGCCTGGATCTCGCCATTGCCCAAGGCGCGCAACAGCGTGTCCCGGGAGCGACAACCGCGTGGCAGGCCACGTGGCGTGCGGGCTTGCTCGGCCATCTGGTCCAGGCTGTCGCGCAGGGCGCGGATTTCCGGGATGCTCACGGGTTTTGAGATCAGCCCGGCCACCCGCAGGCCCAGATTTTTGGCGACCTGCCCGGAGCCCACCAGCATGCGCCGCGAGGCCGCAGTCATCAGTGCCAGGGCCGGCGGAGACGGCAGTTGCGCCAGTTGCTGGATCAACTGGACACCGTCCATCTGCGGCATCATCAGGTCACTCAGCAACAGGTCATAGCGCTTTTGTGCCAGGCGTTGAATGGCACTCGCGCCGTCCCAGGCAAGGTCGACTTCGAAGCCGCCTGCGGCCTGGAATACATTGCTCAGGTATTGGTGCTGAAAGGGATGATCCTCCACGATGAGCACGCGATAAACAGTCAAGGCTCGCTTCTCTGATAGGGTTGCAGGCACTGGTACAGCGCCCGCAGGGTGAAAGGTTTGACCAGGAAATGATCCATGCCGGCCCCCAGGCAGCGCTCTGCTTCGTCGAGCATCGCGTTGGCGGTGGCGCCCACGATCGGTTGCAAACAGCCCAGGCGGCGCAACTGCTCGGTGAGCTGGTAACCATTCATGCGCGGCATGTTGACGTCGGTGAGGATGATGTCGAAGTCGGCCTCCTGCCAGAGTGACAAGGCCTCGACGCCGTCACGCGCCAGCACCACCGTACAGCCCAGTTCCTCGAGCTGGTCACGCAGGATCAACTGGTTGATCAGGTTGTCTTCGGCGACCAGCAGGTGCAGGCTCAGCCTGGGTTCTATGGCTGCTTCACGGGGCGTCGGGCGCGCTTGCTCGGTCACGCCCTGGGCGTGGCTGACGGCCTGGTTGAGCGCCTGCAGGTCGTTCAGACCGACGCGCCAGCAGGTTGACGATTCGCGTGTGAGTCCATGAACTTCGGCTGTGACCATGACCCGGGGGCCTGACCATGCCTGCCATTGAGCCGTACGGGCGGGGCCGGGTTGCAGCTCCACCAGCACTGCATCGGGCTCGGCCGCAGAGGGCAGGCCCGCTCGCGCCTGCGCACCCCAGCGGCGCAGCCAGCCGGTCACGCAGTCGGCCAGTTCCTGCACCGGTGAGCACACGTAGACGCGCTCGCTCAGCAACGTCAGTGCCCATTTTCGGGTGTTTGGTGCCTGCACCTGTTCAAGGGGCAGGGCGAAGGTAAAGCTGCTACCCAGGCCCGGCTCGCTGAACACTCGCAAGGTGCCGTTCATCAGATGAACCAGACGCTTGCAAATCGACAGGCCCAGCCCGGTGCCCGCCACCACGTTGGCGTTGCCACTGGTCTGGAAGAACGGTTCGAACAGAAACGGCTGGTCTTGGGCGGCGATGCCTTTACCGGTATCGGTGACTTGCCATTGCAGCAGGGTGCGCTCGCCCTCGCGGCTTTCTTCGTGCAGGCGCAATACGATGCGTCCGCTCTCGGTGAATTTCAGCGCATTGTTGAGCAGATTATTGAGGATCTGGCGGATTCGCGTAACGTCGCCGCGCACGGACTCCGGCACCTGCGGGTCGATACAGGCGAACAGTTGCAGGCCTTTGCTCTGGGCGGCGCCCGCATAACCCTGAATCACCTCTTGCGCCAGTGCCTGTGGCGAGAACACGCTCAGCTCCAGGGCCAGTTGCCCCGCCTCGATCTTCGAGACGTCCAGCACATCGCAGATCAGTTGCAACAGCGTGGCGGAGGATCCTTCGATCGCGTTCAGGTAGCCGCGCTGCTGGCTGTCGAGGTCCGTGCGCCCGAGCAGTTCGAGGGTCCCCAGCACGCCGTACAGCGGCGTGCGGATTTCATGGCTCATGGTCGCCAGGAACAGCGTCTTGGCTTCGTTGGCGGCATCGGCCATGGCACGTGCCTGTTGCAGGGCCAGTTCCACCAGCTTGCGCTCGCTGATGTCACTGAACGCGCAGATCAGCACGTCTTCGCGTTGATAGCGGGTGGGGGCAAAGCTCAGGAACAAATGGCGTCCGTCGGCCATCTGCAGCTCGTCGGTGCTGCCCTGCTCGGCGTCATCAAAGGCGCGGTGGATCCAGCCATGACAGCGTTGCTCCCGCTCGCCACTGTCGCCCAGCCACTGCTGTGACAGGGTGTTTTCCAGTACCACCGCGCCGTCGCTGCGGCGCAGGACGCACAGGGCGACCGGCGCGATGCGGATCACCGTGCTGCTGAAGGCCTCGCTTTCCACCAGGGCTTCTATACGGTTCGCTGCTGGAATGATCAGCCGCTGGTCGATGCGCCGGACCAGCCACAGCATCAGCACGCTGACCAGCACGCACAGCAGGAGGCTGACGACGAACGGCACGGCCAGGCTCGGCAGCAGGGAGCGAAACTCCAGGCTGTAGACGATCTGCCAATGCGAATAGCTCAGGTGCTTGCGGATGGCCAGGCGGTCCGGCAGCCAGCCGCCACCTTCCCAGCCGAAGCGCGCCGTGGAGCGCTCGTGGCGCAGCGCGTGTACCGCGCCGGGCTGGTGCGGCGTGCTGCTGAAGATCAGCTTGCCGGCGCCGTCGAGCAGCATGAAGTCGCCCGCCTGTTCATGGCGCAGGGCATTGACCAGTTCGGGGCCGTCCACCTCCAGGCCCAGCCAGCCGGAGGTCGGGGTCCGCTCATCCAGGCGGGTGAAGATGTACAGCGGGGAGTCGAGTCGGCTCTGTTCGGTCAGCCAGAGTTCGTCACTGACCGAGACCTTGCCGGTATCGACGGTGAGCAGGCGCTGTAACACCTCCAGCGGAACTTCTTTGGAGGTGTCACCGGAGGTGAACAGGCGCTGGACCTCGGGGACTTTGCGTTGCGGTACATAGATCAGGTTGACCTGGTTGCGTTCCAGGTGGCCGAGCATGCGCCGGGTCAGCCACAGGCTCCAGAGATTGCCCGGTTCGCCGAGGCTGATGTGCACTTCCTCGGTAGGCACGCTGTTGAGGTTGCCTTGTGGTGTCGTCATGTGGCGGACCGTCGACAGCCCAAGGCCCTTCAGCAGGGTCTGACGGCTGACGAAGAAGCTCTGGGCATCGGAGATCGCCTCGTTCATGTAACTGCGTCGCAGTGAAATCTCCTGGTTGAACGCGGCGTGCAGGTAGCTGTAGGCACCCAGGTAGATGCCTACCACCAGCGCCAGGGCGAACAGGCGCAAGAGCTTGCGAGCAGCTTCGGGTGTCGAAAAGGACGAATCGGCGAGAGGCAGGAAGTGTGTGAGTTTCATCCTTGCAGCGTAAGGAGCGAGAGACGACATCTGAATAGGACGTATCTCAAAGCGCCCGGAGGGCGAAGCTGCCTTGGTCGTGCCAGGCGGAAGGCTCACTGCCGAGCGGGCAAGGCCCTTATGGCTCTGTGAGGGTCACCAGATAGTGGCCGGTGGTGAGCGTTTCACCCGTGCGGCCGACCAGCCTGTATTGCTGGTTGTAATAGCGACCCTGGGTGTTGCTGGCGATCAGTCTGGCCTGCACCGAAGGGTCATCCACGGCAGCGTTGGCAGTGGGGGTATTGACGGGGGATGTATCCAGGCGGCGCACGTCGATCCGCGGTGCCCGCGTGCGTGCGGTGCAACTGTCCAGGCGCCAGCCGTCTGCCGACGAGGACGCCGAGCATGGGGCTTCCACGACGCTGCCGTGGAACCTGATCACGCCCTGATCGTTGCTGGGCGCCGCCAGGCACGCCGAACCGAGGCTGGAAAAGAGGGCAAGACCGAGTCCGAACGATTTCCAGCTCACAGTGATACTCCAGGAAAAAATGACTTTCCTGGCTATCGGCGTGCCGGGCGATTATCTGAAGCGCACCGGGGCTCGAGGCGACGAGCTGTCGCCTGGAGCGGTCAGTCGGCAGCGCCGCTCAGGTGCCCGATTGAAGCGGACATGCTGATCTGGGCGCCTTGAATGGGGATTGATGCTGGCGGGGTATTCGAGATCTCCTGCTACTGAAAAACAACCTGGATAAGGTGGGCGCTGACAGTGCTCAGTCGAGGCTGGTAAGGAACAGGTCCGACGTCATGCCCGTGGCGTCGGCCAGGGCATGCAGCAGTATCGGTGCGGCCAGACCGCCGCTGACGATCCGCGCCACCCCGAGGATGACGCCCAGGCCGCCCATCAGCAGGTATGAGGGCCAGTGCTGGTACTGCCCCTGGGCCTGCATGAACAGCAGCGTCGTGACGATCACCGCCAGGGTCTGCCAGGTACGCCCGTTCAGGGGAAACAGACGAATCAGGAAATGCCGATACAGCAGCTCTTCGGTGATCGCCGGGAACACCAGGATCATGGCGAAAAACAGCATGATTTGGACCGCCGAAAAGTCGGACAGGGCCGGCCCCCTGAATGTGCCCTGGGTATGACCCAAGGCGGCTTCGATGAAGGTGACCACCAGATAGGCGACGATGATGAGCGGCGCGCCCAGGCGTAATGCGCGTTCCGGATCGTGCCCGAGCAGTGCCTTGAAGCCGCCCTGCCGACGGTATTGCAAGATGGCCAGCAACAACAGGATGGCGCCGGTGATGCCCTGTGTGCCGAGCAGCCACAGCAGATTCCAGCGCGTTTCTCCCACCAGGCCGGGGGCGGCCAGATGGCAAGCCAGGAACACGGCCACGGCCAGTGCCGCCATGCCCACGCGCCGGAACCAGCAATAAGGCTCGGTTTCGACCGAGACGGTCCTTGAGCTGTCGTTGAACGTCATTACCCTTTCCTCAACCACGAATGTTGCCGGTCAACACCCGTCAGCGGCCTGATGGCAGCCTTATGGATGCACTTGAGACCTGCAAAGGTAGGGCGCCGGAGCAGGCGGCTGAATAAGACGTGTCTGAAACGGTGGCAGGCAAGAGGGCAGTCAGGTCGGCACACCGAGTACTGACAAAGCGGTCCGGGCTGACGAGGGGGCTTTGGGCAATTAAAAAGCCGGCTTGTGGCCGGCTTCTCGTTGGCGACTTTGGCTTATTTTTGGTAAACCGCAGCCGCCTGCAAAAGGTGCATTCGCGAGGAATGCGAGTCTGGAGTGCAACACGCTCGTGTGGAGTGCGCCGCCAGGCAACCGTGTGAGCCACCGTTGCCGTAAGTGGCGCACAGGATACCGGGATTGAGCGCGGCTGCCCAGCCTTGAAATGCTTTGCAACATGCCTGGACGTAGCGATTCAGCTGGCGGCCGGAGGATTTTTTCGCTGGTTGAGGGTTGACCACCAGAACACCCAGCCCAGTACGCGGATGCCTTGCTGGTGAATCTGTTCGGCGCTGAATGATTCGTCCGGGTATTCGTGGTTGTTGTGGCTACGCAAACGCAGGCCGCCGTTGGGCAGGCGGTACAGGTAGCGGATGCGTAGCAGGCCGCCGTGCTCCAGGGCGTACATCTCACCGTCGATGACTTGGGTGGTGTTGCGGTCGATGCCCAGTAGCGAGCCGTTGTGCAGACGGTCGGCCATGCTGTTGCCGTTCATGCTCAGGCACATGGCGTCTTTGGGGTGAATGTTCAGTTCATCCAGGGTATGGCGCGGCAGACGAATCTTGCGGCCAGCGACTTCACTCAGTACGTGCTGGCCGGCTTCGGCCTGTTGGAACACCTGTATTTCCACATCCGCCAGGCTGGCGGGTGCCGGGCCGGGCGTGGGCTCGCCGCCATCGCTCTCATTGGCAGGCTCTGTGGGGTGTTTAGGGCCTTCGCCGGTGCGCAGCCAGCGTGGCGAGACGCTGAGCAGTTCGGCCACTTCGTCCAGGCGTGCCATGGGAATGCCGCGTTTGAACCAGTTGTTCACGTGCTGCGGCGTGACCCGGCGGTTGGCGGCGAAGTCCGTGGCGGAGAGATGGCACTCGCGCAGAAGGGTACGTAGTCGATCACCTGATGTATTCATGGGCACTGAGTGTACGAGTGCAGCGAGCGCGTTTAAATGAACGAAGCGTTCAAATGCGCAGTGCGTCTTGTGGTGGGTGATGAGTGTGCCTACGCAGGCTCTGAGCGCTTGTAGGGCATTTCTCAAGCCTGATATAGCTTGATAAACCCGGCGGCAGAATGGAGTGCGATGGAGGGCGGGGTGTTCAGTGTTTAATCGGGAGGATGTGTAAACGTAATTTTTAAACATGCTCAAGCGCCTGAAACGCCTGGAGGGGCAGTGCCGAAGCGCCCGGGCAGGCGCTTCGCACAGGGTGCAGCGGTATCAGCCCTTGAAGGCGGCAACCGACTTGCTGATCTCGGCGCGGGCCGCGTCAGCGTTGCCCCAGCCTTCGATCTTGACCCACTTGCCTTTTTCGAGGTCTTTGTAGTTCTCGAAGAAGTGCTTGATCTGCTCCAGCAGCAGGGCTGGCAGGTCAGTGTATTCCTTCACGTCAACATACAGCTGGCTCAGCTTGTCGTGAGGCACTGCGATGACTTTGGCATCGCCGCCGCCGTCGTCGGTCATGTGCAGGATGCCAACGGGACGGGCGCGGATTACCGAACCTGGGGCGACCGGGTAAGGGGTCACGACCAGTACGTCCAGCGGGTCGCCGTCGTCAGCCAGGGTGTTTGGGATGAAACCGTAGTTGGCCGGGTAGAACATCGGGGTGGCCATGAAGCGGTCAACGAACAGGGTGTCGGAGTCCTTGTCGATTTCGTATTTGATCGGCGCGTGGTTGGCCGGGATCTCGATCGCGACGTAGATGTCGTTTGGCACGTCTTTGCCAGCCGGAATCTTGCTGTAGCTCATTGGACTATGTCCCCGTGGTTTAACAGACAGTTATCGGGCACCTCTAAAAACTACCTGCGTTGCCATCGCTGCGTTGAAAACAGGCTCAAAATGCTCATTTACAACTCGTAAACTCCGCTTTCTCGCCTGTTTTCGCCTTGCGCTGACTGCCTCGCCTACGTTTTAAGAGGTACCCTATTGGCGCTAACCGCCAAAAAGTGGCCCGGATTATAGGCATATTCCCGAGGGCTTGCCACGCACCGGGCATCTATCCATTAGACGTAGAAGCACGCCCGGTTATTAGCCGGCCGGGTTCTCGACGGCCTCGTGAGCATCAACTTGCTGGTAGGCCGGGTCATCACGTTGCAGCTGTTGCAGGCGCGCCAGTGGGTCCTGGCGGTAGAATAGCTTCAACTGTTCATACACCTTGGGATATGCCTCGTGCAGCAGGTCCGGACCGCTGAAAAAGTATTCGCTGGTGACGGCAAAGAACTCGGCCGGGTTTTCCGCTGCGTAGGGGTCGATGGCGGTTTCGCAGTCTGGATCGGCATCCAGTTGGCGGTTCATGTCGTCAAAGGCACCCTGCATGGCGCTGGCCCAGGCGCTGACGCGCATGTCACTGTGCAGTGGCGGCAGACCGTTGGCGTCGCCGTTGAGCATGTCGAGCTTGTGCGCCAGTTCGTGGATCACCAGGTTATAGGCTTCCCAGCCGCCGCTGGACGCAACGCCGGCCCAGGCGAGAATCACCGGGCCCTGATACCAGGCTTCGCCGCTGTGCTCACCGTCGTACTGGTGTTCCACGCCGCTGCTGTCGCGATAACGCTGCGGGCTGAGGAAGTCGTCGGGATAGATCACCAGTTCATGAAAACCCTGATACCAGTTCAGCTCGCCCAGATTGAGCAACGGCAATTGCGCCTGGGCGGCCAGCAGCAGGCGCTGTTCGTCGTCCAGGGTCACGCCGGGCAGGGTGGTGAGGTGTTTGTCTTGCAGGAACAGTACACAGGCGTCACGCAGCCAGGCGAGTTGCTCGTCGCCCAGCCCGTCAAGGATCGGCAGGCGCTCCAGCACCCGCTGCCAGAGCGCGTCTGGCACCGGGTTGCGCTTGAGGGTGCGTGCCCGGCGCCATTTGCCGAATGACCACATGGGCTCAGCGGGCGTCCGCCGAGCGGCTGAAGCGGGTGCGCAACAGGCCAATGATCATCGGCAGCAGCGACAGCAGGATGATGACCAGCACGCCCAGCGTCAGGTGTTTCTTGATGAACGGCACATTGCCGAAGTAATAGCCCAGAGTGACCAGGCTGCCGACCCAGATAATCGAACCCAGTACGCTGAAACCGAAGAAGCGCAGATAAGGCATGTGCGCCACGCCGGCGACGAACGGAGCAAAAGTGCGAAAGATCGGCAGGAAGCGCGCCATGGTCACGGTCTTGCCGCCATGCCGCTCATAGAACAGGTGGGTTTTGGCCAGATAGTCCTGGCGGAAGATCTTCGAATTGGGGTTGGTGAACAGTTTTTCCCCCATGGTTCGGCCTATGACGTAGTTGGTGCTGTCGCCCATGATCGCCGCCAGCATCAGCAGACCGCCCAGCAGCACCGGGTCCATACCGCCGCCAGCGGCCACGGCGCCGGCGATGAACAGCAGCGAATCGCCGGGCAGGAACGGGAAAATCACCAGCCCTGTCTCGCAGAAAATCACCAGGAACAGAATCGCGTAGATCCAGGGACCATAGTTGGCCACCAGTAACTCAAGGTAAGCATCGAGGTGCAGAATAAGGTCTAACGGGTTGAAATCCATTGGAGTACCTGGTCAATCAGCGTGGTTTTACAGCCGATGTCTATAGCGCGGGCGACGACAGACGCGCGGCATTATAGAGCCAGAACTGCTGGATGGGGTGTGAGAGGGTGTGGCGACAGGTTACAGATTGATGCAGGCGCTCCGGCAGCGGGCCGGTCAGGCTGCGATCTGTTCGCAGCCCACCGCTGCTGTCAGCTGTCGCTGATGGGCAGAACGTAGTTCTTGAACTGGGTGTCTTCCTTGAAGCCGATCGACTCATAGACCCGATGGGCAACCTCGTTATCGATACTGGTCGAGACCCGCATACGCACGGCCTGAGTCTCCTTGGCCATCTTCTTGGCGTGTTTCATCAGATGGTCGGCGACCAACTGGCGGCGTGCATCTTCTGCGACATAGATGTCATTGAGGATCCACACGCGCTTGAGCGACAGGGAAGAAAAACTGGGGTAAAGCTGGCAGAAACCAAGAATCTTTCGTTCGTCGTCTTTGGCTACGGCAAGAAAGATGACTGACTCATCACGGCTCAGGCGTTTTTCAAGAAAGTCCCGGGAAGAGTCCGGGAAGGGCAGCTCGCCGTAAAATTCGCGATATTTCACGAACAGCGGCGTCAGCAGGTCCAGATGTTCCAGCGTGGCTTTGATGATCTGCATGGGTGGGCCTCAACTTCATGATGGGCTGCTGCGCAGGTGAGGGTTCGATGCTGCCGTCTCGCTTTAGAAAGTGCAATCTAAAGCGGTGGGAGGGCAGACCCCCGTGCATTACGGGGGTTGCCTTGAAGACTCTGTATCAGAAGAACCCTAGCGGATTGATGTCATAACTGACCAGCAGGTTTTTGGTCTGCTGATAGTGGTCGAGCATCATCTTGTGGGTTTCCCGGCCTACGCCAGACTTTTTATAACCGCCGAACGCGGCGTGCGCCGGGTACAGGTGGTAGCAGTTGGTCCAGACCCGACCGGCCTTGATACCGCGGCCCATGCGCCAGGCGCGGTTGATGTCGCGGGTCCAGACCCCGGCGCCGAGACCGAATTCGGTGTCGTTGGCAATCGCCAGCGCTTCGGCTTCGTCCTTGAAAGTGGTGATGCTGACCACCGGGCCGAAGATTTCCTCCTGGAACACGCGCATTTTATTGGTGCCTTTGAGCAGGGTCGGCTGAATGTAATAGCCGCTGGCCAGATCGCCTTGCAGGGCTTCGACTTTGCCGCCGGTCAGCAGCTCGGCGCCTTCTTCCTGAGCGATGTCGAGGTAGGAGAGGATCTTGTCGAACTGCTGTTGCGAGGCCTGGGCGCCAACCATGGTGTCGGTGTCCAGTGGGTCGCCGCGCTTGATCTGCTTGATCTTTTTCAGCACCGCGTCGATGAACTGCGGGTAGATCGACTCCTGGATCAGGGCGCGGGACGGGCAGGTGCAGACTTCGCCCTGATTGAAGAACGCCAGCACCAGACCTTCGGCGGCCTTCTCGATGAATTGCGGTTCGGCGTTCATGATGTCTTCGAAGAAGATGTTTGGCGATTTGCCGCCCAGCTCCACGGTCGACGGGATGATGTTCTCGGCGGCCAGCTTCATGATGTGCGAACCCACCGGGGTCGAACCGGTAAAGGCAATCTTGGCGATGCGCTTGCTGCTGGCCAGTGCTTCACCGGCCTCGCGACCAAAGCCCTGGACGATGTTGAGTACGCCCGGCGGCAGCAAGTCGCCAATCAGCTCGACCAGCACGGTGATGCCCAGCGGGGTCTGTTCGGCGGGCTTGAGTACCACGGCATTACCGGCAGCCAGCGCCGGCGCGAGTTTCCAGGCAGCCATCAGGATCGGGAAGTTCCACGGGATGATCTGCCCGACCACGCCCAGCGGCTCATGGATGTGATAGGCCACGGTTCCGGCGTCGATCTCGGCAGCGCTGCCTTCCTGGGCGCGCAGCGCGCCGGCGAAGTAGCGGAAGTGGTCGGCAGCCAGCGGAATGTCGGCGTTGAGGGTTTCGCGGATGGCCTTGCCGTTGTCCCAGGTCTCGGTGAGGGCCAGGGTTTCCAGGTTGGCTTCGATCCGGTCGGCGATCTTCAGTAGCACCAGGGCGCGGGCCTGGGCGCTGGTCTTGCCCCAGGCTTCGCTGGCGGCATGGGCGGCGTCCAGGGCCTTGTCGACATCTTCGGCCGTGGAGCGGGGAAATTCGGCAATTGGCTGGCCATTGACCGGCGAAGTGGTGGTGAAGTACTGACCCTTGACCGGGGCGACGAACTCGCCGCCGATGTAGTTACCATAGCGCTCCTTGTAGCTGACGATGGCGCCTTCGGTACCGGGATGAGCGTAACGCATGGTGTTGCCTCCTTGAGTGGAAGTTCTTTTTTGTGACTATCGTCTGAGCTTTTCATTCGTGCAGTCCACAAGCGTAGGCCATAAACCCCTGTTCTGTAGGCTGAACTTCAGACGTAGATCTGGTCGAACAGGCCAATAAACAGCGGGTGCGATTTCACCTTCCCTGGGCTACCCTGCGCGAAGGATTTTAGAGGTGGTCATGCATATTCATATTCTTGGTATCTGCGGCACGTTCATGGGCTCGCTGGCGGTTCTCGCCAAGGAACTGGGGCACCGGGTAACCGGCTCCGACGCCAATGTCTATCCACCGATGAGCACCCAGTTGCAGGCGCAAGGCATCGAGCTGACCCAGGGCTACGACCCCGAGCAACTTGACCCGGCGCCGGATCTGGTGGTCATCGGCAACGCGCTGTCGCGTGGCAACCCGGCGGTGGAATACGTGCTCAATCGCGGCCTGCCGTACGTCTCAGGCCCGCAATGGCTGGCCGATCACGTGCTGCAAGGCCGCTGGGTACTGGCCGTGGCCGGCACCCACGGCAAGACCACCACCAGCAGCATGCTGGCCTGGGTCCTGGAACACGCAGGCATGGCGCCGGGCTTCTTGATCGGTGGCATCCCGCAGAATTTCACGGTTTCGGCGCGGCTCGGCGATACGCCGTTCTTCGTGGTCGAGGCCGACGAGTACGACAGCGCGTTTTTCGACAAACGCTCCAAGTTCGTCCATTACCGCCCGCGCACCGCTATTCTCAATAACCTTGAGTTCGATCATGCGGACATCTTCCCGGACCTGGCCGCCATAGAGCGGCAGTTCCACCATCTGGTCCGGATTATCCCCAGTGAGGGCCTGATCATTCACCCCACCACCGAGACGGCTTTGCAGCGCGTGGTGCAGATGGGCTGCTGGACCCCGGTGCAGACCACTGGCGAGGGCGGTCAATGGCAGGCGCGTTTGCTCAGCGAAGACGGTTCGCGCTTTGAGGTGGTGTTCGAAGGCCAGGTACAAGGCGTGGTCGACTGGCCGCTGACCGGTCAGCACAACGTCGCCAACGCCCTTGCCACTCTGGCTGCCGCCCGCCACGTCGGGGTGGTGCCTGCTCTGGGTGTACAGGCGCTGAGCGCCTTCAAGAGTGTCAAACGGCGCATGGAAGTGGTGGCCGAGGTGCAGGGCATTACGATCTACGATGACTTCGCCCACCACCCGACTGCGATTGCCACCACCCTGGACGGTTTGCGCAAAAAGGTCGGTGATGCGCCGATCATCGCGGTCATCGAGCCACGCTCCAACTCCATGAAGCTCGGCGCGCACCGCGATGGTCTGCCAGACAGCGTGCAGCAGGCCGACCAGGTGGTCTGGTATGCGCCGCCGAATCTGGGCTGGGATCTGGGCACTACGGCGGCTGAATGCACGGTGCCGGCGGTGGTCTGCGATTCGCTCGAAGCGATCATTGCGCGGGTTAAAAGCCAGGCCCAGTCCGGAACCCATGTGGTGATCATGAGCAACGGCGGGTTCGGCGGCCTGCACGGCAAACTGGCCGAAGCGCTGCAACAGGAGCCGCTGCAATGAGCGGCCCGGAGCGCATCACCGTTGCGGTGACCGGCGCCTCCGGGGCGCAGTACGCGCTACGCCTGCTTGATTGCCTGGTGCGTGAAGACCGCGAGGTGCACTTTCTGATCTCCAAGGCCGCGCAACTGGTGATGGCCACCGAGACCGACGTGCGCCTGCCGCCAAAGCCGGCGATGATGCAAGCCTTCCTCACCGAGTACACCGGTGCCGAAGCCGGGCAGGTTCGGGTGTATGGCCGCGATGACTGGATGTCGCCGGTGGCCTCGGGGTCTGGCTCGCCCAGTGCGATGGTGGTGGTGCCGTGTTCAACCGGCACCCTGTCGGCGATTGCCAGTGGTGCTTGCAACAACCTGATCGAGCGCGCCGCTGACGTAACCCTCAAAGAGCGCCGCCAGCTGATCCTGGTGCCTCGTGAAGCGCCGTATTCCAGCATTCATCTGGAAAACATGCTCAAGCTGTCGAACATGGGCGCGGTGATTCTGCCGGCTTCGCCGGGCTTCTATCACCAGCCGCAGACCATTGATGATCTGGTGGATTTTGTGGTGGCGCGGATTCTCAACCTGCTCAATATCCCGCAAGACATGTTGCCACGCTGGGGCGAGCATCATATGGGCAGTGATGAGTAAGCTGGCCTTGGTGGTGTTGCTGCTCGGTCTGAGCGGCTGCGCCACGGTCAATACCTTGAATGCCGCTCAGCCAGGCGCGCCGCTGGTGTATGCCGGCACCCGCCTGGACCTGTACGCGCTGCAGGGCGGCTGCTGTGCCCAAGAGCGTTTCGGCACTGAAGCACCGCGCTATCCGGCCCTGGACCTGCCGGCCAGCGCGCTGTTCGACACCCTGTTGCTGCCGCTGTCATTGCTGACCGCGTTGGGGGTAGGGTTCGAGGCCAGCGGCGGCTGGTAGCTGGCAGGGGGGAGGCGCACCGCAGCACTTGTCACATCTTGTCCAACCTTCCTGAGTGCAGATGCATACGATTCTCTTTTACCTCCCCTGAATCGTAGGAACGCCCATGTCTTCTCCATTCCGTCTGCGGCCTTCGGCTGTAATGATGCAATTCGCCCTGGCCACGCTGGTCAGCGGCCAGGTCTTCGCCCAAGAGCAGATTCAGGAAGCAGTCGAGACGGCCAGCGTGATTTCGCTGGAAGATGTGGTGGTTACGGCGGCGGGTTATGAGCAGACCGTGGAGCAGGCTCCGGCGTCGATCACCGTGATTACCGGCGACGAGCTGCGCAAGAAGTCCTTCCATGACCTGACCGACGCGCTGCGTGATGTGGAAGGCGTGACGGTCAACGGCAGCGCCAACGAGACCGATATTTCGATCCGTGGCATGCCTGCCGACTACACCCTGATTCTGGTCGATGGCAAGCGCCAGAGCGCCCGCGAGTCGCGGGTCAACGGCAACCGTGGGTATGAGCAGAGCTTCATCCCGCCGGCCGAGGCCATCGAGCGGATCGAAGTGGTGCGTGGCCCGATGTCGTCGCTGTATGGCTCGGACGCCATCGGCGGGGTGATCAACATCATTACCCGCAAGGTCACCCCTGAATGGACCGGCTCGCTCACCTACGATTACTCGGCACGCCAGCACAGCGACCAGGGCAATGCCCGGCAGACTCAGTTCTTCCTCAGCGGCCCGATCATGGACAAGTTGCTGGGCTTGCAGGTCTGGGGGCGTTATCTGGACCGTCAGGCTGACGATGACGTCGAAATCACCAACGGTTTCAGCAAGGCCGACCACAAGGACCTGACCGCGCGCCTGGCGATCACTCCGAATGCCGACCACGATATCCTGCTTGAGGCCGGTGCCACTCGTTTGAAGAACGGTGACGGCCTGAGTGCCAACTGGTCGACCCGCGAGCAGGAAAACAACCGTGATCACTGGTCGATCTCGCACCAGGGCCGTTGGGGCTGGGCGACTTCGGACGTGTCGCTGGCCTATGAGAAATCCAGCCGCGAAGGGCTGGCCAGCGCCAGCCAGAGCGACGTGCTGGGCCGCAAGCCGACCGTGGAAAACACCGTATTCGACGCCAAGCTGGTGATCCCCACCGAGCACAACATCACCACGGTCGGCACCCAGTGGAACGACAGCACCGTCACCGACTGGAACCAGGGCCTGAACGACCGCCGCGACTACGAGTATTCGGTGGTGCAAAAAGCGCTGTTCGCTGAAAACGAATGGTCGGTCACCGATGCCTTCACCCTGACCACCGGCCTGCGCATGGACCACCACGAGCAGTATGGCGTGCACTTCAGCCCGCGGGTCTACGGGGTGTGGAATGCCACCGATGAATGGACCTTCAAAGGCGGTGTGTCGCGCGGCTTCAAAGCGCCTGAGTTGCGTGCGGTGATTCAGGACTACGCTGTATTGCGCCGTAACACCTGGGCGATGCTCGGCAACCCGGACCTGAAACCCGAAACCAGCACCAACTATGAGCTGTCGGCGCTGTGGTCGAACCGCGACAACCTGTCGGCCGGCGCCACGGTGTTCTACAACGACTTCCAGGACAAGCTCTCGACGGTCACCACCACCGAGCGCTGGAACGGCTACCTGATCATGGAGCGCGTCAACGTCGACAAGGCGGTGATTCAGGGGCTGGAACTGAACGGCCGCTGGGATGTGACTGACAGCGTGGCGCTCAAGGCCAACTTCACCTACACCGACTCCGAGCAGAAGAGCGGCGCCAACGCCGGAGCGCCACTGGCGCTGACCCCGGAACGCAAGGCCAACGTGCGCGCCGACTGGCAGCTCAACGACCGGCTGAGCGTGTATGCGGCTGTGAACTACTACGGCAAGGAATACGGCACCACCCTGACCGAAGAAGCGGCGCCGGCCTACACCACTGGCGATATCGGCGGCTCGTTCGAGTTCAGCAAGAACCTGAGCTTCAACGCGGCCTTGCAGAACGTCGCTGACAAACGCCTGGATGATGAGACCTACGGCACCGTCAACTACGGCCGTACCCTGTGGGCGAGCACTACTGTGCGGTTCTGATTGGTGGATCACCCGGCAAACACCGGGCTTCTGTCTGTAGGACCAGCTTTAGCTGCGAAGGCTTTCGCCGCCCTTCGCTGCTGAAGCAGCTCCTACAGGGGATCGCTTACCAATTGATGGGGGGGGGTGTCAGTAGGCCTCTGGCAGCCGCACCACCGCGCACAACCCGGCGGGCGGGCGATTCTCCAGGATCAACTCGCCGCCATGGGCCTGGATACAGGCGCGGGCAATCGCCAGCCCCAGGCCCAACCCGCCGCCCTGGCTATGGTCTGAGTTTCTCTGACCAAGCTGCACGAACGGCTCGAACACCTGGCTCAGCCAGGCCTGTTCGATGCCCGGGCCGTGATCCAGCACTTGCACGATGATCTCGCCGCCGGCTGTCCAGGCACTGAGATGCGCATCGCCGGCATGGCGCAAGGCGTTGTCGATCAGGTTGGTCAGTGCGCGTTTGAGCGCCAGCGGCCGACAATGGCAGACAATCTCCGCGCCGCGCTGCCAGCCGATGGCCTGCCCCATGCTGGCGTAGCGGCGGGCCAGATCGTCAAGCAGATCGCTCAATGACATCCGCACCGTGTCTTCCTGCACCGCATCGCCGCGCACGAAGTTCAGGGTTTCGCGGACCATGGCCTGCAACTCATCGAGACTTTCCAGCATGTCGTCGCGGGCCGGGTCGTCGTCGAGCAGCTCGATTTGCAGGCGCAATTCGGTGATCGGCGTATTGAGGTCATGACTGATCGCCGCCAGCATTCGGGTGCGGCCTTCTACATGCCGGGCGATACGTTCTTGCATGACATTGAAGGCGTGGGTCAGGTCACGGGCTTCCTGCGGACCCTGCAAGGGCAGTGGCGCGATCCATTCGCCGCGGCTGACCCGTTCGGTAGCCTGGGCCAGGTTATTGACCGGTTGCACCACCCGGCGCATGAAGAAGAACACGATCAGTAGCACCGGCAGGGTGGTGACTGGCAGGCTGTAGCTAAGAATGCGGGTCCATTCGTAACTGCCAGTGGGGTGCTGTATGGCATTGAGGTAGCCGCCGTTGGGCAGATCGATGCTGGTACGCAGCCGCAAAGGCGCCCAGCCGGCACCGCTGAACACCCATTCGCGGGCATTGGCGCCGCTGGTGCGTTCCAGTTGCATGCCGATCCGCACGCTGTCGGGCAGCGGCAGGCGCTGGCGCAGGTCGGTGATCAGCCGCTGTTCTTCGGGGCGCATGTCGTGGGTATCGGCCACCGCTTTACTGGCGACCCAGAAATGCGCTTCATGGGTTTGCATGGCCGCCAGCAAGTGCGAGGCGTCTTCGGGCGTCAGGCCCTCGGCCGCATGATAGGCGGTGATCAGCCGTTCCAGCGCCAGGGTGCGCGACAGCGGGTGCAGCAACGCGCCGGTGTGTTGCAGGTAAAGCATGGCAATCGCATTGCAGGCCAGCAGCGCCAGCAGCAGTTGCAGGCCCAGTTGATGGGCCATCCGCCGTGGCCACAAACGCCGCAGCCACTTCATGTGCAGTACGTCGTGACGCTGGCGGCCAGCAGGTAACCGTCGCCCCAGATGGTGCGCAGCAATTCAGGAACGGCAGGGTTATCGTTTAGTTTGCGACGCAGGCGGCTGATCTGTCGGTCAATGGCGCGATCAAACACTTCGTGGTTCGGGCGGGTGGTCAGGTCGATCAGCCGCTGGCGGCTCAGCACCTGATTGGGGTGAGCGAGAAACACGCCGAGCAGACGGCTCTCTACTGTGCTCAGGCGTACCGCCGTGCCATCGGCGCGCAACAGCGTGCCAGTGCTGGCGGTAAAGCTCATGCCGGCAAACTCGTGCCGCTGGGTGTCATGACTGGCAGGTGCCGCACTGGGTATGCCCGCAGTGCTGCCGCGACGGCGCAACAGGCTGTTGATTCGTGCGACCAGCTCGCGGGGCTCGAACGGCTTGGTCACATAATCATCGGCACCGATGTCCAGGCCGCGAACCCGGTCGGCGCTGGTGTCGCGGGCGGTCAACAGAATCACCGGGATGTTATCGCGCCGATGCAGCCGCTGGCACAGCTCGAAACCATCGCCATCGGGCAGCATCACGTCCAGCACGACGACATCGAACGACTGCTGCTGGAGCAACTGCCACATGCCCGCAGCGTCCTCGGCGGTACGTACCTCAAACTGATGACGACGCAGATACACCGCCAGAGGGTCGCGGATCTTGCGATGGTCATCGACGACCAGAATGCGGGGCGCGGGCCGGGTGAGGGGGACAGCAGTGTTCATCGAGAGACCTGGGGCAGCTACGAAAAGTAGATTTGGTGATGATTCTCATTAGCGAGGTCCGCATTCTATCCCATCGCCCGGGTTTTGCCGCCGCTGCGACAATTGTTCACACGCGGGTGGCCGTGCTGCAGTCCGTTCAGCTTTCCCTGGCGGCGGCGTGGTTCTCGCTCCACCTCTGCCACGCTCCGGGCCTTGGTCGCGTAGGGCCAGCCCTGCTCAGGCGCGCTGGCGCGCGTCAGTGTGAGCAAGTGGGGTGAATGGCTTCATGATCAACCTCAAGGATGCTTGAACTGCGCATCCTTACGCGGCTGACGGAAAATTTATGTAGGGTTTTTCAGCCAGCGGGGTCAGAAATGACGTTGTTCCTGAGCCGGCGTTCACGCGTTGCCAGTCGTCACCCTGACTGAGGCAAACCTCATGCTAAGCTGCGCGCTCTCATTTCTTGTGCCTTCATTCCTTGGGTAGCCCCACGCCATGCCCCTCGCCGATAACCTCATCGCCTTCACCCTCGCAGCCACCCTGTTGACGATCACCCCCGGCCTGGACACTGCGCTGATCCTGCGCACCGCCGCCGTTGAGGGCAAACAGCAAGCTTTGCGCGCTGCGCTGGGCATCAATGTGGGCTGCTTGCTGTGGGGCGCGGCCGTGGCCTTCGGTCTCGGCGCGCTGATCGCGGTGTCGGAGCTGGCCTACAACATCCTCAAATACTGCGGCGCGGCCTATCTGTGTTGGCTGGGCGCGAACATGCTGCTGCGCCCGCGCACGCACATTGCGCCGGCCGCCAGCGAGGGCGGCAAGCAGACCAACTGGTTCCTCAAGGGCCTGCTGGGCAACCTGCTCAACCCCAAAATCGGCGTGTTCTACGTGTCGTTTCTGCCGCAGTTCATCCCCCAGGGCGAGCCGCTGGTGGCCTGGACCTTCGGCCTGGTGGGCATTCATGTGGTGCTGGGGCTGGTCTGGTCGCTGAGCCTGATCGGCGCGACCCAGCCGCTGGCCGGGGTGCTGCGCAAGCCGGCGGTGATCAAGTGGATGGACCGCACCACCGGGGTGATCTTCATGCTGTTTGCGGCGCGGTTGGCGTTCAGCAAACGCTGATGCAGCTTAGTGAAAGTCGTAGTACAGAAACCACTCACCGGTGGTCTTGTGCTTCCAGAACATCAGGCTGCCGTTGTCGATCACGTTGAGCTGGATTTTGTCGTCGGTTGAGATCTGGAACACGAACTCGTAGTCGTCGCCCGGATCGATACCCGACTGGCAGAACGAGGGGTAACCGCCGATCTTGTGGTCGTAGGTGTGGTCAATCAGGTCGTAGTAGCTCTCGATCACCCCGTCGTCTTCCAGCTTGAGCACTTCAAGCTCCAGCGCTCTGGGTACGCCGCCACCATCCCAGAGCGGGTAGTCAGCCTCCACCAGAGTGGCCTTGAGCGCAAATGGCTTGAGAAAGGTGTCGACACTCAGGTCTTTGCGCACCAGTTGATCGTCTGCGGTGTATTCGCGGATCAGCCAGTTCTCGCCCATGGGCTCTTCGCCGTCGGGGAAAGGCTCGCTGATGAACACCGTCATGACGTTCACGCCGTCCAGCAGCGGGCTGACGTAGGGCAGGGCCGGCAGGTAGAACTGCGCATAGGGAATCAGCGGCTGGCCGGCGGCATTGGTGGGGATCTGTTCATCGGGCCGGTAAAGAAAGACCTTGCCCAGCCAGCTTTCTTGCAGCGAATCGGTCGGGCGAAAGCCGCCGGCTTCGAATCGGGTCGCCGGTTTTGCCAACTGGCGTTTGATGTCCTGGATGTCCATGCTGATTCCTTGTGTGTCTGTGCCCCGATAGGAACCGTGTGAGCGGCGAAGGTTCGCCCTGCCGTTCGCCGCTGAAGCGGTTGCTACGTGGCGACCCGGCTCAAGGCGTCGTCGGCGACGCGGCAGGCCAGGTCGATCAGGTGATGGGTGGAAAAGGCCAGGTCGCGTTGGGGGCCGCTCAGATTGTCAGCGGTCTCGTAAGCGGTGGCGGCGGCGCAGCGCAGCACGTTGAGTACGTAGACCATCGAGTCTTCCAGGCTGGGTGGGTCGGGGACTGCTTTATTCATCTCATGATCCTCGTTGGGGCCACCGCTGAATCGCTGCTAAACGATCAAGGGTGGCGGCTTCGACGCGGGTTAGCAGACCGGGAGATCATGAGAAAGACCGGCGCACCCGAAGGTGCCCCACGCGAAGCCGCCATAAATGGCAGCTTGCATGTCTCAATGATCTCGTCAGGCTGCTAAACCCGATCGCTGTTTTTTCAGCGACGAACGCAGCCTAGTGGCCGAAATTGACACATGCAAGCGGTCGGGATTTTCTCGGAAACTTCGTACGAAAGAAAGGGAAACGCCTGCCAGAACGGGCCGCGGCGCGTGCTTTTGTGTGAGCTGAAGTAACGCATTTGCCTGGCGCCTCGTTCAGCGGGGCGCTGCCAGGACCTCGACCAACTCACGCACATACCCCGGCAACGCGGCGAAATCCACCGCGCACAGTCGCAACTGGCGGTCTGCCCAGTCATCCGCCAGGCGCACGGCCCTGAAGCCGTGTGGCCCCTGCCAACGGTCCACTGCCGCCTGGGGCACGATGCCTAGGCCAGCGCCGTGGGCGACCATGCGCAAGACCCCGTCGACGCCTTCGGCACGCACCCGGATGCGCAGGCGTTTGCCGGCGTGCAGCGCTTGCTCTTCCAGGTAGATGCCCAGCGCGCTGGTGGCGGCGAGGGCGACGAACTCATGGTCGAGGGTCTGGCTGAAACGAAGGCTGTCGTGCTGCTCCAGTGGATGGCCGGCCGGGATGAGCAACGCCAGCGGGTCGGCGCGAAAGGGCAGGGTCTGCAGGTCGCTGGCGTCGACTGCATCGGTGACGATGCCGATATCGGCACTGCCGTGGCGCAGGGCGTGGAGGATGCGCAGGCTGGGGTGTTCCTGTAGATCAATATCGATATGCGGGTGGCTGACCAGAAAGTCCGCCAGCACTTCGGGCAGGTGCTCGCTCAGGGTCGAGGTGTTGCACAGTAGGCGGATCTGGCCCTTGAAGCCTTGGGCGTAATCGGCCAGCTCATCTTGCAGCCGCTCGACCTGTTGCAGGATCAGCCGCGCATGCCGCCCCAGGGCCTTGCCGGCCGGGGTCGGGGTAACGCCACGCCGGTTGCGCTCCAGCAAGGCGCTGTTCAGCGATCCTTCCATGGCCCGCACCCTGGCACTGGCCGAGGCCAGCGACAAATGGCTGCGGCTGGCCGCGGCGGTGATGTTGCCGGTTTCCAGGATGTTGAGGAAAAGCCGCAGGTCGGTGAGATCGAAGCGCATGGGGAATTCCGGGTCATTGGAGATGTGGGAGACATGCACGGGCCTGGATCACTACCTTGGGCTGTCTGGCAGCGCTGGGGGTTGCGTTGCAGGGCTCAGCCTCAGGCTTGGCCTGAGGCTGGCTGAGTATATGCCAGATGTTCAACCTGTCTGGCCTGAGCCATGCTGTGCCCATGAACGCATTGATCGAGTTTTATCAGAACCTGGGATGGGCCTTGACGGCGCTGGTGGTCGGCACTTTTTGGCTGGCCGGTGCGGTCAAGGGGGTGATTGGTCTGGGCCTGCCCACGGTGGCGATGGGGCTGCTGGGCCTGGCGATGTTGCCCGCGCAGGCGGCGGCATTGCTGATCATTCCGTCCACGGTGACCAACGTCTGGCAACTGGCCAATGGCGGGCATCTGCGCGGGCTGCTCCAGCGTTTATGGCCGATGCTATTGATGATTGCCGTAGGTACCGGGCTGGGGGCATGGTGGCTGGGCATCAATGCCGGGCCGTGGATGACGCATGCCTTGGGTGCTGCGCTGTGTGTCTATGCGCTGAGCGGGCTGTTGTTACCGGCCTTCAAGGTGTCGGCCAGCGCCGAGCGCTGGCTGGGACCGTTGTGCGGTGGGCTGACCGGTATCGTGACCTCGGCCACCGGGGTGTTTGTGATTCCGGCCGTGCCGTACCTGCAAGCCTTGGGGCTGCAGCGCGATCAACTGGTGCAGGCGTTGGGCCTGTCGTTCACCGTCTCGACCCTGGCGCTGGCGGCGGGGCTGGCCGGCAGCGGGGCGCTGGGTGGCGCCGAACTGGGCGCCTCCTGGCTGGCGCTGCTGCCGGCCTTGCTGGGCATGTGGCTTGGCCAGTGGCTGCGCCAGCGCATTAGCGCCGTGGTATTCAAGCGCGTGTTCTTTATCGGGATGGCTGCACTGGGTCTGCATCTGTTGGTGCAGGGCTGAGCACGTCGGCGAAGCGGAAGTCGAAGTCACGGGTCAGGTAGTCCATGCGCTGCTCGGCGAAGCGGGTCATGTGCGGTTGTGCGGCGTGCACATCCAGGTGGGCCTGGCTTGCCCAGGTTTCAAAGAACATGAACAGGCTCGGGTCCTGCCGGTCGCGCAGCATGTGGTACTCGATACAGCCTGGCTCAAGGCGGCTGGCAGCGACGTAACTGCTGAACAGCGCGGCGAACTCGGCGGACTTTTCCGGGCGGGTATGGGCGTAGACGATGAAGCTGACGGGTTCGCTCATGAGCATCTCCTCGATAGACAGTGAGCCGATTTTAATTCAGTAATCACTGTGAAATTCGTGACTTTAAAGCAAAGGTCATTTGCCCCGGCGGGTCTTGGTCGCGCTGCTGCGCCTGTCTATTCTGCGGCCCATTCACTGATTATGTGCCGACAGGCAAAGGTTCTGACCATGAAAAAGATTCTGTTCTTGAATGGCGGCAAACAGTTCGCCCACTCCGATGGCCGCTATAACGCAACCCTGCACCAGGCTGCGCTGGCCCATATGGACCGCGCCGGTTTCGATGTGCAGGAAACCTTTATCGACGGCGGCTACGAGCTGGCCGAGGAAGTGCAGAAATTTCTCTGGGCTGACGTGATTGTCTGGCAGATGCCCGGCTGGTGGATGGGGGCGCCGTGGACGGTGAAAAAATACGTCGACGAAGTGTTCACCGAAGGTCATGGCAGCCTGTACGCCAATGACGGTCGGACCCGTTCGGATGCGTCGCAGAAATACGGCAGCGGTGGTCTGCTGCATGGCAAGCAGTACATGCTGTCGCTGACCTGGAACGCCCCGCAGCAAGCCTTCGACGACCCGACCGATTTCTTCGAAGCCAAGGGCGTGGACGCGGTGTACTTGCCGTTCCACAAGGCCAACCAGTTCTTGGGCATGCAGCCGCTGCCGACCTTCCTGGCGGTGGATGTGATGAAGCGGCCGGATATTGAGGGCGATGTGCAGCGTTATTAAGCTCATCTGAGCGAGGTGTTTGGCGTTTGAGCGCATTCATCAGCCTGCCAATCAGCGCTACCATCCTCTCTCTTGAGCAGGGGAGGCAGCATGAAAGCCAGGTCTGATGAGTTACAGGTGTTCGTTGCCGTGATCGACAGCGGTTCGATTTCCGCTGCCGCCGAACAGCTTGGGCTGACGCCGTCGGGGGTTAGCCGTACGCTCAGCCGGCTGGAAAGCAAGCTGGACACCACGCTGCTCAATCGCACCACGCGGCGCATGGACCTGACCGAGGAGGGGCGATTCTTTCTCGCTCAGGCGCGGGACATTCTTGAGCGAATGCTCAGTCTCGAAGAACACCTGACCCAGTCGCGGCAAAAGCCGGCCGGGCGTCTGCGGGTCAATGCCGCCTCGCCGTTCATGCTGCATTGCGTGGTGCCGCATGTGGGCGAGTTTCGCCGCCTGTACCCGGATATCCAGCTGGAGCTGACCAGCAACGACTGGTTCATCGACCTGCTGGAGCAAAGCACCGACATTGCCATTCGCTTGAGTGAGTTGAGCGACTCGACCTTGCACGCCCGCTCGCTGGGTTGCTGCACTTTGAACATCGTTGCCAGCCCGGCTTACCTCGAGCGCCATGGCAGGCCGACCACTGTTGATGACCTCAGGCAGCACAGCCTGCTGGGCTTTACCCAGGTCGACAGTCTCAATAACTGGCCGTTACGCCATGCCGGTGGCGACCGCCTGCCGATTCAGCCGACCATTGCGGCGTCCAGTGGCGACACCTTGCGCCACCTGGCGCTGGCCGGCGAAGGGATTGCCTGCCTGTCGCACTTCATGACCCATCAAGACCTGCGCGAAGGCCGGCTGGTTGCGATCATGGCCGATATCAACAACGGTTATCGCCAGCCGATCAATGCGGTGTACTACCGCAACTCCAAACTGGCGCTGCGGATTCAGTGCTTTCTGGATTTCATGCAGGAGAAGCTGGCGGTGTATGCGTGTCGTTGAATAGAAAATTCTTACACAACGTATCTGCTTTTGAATCGGCCTGAGGGCGGTGCTCATGCGGATCATTCTGGATACCATCAAGCCAATGATCACTTGGGTAAATCAAAGCCCGGATGATCTGCCAATCAGCGTTTGCATCGTTGATGCACCAGGCAGGATGTGTATGAAAACACGGTATAACAGATTTAATTTGAAGCGACGGATTGCCTCGTTTGATGTGTTTTCCCCAAGCCACCTGCAAGCGTGGGCCAGGCTTATTTCGTATGGCGGTAATCCGGAGCACAAGAAAAATCCAGGCGATTTTGGTCTGACGCCTCCGGCTGATCCTCGACAAGGCAAGTCGCTGTGTGATGTCGCGAAAATTTTCTCCCGCGACGTCGCCCTGGCATTACTGAAAAAAGGCGTGGAAAAGGGCCTCGTCAGCGATAGAGTGGAAAACGGCTGGCCAAAGAATATCTGGTCGGTCGCAGAAGGTGGCATTGCGCTTGAGGCGCAGCTTGAGAATCCGCAAACAGGCCGCTACCACGGATATCCCATGCCTGATAGCGATCCCTTGGCTGCTGAGGTTCTAGACCGCTGGAGGTGCCATGAATGATTTGAGTTTTTCCATCGAGTGGTCTTCTCCCGGCTCGGGTGATCCAGTACTTCGTGCGACCACCGGGCAATTTAAACTCCAGATGGCCGATACATGCCTGACCCGCAATGAGGGCATATGGTCACGCACGATAAGTGACTCGGTGCTCGTGTCTGCGTATCCCTTGGCGCTTTGGCTGGCCTCGTCATGGTGGCGGCTCAGTCACGAGACCTTGCCTGAAGCCGGAGTCAGTCCCTCGCTGGATTGGCGCATGAGTCATGAGCTCGGAGCCGCCAATCATGGCTATGTCTGGCCTCGGGTGATCGTGGCGTCTGATGGAGAGGGAGTGAAGATCTGGGCTGAGCAAAATGCCCGGCAAGATCAGTCGGTACGTTATTTGTACGGTCTGGACGCTCCAGGTGTCGTGACATTGAGCGCTTTCCAGAACTGCGCCGCAGGGTTTATCGAGAGTGTCATAGGACGCCTTGATGCGATGGGCCTTCCAGATAGCGATCTTGCTCAACTCTGGAGTTACGTCTGCCAGGATCGGGACGACTCTGCGGCCTTGCAACGCAGAGTGCTGGAAGCGCAAATGGGTTATGACCCTGAGCAATGTCCTGCGCCGACGCTCGATGAAGTTTTGTGGCTGCAGCAGGCGACGGGGCCAGACGCCATGAGGGAGTTGGCGCCTCTTATCGGACTGCATGGAGCACAGAGAGCGAAAGGGGTTCGTTTGATTCAGGAACTGAACTCGGAACCTGGAATTTCAGGAAGGCCAGAGCTGCCAGCTTTCACAACACCGGTATCAGCATTGCCCTGGAAAAAGGCTGAGACGGCTGCGAAGCAATTGCGTGCTGCACTTGATAACGCGAACCGGCCGATTGATGACCTTGAGTTGTATCAACTGCTGGGGGTATCCGAGAAACAGGTCGACAGGTTTACTGTGGCTGATCGGCAGAGTGTCTCAGTCCTGAAAACATCCGTGCCTGGATCAATAAGCCTGATACCGCGCAAAAAACATCCGGTTGCCAGGCGCTTTGAATATGCCCGCTTCATCGCCAGTCTGTACGAGGCTGCGCAAAGCCGTAGCTATTGGAAGGTGTCTACTGATCTGGCTACCGCACAGCAGCAGTTCCAGCGGGCCTTTGCCGCGGAGTTTCTGTGTCCCGTCGACGCTCTGGTTGATTATTTGGTCGGGAATTTTTCAGAGTCTTCTCGTGAACAAGCTGCTCTTCATTTTGATGTCAGCGAGAAAACTGTAGAGGCCCTGCTTCTAAATCACGGTTACCTGGAAAACACGGTGATTGAACCGAAAGTCCCCTATCAGGTGCGTTCGGTTCATTCCAGGGATGTCTGAGCAGGCGTTCATTGCGAACGCCTGCTTTTTTAACGGCTCCGTAAATGCCTCGTTCATCCTCGGCATTCGCGGCGGGCTTTCTGGGCGACAGTGATATCAATGATGCTCGCGGGTTGCGCGGAATTTCACGTCCGGCCAGCGTTCTTCCATCAGGCTCAGGTTGACCCGGGTCGGGGCCAGGTAGGTCAGGTGACCGCCGCCGTCCACTGCCAGGTTCTCAAAGGCCTTGGTTTCAAACTCTTCGAGCTTTTTCTTGTCATCGCACTCGATCCAGCGCGCCGACCAGACGGTGATCGGCTCGTAGGCGCATTCGACCTTGTATTCCTCTTTCAGGCGGCTGGCGACCACGTCGAACTGCAGCACACCGACGGCGCCGAGAATGATGTCGTTGCTGCGCTGCGGGAAGAACACTTGCGTGGCGCCTTCTTCGGCCAGCTGTTGCAGGCCCTGGCGCAGTTGCTTGGATTTGAGCGGGTCTTTCAGGCGTACGCGGCGGAACAGTTCCGGGGCGAAGTGCGGGATGCCGGTGAAGCCCAGGCTCTCACCTTCGGTGAAGGTGTCGCCAATCTGGATGGTGCCGTGGTTGTGCAGGCCGATGATGTCGCCGGCATAGGCTTCTTCGAGCATTTCACGCTCGGACGAGAAGAAGGTCAGGGCGTCGCCGATGCGCACGTCCTTGTTCAGGCGCACGTGGCGCATTTTCATGCCCTTCTCGTAACGGCCCGAGCAGATGCGCATGAATGCCACGCGGTCGCGGTGCTTGGGGTCCATGTTTGCCTGGATCTTGAACACGAAACCGCTGAATTTCTCTTCGACCGGCTCGACGGTCCGCTCGTGGGCGGCGCGCGCCAGCGGGCGCGGCGCCCAATCGACGACGGCGTCCAGCACGTGGTCAACGCCGAAGTTGCCCAGCGCGGTGCCGAAGAATACCGGCGTCATCTGGCCATCGATGAACGCCTGCGGGTCGAACTCGTGGCAGGCGCCCTGCACCAGCTCAAGCTGTTCGACGAAATTGTCGTATTCATCACCCAGGTGGGCGCGGGCTTCGTCGGAGTCCAGTTTCTGGATGATCTTGGTCTCGGTGCGCTCGTGGCCGTGGCCTGGGGTGTAGACGATGATGTAGTCGCCCGCCAGGTGGTACACGCCCTTGAAGTCGCGGTAGCAACCGATCGGCCAGGTGATCGGCGCAGCCTTGATCTTCAGTACGGCTTCGATTTCGTCGAGCAGTTCGATCGGGTCGCGGATGTCACGGTCGAGCTTGTTGATAAAGCTGACGATCGGCGTGTCGCGCAGGCGGCAAACGTCCATCAGGGCGATGGTCCGTGGCTCTACACCTTTACCGCCGTCGAGCACCATCAGCGCCGAGTCGACCGCCGTCAGGGTGCGGTAGGTGTCTTCCGAGAAGTCTTCGTGGCCTGGGGTGTCGAGCAGGTTGACCATGTGCTCGCGATACGGGAACTGCATGACCGAGGTGGTGATGGAAATGCCGCGCTGCTTTTCCATTTCCATCCAGTCGGAGGTGGCATGGCGGTCGGACTTGCGCGATTTGACCGTACCGGCCACCGAAATCGCCTTGCCCATCAGCAGCAGCTTTTCGGTAATGGTGGTTTTACCGGCGTCGGGGTGGGAGATGATGGCGAAAGTGCGACGTTTCGCGACTTCGGCGGCCTGTTGGGTCATGGGAAATCGCCTGAAAAGGGAGTCAAAAAAGGGCGCAGATTATAGCGCAAGTGAAGGCCAATGCCGAACCGCTCAGTCGATTAAGGGTGGCCAAATGCTGCATTGCGTGGGAACCTTTCGGATCCCGGAGACGTCCATTCCCTTGTAACAGGCCATTTCGGCACTGCTTCAAGGGCTTGATTTATCTGCGTTTCAGCTTGACGAAGCTGTGCTCATGGCTTGTGTTTTCGCCAGGGTTCATCCCCGTTTACGGCGACCCACCTGCTGCTCTTCGCAAACCCGTTTCGCGCGACCCATCGGGCCGCCACAGGCGAGGTTTGCCGACTGAAAAAAGGAGTCCGCCCGTGGCTAATCGCTATGGCAAGGGGCTATTGGGAGGTGCGATTACCATCGTGCTCCTGGCCCTGCTGGTCCAGTGGATCGGCACTGATACGTTCGTGAAGTACAAGGATGACCTGTTGTTTTACCTGCAGGCCCATCTGGTTCTGGTTCTGGTTTCAATGTTGGCGGCCCTGGTGGTCGGTATCCCCGCCGGCATTGTCCTGAGCCGACCGTCGATGGTCGGCAGCGCAGAACGCTTCATGCAAGTCTTCAATATCGGTAACACCGTTCCTCCTCTCGCGGTTCTGGCCATCGCTCTCGGTATTCTCGGGATCGGCAGTGGTCCGGCCATCTTCGCGCTGTTCCTCGCCTCGTTGTTGCCCATCGTGCGCAACACCTACGAAGGCCTGAAAAATGTGCCTGCCTCGCTCAAAGAAGCCGCCACCGGCATCGGCATGACCCCGCGTCAGGTGCTGCTCAAGGTCGAATTGCCCAATGCCGTGCCGATCATCATCGGTGGTGTGCGGGTCTCGCTGGCGCTCAATGTCGGTACTGCACCGCTGTCGTTCCTGATTGGCGCCAACAGCCTGGGCAGCCTGATCTTCCCCGGTATTGGTCTGAACAATCAGCCGCAACTGCTGCTGGGCGCTGCCTGCACGGCGTTGCTGGCACTGTTGCTTGATGCCTTGGTCACGCTGGGTAGTCGCATCTGGCTGGAGCGCGGTCTGCACCGCTGAGATAAGGAACTGACATGAAAAAGCTATGTTTGGCGCTGAGCCTGACCCTGGGATTGGGATCGCTGTTCTCGGCGTTCGCCCAAGCAGCCGATAAACCGCTGCTGCGGATCGGCGCACGGGTGTTTACCGAGCAGACCATGCTCGCGGAGATCACCGCGCAATACCTGCGCAGCAAAAACTACGACGTGCAGATCACCGGCGGGCTGGGCAGTAACCTGGCGCGCAGTGCCCATGAGAGCGGCCAGCTGGATCTGCTCTGGGAGTACACCGGGGTTTCGCTGGTCGCCTACAACCATGTCGAGGAACGTCTCGACAGCGAGCAGAGCTACGCACGGGTCAAAGAACTCGATGCCAAAAAAGGCCTGGTCTGGCTGGCGCCGTCGCGCTTCAGCAACACCTACGCCTTGGGGCTGCCGGACAAGATCGCCAAAGAGTATCCCCAGCTCAACACCGTCAGCGACCTGACCCGAGTGCTCAAGGACGAGGCTGACCAGGGCCACATCGTTGCCCTGGATACCGAGTTTGCCAACCGCTCCGATGGTCTGGGCGGGCTGGTCAAGCATTACGACATGAATCTGGGCCGGGAAAACATCCGCCAGATGGACGCCGGGCTGGTTTATACCGCGATGCGCAACGGCCAGGTTTTTGCCGGTCTGGTGTACACCACTGACGGGCGCCTGGACGCCTTCAAGCTCAAGGTGCTGGACGACGACAAGCATTACTTCCCGGACTACACCGCCGCCCCGGTCGTGCGCAAGGCGTTCCTCGACCAGCACCCGGAACTGGCCGGGCTGCTCAAACCGCTGGCCGAACTGCTCGACAACGCCACCATGCGTGCACTGAACGCCAAGGTCGATGTCGACCATCAGAGTCCGTCCACCGTGGCCGCAGAGTTCCTGCGCCAGCATCCACTCAACTAAAGGAGACAGACGTATGGATTTGTTGAACGCCTTCTCCCATATGGACTGGAATCAGGTCCTGCACCTGACCGGGCAGCACATCACCCTGGTCGGCGTCGCGGTGACCCTGGCGATTCTGGTCGGCGTGCCGCTGGGTATCCTGATGACCCGCTTCCCGACCCTGGCAGGTCCTCTGCAAGCCAGTGCCACGGTGTTGCTGACCGTGCCGTCCATTGCGCTGTTCGGCTTGCTGCTGCCGTTCTATTCCAAATTTGGCCAGGGCCTGGGGCCGCTGCCGGCCATCACCGCCGTGTTTCTGTATTCGTTGTTGCCGATCATGCGCAACACCTACCTGGCCCTGACCGGTGTCGAACCGGGCATTCGGGAAGCGGCCAAGGGCATTGGCATGACCTTCGGCCAGCGCCTGCGCATGGTCGAGCTGCCCATCGCCGTACCGGTGATTCTCGCCGGGGTGCGCACTGCCGTGGTGATGAACATCGGCGTCATGACCATTGCCGCGACCATTGGCGCCGGCGGTCTTGGTGTACTCATTCTTGCTTCTATCAGCCGCAGCGATATGTCGATGCTGATCGTCGGCGCCGTGCTGGTCAGCATTCTGGCCATCATCGCCGACCTGCTTCTGCAATGGCTGCAACGCTCGCTGACTCCCAAAGGACTCCTGAAATGATCGAACTTCAAAACCTCACCAAGACTTTCCAGAGCAACGGCAAAGAAGTGAAGGCGGTCGACTCGGTCAGCCTCACGGTCAACGAAGGCGAAATCTGCGTGTTCCTCGGCCCGTCGGGCTGTGGCAAGAGCACCACGCTGAAGATGATCAACCGCCTGATCGAGCCGACCTCCGGCAAGGTCCTGATCAACGGTGAAGACACCACCGGCCTGGACGAAGTGACCCTGCGCCGCAATATCGGCTATGTGATCCAGCAGATCGGCCTGTTCCCGAACATGACCATCGAGGAAAACATCGTAGTGGTGCCCAAACTGTTGGGCTGGGACAAGCAGAAGTGCCATGACCGCGCTCGCGAGTTGATGAGCATGATCAAGCTCGAACCCAAGCAGTACCTGCACCGTTACCCGCGCGAGTTGTCCGGTGGTCAGCAACAGCGTATCGGGGTGATCCGTGCGCTGGCCGCCGAGGCGCCGTTGTTGCTGATGGACGAGCCGTTCGGCGCGGTCGACCCGATCAACCGCGAGATGATCCAGAACGAGTTCTTCGAGATGCAGCGGGCGCTGAACAAGACCGTGATCATGGTCAGCCACGACATCGACGAAGCGCTCAAACTGGGCGACAAGATCGCGATTTTCCGCGCTGGCAAACTGATCCAGATCGACCACCCGGACACCCTGCTGGCGCACCCGGCGGACGACTTCGTCTCCAACTTCGTTGGCCAGGACAGCACCCTCAAGCGCCTGCTGCTGGTCAAGGCCGAAGACGCCGCCGACAACGCGCCGTCAGTCAGCCCCGAGACGCCAGTGGCCGATGCGCTGGAGGTGATGGACGATCAGGACCGTCGCTACGTGGTGGTCACGGACGCAGACAACAAGGCCATGGGCTACGTGCGCCGCCGCGACCTGCACCGCCAGACCGGCACCTGTGCGCAGTTCCTGCGCGAGTTCAACGCCACGGCAGCCTATGACGAAAATCTGCGCATCCTGCTGTCGCGCATGTACGAGTTCAACCGCGCCTGGCTGCCGGTGCTGGACGCCGAGCGGGTGTTCCTGGGCGAGGTGACCCAAGAGTCGATTGCTGCTTACCTGAGTTCGGGACGCTCGCGCGGGGCCAAGACCAGCATCGTCTCGCCAGCGGAACTGGCGGCGTCCTGATAAGTGGCAGCGCTTTGCGCTGCTTTCGCCGCCGGCGAAAGCAGTGCGCAGCACTGCCAGCCTTTCAAACCTATGGCTTCTTGCGGCAGTACTCCGACACGATCACCCCGCCAATCGCCAGCAGCCCGCCCAGGGTGATCCAGGCCGTCAGTTGTTCCCCCAGCAGCACAGTCGCCAGCACGGCGGTGATCACCGGCACCAGATTGAAGAACGGCGCGGTACGCGAGGCGCCCAGTCGGGAAATGGCGTGGATCCAGGCCAGTGGCGCACAGATCGAGGCGCCGATGCCGGCAAAGCCGACCAGGGCCAGCACTTCACCGGTCAGCGCATGCCGCTCGGTGAGCAGGTAGAACGGCGCCAGGGCCACACTGGCGACGATGGCCTGGGTGTAGACCGTCTGCAGCATCGGCAACTGGATCTTCCAGCGCTGCAGCAGCAGGCTGTACACCGCGAAGGCTGCGGTGCCGAGCAGCATCATGGCATCGCCGATGCTCAGGCCGCCGTTGAGCAGGGAAGCGAAATGACCATTGCTGATCACCAGCACCACGCCGATGATCGAGATCGTGCCGCCAACCAGGGTGCCGGTAGTCGTGCGCTGTTTCATCAGCAGGCCGGTGAGGATCAGTGCGATCAGTGGATAGAGCGCCTGGATGATGCCCATCTTGATCGCGGTGGTGGAGTGTGCGGCGTAGTAGGCCAGGCACTGAAACACCACGCCGCCGAGCAGGCCGAGGACGATCAACTGCCTGTAGCAGCGGGCGACCACTGCGGCGTTGCGGATCAGGCCGCCGAGCACGAACGGGGTGAGCACCAGCAGCGCCAGCAGCCAGCGGTAGAAGCTGATCTCGATGGGCGAGATGGCCGTGGCACTGAGTTTGGTGACGATGGTGTTGCCACCCCACAGGAAGGCGGCCAGGACGGGGAACAGGTAATTCATCAGTCGGGTCTCTCCAGGTCGGCGCCGAGCATAGCACCATGACCCTGGCGGCCAGGTGAAACCGGACCGTTCGGGCAGGCGCAAGGAACATCAGCCTGTCATGTGGGTCGTTTACATAGGTGGGTGTAATGAGCGATCTACTGGTTGCGTGCGAAATCGCGACATTTTTAGTTGATCTCAAGCCCCTCAGGTCCTAAAGTTCGCGCCGAACGTCCATGCTGGAAACGATCCATCCGGCTCAAGTACTGACGACGAGACAGCAAGGCCAAGGGGAGTTGCCCCGTGGCCTTTTTGCTTTCGGCGACATGCCTTGGGAAGTAGGCGAACCAAAGTGGGGATACGGAGGACGTTCATATGCACCCATTTATTCATCTGTTTGCCCCGTGGAGTCCCTTAGCATGCCGATCAAGGTCGAAGACTATTTCGAAGCCAGCACCTTCAACAAAATGAAGGCGTTTGCCGACAAGCAGGAAACCCCGTTCGTACTCATCGACACCAAGATCATCGACAAGGCTTACGATGACCTGCGCGCCGGTTTCGAGTTCGCCAAGGTCTACTACGCCGTCAAGGCCAACCCGGCCAAAGAAATCATCGAGCTGTTGCGCGACAAGGGTTCGAGCTTTGACATCGCCTCCATCTATGAGCTGGACAAGGTCATGGGCTGCGGCGTTGGCCCGGAACGCATCAGCTACGGCAACACCATCAAGAAGTCCAAGGACATCCGCTACTTCTTCGACAAGGGCGTGCGCCTGTTCGCCACCGACTCCGAAGCCGACCTGCGCAACATCGCCAAGGCCGCACCCGGCTCGAAAGTCTATGTGCGGATCCTCACCGAAGGTTCGACCACCGCTGACTGGCCGCTGTCGCGCAAGTTCGGCTGCCAGACCGACATGGCCATGGACCTGCTGATCCTGGCCCGTGATCTGGGTCTGGTGCCTTACGGTATTTCGTTCCACGTCGGTTCCCAGCAGCGCGACATCAGCGTGTGGGACGCGGCGATTGCCAAGGTCAAGGTGATCTTCGAGCGTCTGAAACAGGAAGACGGCATCGAACTGAAGCTGATCAACATGGGTGGCGGCTTCCCGGCCAACTACATCACCCGCACCAACAGCCTGGAAACCTACGCCGAAGAGATCATCCGCTTCCTGAAGGAAGACTTCGGTGACGACCTGCCGGAAATCATTCTGGAGCCAGGCCGTTCGCTGATCGCCAACGCCGGCATTCTGGTCAGCGAAGTGGTGCTGGTGGCGCGCAAGTCGCGTACCGCCGTGGAGCGCTGGGTGTACACCGACGTGGGCAAGTTCTCCGGCCTGATCGAAACCATGGACGAGTCGATCAAGTTCCCGATCTGGACCGAGAAAAAAGGCGAGATGGAAGAAGTGGTCATCGCAGGCCCCACCTGCGACAGCGCCGACATCATGTACGAGCACTACAAGTACGGCCTGCCGCTGAACCTGGCCATCGGTGACCGCCTGTACTGGCTGTCGACCGGTGCCTACACCACCAGCTACAGCGCTGTGGAGTTCAATGGCTTCCCGCCGCTGAAGGCGTTCTACCTGTAAGGTCATCACGCAGTACAAAAAACCCATGAGCGATCATGGGTTTTTTTATGCCCTCAGAAAAGTACACGGCGATTTGTAACACAGGATCCAGATTTACATATTTCAATTGTTTTTGGATCCATTGCTTAAGTTATTCGATAACTTCTTATAAATCCTCAGTTCTGGTTGCTTATTCCTACAGGGTCGATCCGCTTTGTTTGCTATTTAGTGTCTTGAAGTTTTGCTAGCTTTTAATAAGTTTCAAGGCTTGAGTTCCGGACTGCCATTTAGGCCGAATGATCACGATAGGGAAATTGGATATGTCGAACGAACACGTGGCATTGGCGACTGACGCCGCTCAGCCTGATGTCAGCGAGATCAGCCGGGTCAGTAATGATTTCATTCGCGCCGCGTCGGGTGTTGCCCAGAATGCGGCTCGCGATCGGGGCCTGCTGATAACCAACGAAGACGTACGTAGCATCCATCGCTACGTCAGTAGTGCGCTGGCCCTGCCGAGCGACATTGCCCAGGTCCGGCAACTGCTGGGCAATTACCAAAGTGGTATTCCCGGTTTGCAGCCTGAAGACGTCAAACAGCTGTATCTGACGATCCAGGAGCACGCCGCAAGTTGGGCCGGGCTGGAAGACGACATGCGTGCGGTGGGCAGCGATCTGCATGTATTTGCCGGCAATCTGGTTCGCACCGCTGAAGACATGGTCGGTTTTATTCAGGGGCTTGAAGCCTGGCGAACCCTCAAGCTGAGTGAGCTGAGCGTCAGTGAAATCGAGCAGATGCCGATGGTTGAACTGACCGACTCCGATCGCAGGCACATGCCTGGTTTGCTGGCCTTGGTGGGTGACCTGAAGTTACACATCGCTGATTACAGCAGCAGTACCCGGCGGGTCAGTCAGGGGCTTGAGGCGTTCAAGGCGCACCTGCGAGACCGAATCAGGCCCGAGGTCGCTCGTAAGATTGATCTGGCGAGCTCTGCGGAAGCGGGTGACAACCTGGTTCAGCTCAAGGACCGGATTGTGCTGCTCAATGAGCGTATCAATCAAAAGGCCAGCGAGTATGAGGAGTACTGCGGCTACCGATGGGTCGGGTTTTGGTGGGGGCCGGCAGGTGGAGCGGTTTCCTGGTCGATCTACGGGCCCAAGGCCGCGGAGGTCCTTGCACAGCAGAGCCAGTTGATCGACGAAAAGCAGACGCTTGAAACCCAACTCAGGCAGCACGACCGGTTTCTCGGCAACCTGTTTGCCTTTGAGTCTGGCATGCAGGATCTGAGAACCCGTATCGAAGGAGCGGCCAGCAGTATCAGCAATATCGAAAGTATCTGGAGTTTGCTCGAGAAGTTGGCAGACGACTCGCATCGGCGCATCAATGACCTGGACAACGCGCTGCTGCTGGTTGTTTTTGTTTCACGGTTTCGCGCAGTTATTGCCAACTGGCAAGACATAAAAGAGCAGGCGTTCAATATGCTGACGGCTTTTAACCGGGTCGTTGGTGATGTGCGGCGTTGATAGTAAAGTAACTAACGATAAGGAAGATTAAACAATGAATGTTCATGTCATGGACACTCCGTTTTTGTTACCAAAGCCTGATCTGGACGTGCTGGTGGCCAACAGAGCGCAATTGCGCCGCTACACTGAGGCGCTTGGCGAGATCCATTTGCCGGTCAAGCGCGAGAAACTGCTCAGCCTGATTGAGGAGTTGAGTCATGTCGACAAGCAGGTGCTCGACATACTGACGCTTGGACCTGGGCTGTTGGCCAATCACGGCTTGCCGGACCTGCTCGAAACCATTGCCAAGCTCAAGCAACAGCCGTTGACCGACGAAACCGGCAGCCACATCGAGGTGATCGTCAAGGAGATCCGTGAAGAGCGGTTCAAGACGCTTGCCGAGCTGCAACTGCAGTCCAGCGCGCTGGATGATGCGCTGGTTAATTTTTCGGCAGTCAGCGTCAGCGACGTCGATCACTTTGTGGTTGAGATCGAGGCCAGCCTGACGCAAGTGGATGAGCAGATTGCCGCTGAAAACCAGCCGTTGGGCAAATGGCTGGAGGAAGAAGCGGCGCTCAACAAGCTGATTGCCGAGGTCGAGGCATTGAGTGCACTCGACAAGTTCAAGCCGCTGGTGGCGTCTCTGGACAAACTGATCGAAATAGACCCGAACAATCGATTGGTCGGCTCGATCAAGGCCGGTATTGCCGGCATGAGCAGTATTCTTGATCTGGCCAACGATGCGCTGGAATACAAGCACCTGCTCAAGCACCGCGAGCGTTTGCAGGAGCTGCTCGACGCGCTGCGTGGTCATGCTCGTGAGCTGCACGAAAAACGCAAGGCTGAGGCCCGCAAGCTGGAGCAATTCAGACAGCTTCAGGCGCTGGAGGAACTGAAGTCGGCCTATAGCCAGGAAGTCGCCAGATTACTGGCTGCGCTGAACGGCTTCCTCACTGCCAATCGCATCGAAGCGGTCGACAGTGTTGAAGCCCAGACGGCGCTGTTTATTCGCCATGCCCGCTTCCTGAGCAATTACCTCACTGAGCTGCGCCGGGACTGGCGCAGTTGATAGACGGGTTCTGGCTGAGCCGGACCAGAACGTCACGCAGCGCTGCCTGGTCTGACTCGTCACCGAGTTCAGCGGCACGCTGATGATAGGCTTGCGCCAGAGCACGCAATGCTGGGTGAGCGGCGGTCAGTAATGACTGGCGACTCACCCGCAGAAAATTGAGGTTGCCGCCCGCCAGCGCTGTGTTCATCCAGGTTTGCGCCTGTTCAATCTCGCCTTGTTCGGCCAGCACGGTGGCATGGCTGAATTGCCCGCGAAAATCCCCGGCTTCGGCAGAGCGTCGATACCAGTCATGCGCTGCCTCCAGATCAACTTTGCCGGCCAGCCCTTCTTCCAGATAGCGCCCCAGCAAGTTCATCGACTTGGCATGGCCTTGGTGGGCGGCCTTGTGGTAACAGGCCATGGCCAGCCAGTGATCCTGACGTACACCACGTCCGCTGCCCAGCAGGTTGCCCAGGTTGTACAGGCCCCAGTCAAAGTTCTGCTCGGCGGCCAGCTGATAATGCCGCGCGGCCTGCACGACATCGGCCTCGCATCCCCAACCATGCTCCAGGCAACGGCCCAGCATGTTGCGCGCCATCAAGTGGCCTTGATCGGCCGCGATGGTGAACCAGGTGACCGCCAGCGCCGGGTCGCGCTGTATGCCGTTGCCATCAAGCAGGATCTGGCCCAGCAGCGCCTGGGCTTCGACCAGCCCTTGTCCGGCGGCGGCCAGAATGGCTTGGGCAGCACGTCCCGGACTGTCTGCCAGCATGGCTTGCAGGGCGTCGCCGTCGAGCTGTTCTTCACGGGCCAACTTCCAGCTCATGGCTCAGACCTCGACCCAGCGGCGCAGCAGGTTGTGATAAGTGCCGGTCAACTGCACCAGTGACGGATGATCAGGTACATCGCGGGTCAGATGCTGGATGGCGGTATCCATCTCGAACAGCAGGGCGCGCTGGCTGTCTTCGCGGACCAGACTCTGAGTCCAGAAAAACGAGGCCAGACGAGTACCGCGGGTCACCGCGTTGACTTTATGCAGGCTGGTGCCGGGGTACAGCACCAGATCGCCGGCCGGCAGCTTGACCTGTTGCGTGCCGTAGGTGTCCTGAATGATCAGTTCACCGCCGTCATAGTCATCGGGATCACTGAAAAACAGCGTCGAGGACAGGTCGGTACGCACCCGCTCGGTCGTGTCTTTGACCTGGCGTACGGCGTTGTCGATATGAAAGTCGAAGTTGCCGCCGGCCGTGTAGCAGTTGAACAACGGTGGATACACCTTGTGCGGCAGCGCGGCTGACATGAACAGCGGGTTGGACCACAGCCGCTCCAGCATGGCGGTGCCGATTTCCTTGGCCAGCGGGTGGCCTTCAGGCAACTGCAGGTTGTGCTTGGCCTTGGCCGACTGATAACCCGCGGTCAGCTTGCCATCAGCCCAGTCAGTCTGCTCCAGGGCTTCACGGATGCGCAGGACTTCTTCACGGGTGAACAGGCCGGGGATATGTAGAAGCATGGAGTGGCACCGATATGGCCGAGGAGGTGGTGAATGATAGTTATTCTTATTGAATGGGCGCAATGCCGATATTGATGCTTGTCAAAGCCCTTGGCGATTCTGGCAAAGCTGGGTAAATAATGTAAAAAATATGCAAATGTCAATTACTCTCAATTGCCTCTCGGGCAGTATTGCAATATGTTTCGCGGCCGGAGTATGGGTCGCTGTTGCGCGTGCTCAGGTGGTCAGCAAGCTCAGCCCGCCTGATTGGCGCGGTCGACATGAAATGATAATGAGAATAACTAGCGTATGCCGCATAATGCGCGCCGCTCAGGGCAATAGAGGTGCCGGTGGTGTTCAAGAAAGTTTTGTTTCAGTTGCACTGGTTCTTCGGCATCAGCGCAGGTCTGGTGCTGGCGCTGATGGGTGTGACCGGTGCCCTGTATTCCTTCGAGGAAGAAATTCTCGACGCCATAAATCCCGACGTGTTGCTGGTAGAGAAGCGCGATGCGCCGCTGCCGCCTATTGAATTGGTGCGCAAGCTCGAAGCTGCCAAGGGCATGACCGTGGCTATCCTGCGGGTTGAAACCACCAGCAATCGGGTTGCCCAGGCCTATTTTCAGCCCAAACCTGGCGAGCGACGCGGACCGCGGGTCAATTTCGACCAGTACACCGGCGAACTGCGTGGCGATGGTGTGGGCGAAGGCTTTTTCGACCTGATGCTCAACCTGCACCGCTTTCTTGCTTCCGGCCAGACAGGTCGGCAGATCACCGGCGCCTGTACCCTGATGCTGATTTTCTTCTGCCTGTCGGGCCTGTATCTGCGCTGGCCGCGCAAGCCGCTGGACTGGCGGGTCTGGCTGACCATGGACTGGGCCAAGAAGGGCCGCAGTTTCAACTGGGACCTGCACTCGATTTTTGGCACCTGGTGTTTACTGGCTTATCTGTTGTTCGCGATCACCGGCTTGATGTGGTCCTATCAATGGTGGAATCAGGGCATGACCCGGCTGCTGGGCGATGCACCGCCAGCCGGTGAGCAGCGCCGCCCGGCCGGCCCTGGTGCTGGCGGTGGCAAGCCGGCCCAGCCGCCGGGGCCGCTGGTGGTGGATTACGACGCCGTCTGGGCGAGCATCCGCGACACCGCAGGCCCTGGCCTGGCGGGTTATAACCTGCGCCTGCCAGCAGCCGGTGGGCAATCGGCTACCGTGTTCTATTTGCTCAAGGACTCGCCGCACCCACGGGCGCTGAACATCATCAATCTCGACCCCGCCACCGGCAAGATCAACTCGGTGTCACGCTACGCCGACAAGGGGCTCGGTGCGCAATTGTTGACCAGTAACTATGCGCTGCACGTCGGCAGTTACTTCGGCCTGCCGGGGCGGATCATCATGACCATCGCCTCGCTGCTGATGCCGCTGTTCTTCATCACCGGCTGGCTGCTGTATCTGGATCGGCGCCGCAAGAAACGCGATATTCGCAATGCCCGCAGTGGCTTGCAGACGGCAGGTGACGAGGGGGATTCGTGGTTGGTGGGCTTTGCCAGCCAGAGCGGTTTTGCCGAGCAACTGGCCTGGCAAACCGCCGGGCAATTGCAAGCGGCCGGCCTGCCGGTCAAGGTCCAGCGCCTGGCGGAGCTGACCGAGCAAGACCTGCAGCAACGTCGCAACGCGGTGTTTGTGGTCAGTACCTTCGGTGACGGTGAGGCGCCGGACAGCGCCCGTGGCTTCGAGCGCAAGCTGCTCGGCCAGCCACTGGCGCTGGATAACCTCAACTACGCGGTGCTGGCTCTGGGTGACCGCCAGTACCAGCACTTCTGCGCCTTTGCCCAGCGCTTGCACGGCTGGTTGGCCGAGCGTGGCAGCCGCTCGCTGTTCGCCCCGGTGGAGGTGGATAACGCCGACCCGGCGGCGCTGCAGAACTGGCAGCAACAACTGGGGCGGGTGACCGGCAGCACGCCGACCGGCGCCTGGCAGGCTCCGCAATTCGAGAGCTGGACCCTGAGCCGCCGCGAGCAGATCAACCCCGGCAGCACGGGCTCGAAGGTGTTCCTGCTTGGCCTGAGCGCGCCTGCGGCCGCGAGCTGGGAGGCTGGTGATCTGGTGGAAATTCTGCCGCGCAATAGCGATGCAGTGCTGACCCGCCTGCTGCAAGGCCTGGGCCTGAGCGGCCAGGAACCGGTCACGGTCGATGGCTTGCAGGAAACCTTGTTGCAAGCGCTGGGCAGCCGCCAGTTGCCGCAACACCGTGCGCACCTGGTGGGCTTGCATGCGCAGGCACTGGTCGATGCGCTGGTGCCGCTGGCCGCCCGCGAGTATTCGATTGCTTCGACACCGTCAGACGGCGACCTGCAGTTGATCGTCCGTCAAGAGATCCATACCGATGGCGGTCTGGGTGTGGGGTCTGGCTGGCTCACCGAGTACCTGGTTGAGGGCGCCACGATCAGTCTGCGCTTGCGTCGCAATAGCGGCTTCCACCTGCCGCAGGAGCCTGTGCCACTGATTCTGATCGGTAACGGCACTGGGCTGGCCGGATTGCGCAGCCTGCTCAAGGCTCGGATTGAGCAACAGCAGACACGTAACTGGCTGTTGTTTGGCGAGCGCAACCGTGCCCATGACTTCTTGTGCGGTGACGAGTTGCAAGGCTGGCTGGACGGTGGCCAGCTGGCCCGTCTGGACCTGGCGTTTTCCCGCGATCAGGAGCAGAAAATCTACGTCCAGGACCGCCTGCGCGAAGCCGCCGACGAACTGCGCGCCTGGCTGGCCGACGGGGCTGTGATCTATATCTGCGGCAGCCTGCAAGGCATGGCCGCCGGAGTCGATCAGGCGCTCAACGACCTGCTCGGTGAACAGGCCGTGAGTGAACTGATCGAACAGGGGCGCTACAAGCGCGACGTTTATTGAGGTAAAAGCCTGTAGGAGCGAGACGGATCGCCGCCCGGTCGCTCCTACAGATGTACGGCTTCAGAACTGGTAAGCCAGCCCTGCGCCGGCGTACCACGAGCGGCCCGGTGCGGCTTCGTAGTAGCGGCCGTTGCCGTCGCCGACGATCACTGAACCTACGTACTGGCGGTCGAGTAGGTTGTCCAGGCGCACCATCTGGTGGAAGGTCCAGGGCCCGTAGTTTTGTTCGAAGCGGGTGCGCCAGTTAAATACCGTGTAGCTCGGGGCGGCCTTGTCGTCATTGCTGTCTTCGACATACACCTTGCTGCGGTACTGGCCTTCGACACCCATGCTGATGCCTTGTCGCGGTTTCCAGACCAGTTCGCCAAACAGGCTGCTGCCCGGCACGCCGGGCAGTTTGTTGCCTTTGTCGATGGTCCTGCCACTGCTTACATAGGCTTCGTCGTAGGTGGCGTCCAGGCGAGTGTACGCCAGGGTGGCTTGCCACTGGTCGCTCAACTGGCTTTGCACGCCGAGTTCGAAACCACGACGCAGGGTCTTGCCGGCGTTCTGATAACTGGTGCGACCGTCGGTGGCGCTGGAGACGACGATTTCGTCATCGGTGCGGATTTCGAAGATGGCCGCATTGATCCGGGTATTGCCGCCGACCCTGGCCTTGAGACCGATCTCATACTGGGTACTGGTGGCTGGCGACAGGCCGAAGTTGAAGCCTTCGATGGCGCCCGGTGCATAGGCCATCTCGGCCTGGGTGGGGGTTTCGAAGCCCTTGCCGGCACTGATGTAGCCATGCAGGTCAGGGCTGAAGGCGTACATCACCGACAGCGACGGGGTGTTGCGCTGGTATTTCTTCGAGCCACTGGCATCGCCGTTGGCCAGGTAACGGTCATCGACCTCCATCTCCATGGTGCTGTGCCGCAGGCCTGCTTCCAGGGTCCAGTCGTCCAGCAGCCAGCGCGCCTGAATGTACGGGTCGAGACTGGTCGCCGTGTCGATCTCGTCACGGCGCAGTTCGCCTTTGACACCCAGTTGCGTGCCGCTGAAGTTCTGAAAACCACGGCGGTCATCGCGACTGCGGTCGTAGTCGACCCCGGTGGTCACGGTCAACTGGCCCGGTACGCCCTGGATTGGCTGGACCCAGCGCAGGGTGCCGCCATGAAACTCACGGTCAAAGTCCACCACGCCGCCGCCACGCTGGCTGTTGGAAACCACCGTGCGCGGGATCGACAGGTACTGCACCACGCTGCGCTGGCCGGCATACAGATTGAACTGCAAGGTGGCGTCGCCGAAGCTGCGCTCGTAGTTCATGCCCAGCTGCTGGTGATCGATGCTTTTGCGCGTGTTGTAAGTCTCGGCCACCGCCGCCACCGAGCGTGGATCATTTTTGTAGCCGGCCCAGGTCTGGCCCAACGGGTCTTGCGTGCCGTTCTGTTCCAGGCTGCTGTAAATCAGTGCCAGGCGGCTGTCGGCGTCGGGTTTGACATGCACCTTGGCGAAGGTCTGATCGCGGCGGGCCGAGCTATGGTCGCGGTAGCCGTCGGTATCCATGCGCGAGGCATCGACGATAAAGCCCGCCTGGTCATTGCCGCCCTCTGCCGACAGGTGGTTCTTGCGATAGCCGTCGCTGCCGAACGTGGTCTCGGCGCCGACCTTGGGCTTGCCTTGGCCGTCGCGGGTGAACATCTGGATCACCCCACCGGCATTGCTGCCGTAAATGGTCGAGGTCGGGCCGCGCAGCACTTCGATACGCTCGGCCACATCCAGGTTGAGCGTGGCGGCCTGGCCCTGGCCGTCCGGGGTGCTGGCGGGAATGCCGTCGCTGAGCAGTTTCAGGCCGCGAATACCGAACGCCGAGCGTGCGCCGTAACCGCGCGAGGATATCTGCAGGTCCTGGGCATAGTTCTGGCGGTTCTGCACGACAAGGCCCGGCACCCGGGGCAGCACTTCGGACAGGTTGGTGCCCAACTGGCCGTCCTGGATCTGCTGCAGGTTGACGGTGTCGACCGAAAACGGCAGGTCAAAGCTGGAGACCGGCGCATAGCTGCCGGTGACCACGATGGGGGTAAGAATCTCGTAGGTCGAAACCTTGTTGTCATCGGCCAGGGCCAATGCGCTGACACCCAAACCGCAGGCCAGTGCGTGAATCCGCAAGGCGAGGGCGCAGGGGCTAAGTCGAACAGGCATGTAGACCTCTCGATTGAATGAAAGTGATGTCACTACGGCGGGCGGATGCAACAGGCAGGATAGAAGACAGCAGGCGGTTCAGATCGTGCACATCCGCTGTGCAGTAATACTGAGCAATCGCCCGCCCCATCAGGGGCGGGCGAAAGAACGGATTATGGCAGCGCGTAGGCCACGACGTAATCACCGCGTTGCGTCGCTTGGCGCGCACCACCGGCGGTGATCACCACGTATTGCTTGCCGGTTTTGGGCGACACGTAAGTCATCGGCCCACCCTGGCTGCCGACCGGCAGTCGGGCTTTCCAGACTTCTTCACCGTTGGCGCTGTTGAAGGCGCGCAGGTAGAAGTCCTGGGTACCGGCGATGAATACCAGACCGCCTTGGGTCGACAGGGTGCCGCCGAGGGTCGGCAGGCCGATCTTGATCGGCAAGCCCATGGCGATGCCAAGGGGGCCGGTGTCTTCCACGGTCCCGACCGGCACTTGCCAGGCGATTTTCTGGGTTTTCATGTCGATGGCGGTCAGGGTGCCGAACGGCGGCGCCTGGCACGGAATGCCGGCCACCGACAGGAAGCGGTTCTTGTTCACCGCATAGGGGGTGCCTTTGAGCGGCACCGCGCCCATGCCGGTGTTGATCGCTTCACCGCCGGAGGAAGCCTTGGCATCTTTCTGCGCAGGAATCATCTGCACCCACAGGCCCAGACGCATGTCGTTGACGAAGATGAAGCCGTGCACCGGGTCGGTCGACAGGCCGCCCCAGTTAAGGCCACCCAGCGAGCCTGGAAAACTCAGCGATTTATCGGTACCTGGCGCGGTGTACAGCCCGTCGTAGCGCATCCCCTTGAAGTCGATACGGCACAGCAATTGGTCATACGGCGTGGCGCCCCACATGTCCGACTCGGTTAGCTGCTGGGCGCCGATCTGCGGCATGCCCACCGACTTTGGCTGGCTGGGCGAATACGGCTCGTTGGGGATGTTGCCGGCCTTGACCGGCACTTGATCCACTTGGGTCAGCGGCTGGCCAGTGGCGCGGTCGAGGACGAAGATCTGCCCGGCCTTGGTGCCGATCACCAGTGCCGGCACACTTTTGCCGTCTTTACCGGTGAAGTCGATCAGGCTCGGCTGCATCGGCAGGTCGAAATCCCACAGGTCATTATGGACCGTCTGGTACACCCACTTTTCTGCGCCGCTGGTGGCGTCCAGGGCCAGGATCGAAGCGCCATAGGTGTGATCCAGGCGAGTACGCTCGACACCGTATAGGTCGGTGGACGAACTGCCCATCGGCAGGAACACGGTGTTCATCGCCGGATCGTAGGACATCGGTGCCCAGCTGTTCGGCGTGCTGCGCACGTAGGTCTGGCCTTCGGCCGGTGCGTTGCGCTCTTGCGGGTTGCCCGGGTCGAAGGCCCAGCGCTGTTGCCCGGTGACCACGTCGAAGCCACGAATCACGCCGCCTGGCATGTCGGTCTGGACGTTGTCGGCGACACGTCCGCCGACCACCACCGTGGTGCCGGCCATCAGCGGGGCCGAAGACAATTGATAGTGCGAGTCCGGGACATTGCCCAGACCGGCTTTCAGGTCAACCTGACCGTTGTTGCCAAAGCCCTGGCAGAATTCGCCGGTGTCGGCGTCGACGGCGATCAGGCGTGCGTCGATGGTGTTGGTCAGCAGGCGGCGCTGACAGTTGGCGCCGGCCGTTACGTTGACTGCGGTCACCGCTGAATTGCCTGGCTGGCTTGGCTGCACCAGCGCTGCGGTGGCGTCGAAGTACGCCAGGCCCCGGCAGCGCTGCCATACGGCGGATTGAGCGTTGATTTGGTTTTTCCACAGCTCTTTGCCGGTGTCGGCATCCAGCGCAATGATGTTGTTGTGCGGTGTGCAGATAAACACCTTGTTGCCGATTTGCAGCGGGGTGAGCTGGTCTTCGGCGCCATTGCCGTTGCTCTGCGCAACATCACCGGTGCGGTAGGTCCAGGCCACCTGCAGCTTGTCGACATTGCCACGGTTGATCTGGTCCAGCGCAGCAAAGCGGCTGCCACCTTCGGTATTGCCGTAATGCGCCCAGTCTTTCTGCGCGTTGGCCGGGTCCACCGGGGTCAGGCCAGGGCCGCTGCCATTGGTTGCGACACTGGGGTGGGCGACAAACATATTGCCCACCGCGATCACCAGTGCGACTGCCAGTACGCCAGCGATGCCATACGGCGCCTTGCCCGGTACGGCACCACTGGCGCGCACCAGCTGTGGATACACCAGCAGGATCACCAGACCCATGACCGAGAACATGAACAGCCGCGAGAACAGCGGCCAGAATTGCAGGCCGGCGTCCAGCACCGCCCAAATGGCCGTGCCGATCAGGAACACTGCGAACAGTTGTGCGCCGAGCGGCTTGCGCAACGCAATCAACAGACCGCAAGCAGCCATAACCAGACCGCCGATCAGGAAATACCAGCTACCGCCCAGACGGACCAGCGAGAAGCCGCCGGCCGCAAGGGCCAGACCAAGCAAAAGGGTAATGATGCCGAGCCCGAGCAGGATGAACCTGACCAGGCCGGAGAGGGGTTGTGGCTGTGTCATTTTGTAGCACCCGTGTTTGAATGCCGGCGATTATAAACATCAAAAACTAACCAGTTAGTTAATTGTTCGAAAATCGCACACTTTTTTACCCGGAGTTCGGAGCCCGGCACGGATTGTGACTTGAAATGCTGTGGGAACGAGCTCGCTCGTGAAGGCGCAATTACATCCACAACAGGTGGAGTGTATTTACCGGCCTTTGCGTCGCAGCGTCGCCCGGCCGGTTACGGGGTGCGGGGCGAGGTTTGCAACCAGTGCAGCATGCCTTGCGCTGCGGCGCGCCCACTGGCAAAGCAGGCGGTCAGCAGGTAGCCGCCAGTCGGTGCTTCCCAGTCGAGCATCTCGCCGGCGCAGAACACCCCAGGCAACGCTTTGAGCATCAGGTGCTGATCCAGGCTTTCGAAGGCTACGCCTCCGGCCGTGCTGATTGCCTCGTCCAGCGGGCGAGTGCGCACCAGTTGCAGGGGCAGGGCTTTGATGGCTTTGGCCAGCGCCTGCGGGTCATCGAACTGCGCCTTGCTGGTCAATTCGCGCAATAGCGCAGCCTTGACCCCTTCCAGGCCCAGTTGGCCGCTCAGGTGTTTGGCCATCGAGCGTGAGCCGCGCGGTTTTTCCAGCGCCGCCTGCACCGCTTGCACGGATTTGCCCGGCAGCAGGTCAATGTGGACAGTCGCTGAGCCAGCGCGATTGATCCCGTCCCGGATCGGCGCTGACAGGGCGTAGACCAGGCTGCCCTCAACCCCGGTTTCGGTCACGACGCACTCCCCTGTGCGCATCGGCAAGTTATCCACAGACATGGCGATGTTTTTCAGTGGCGCGCCGGCGAATTTGCTGCGCAGCACGTCGCTCCAGGTGTTGACCTCGAAGCCGCAGTTACTGGGCTGTAATGCCGCAACCTCAACGCCTTGATCCTGCAGCCAGGGTCGCCAGGCACCGTCGGACCCCAAGCGTGCCCAACTGGCGCCGCCTAGCGCCAGCAGTACCGCATCGGCGCGTTCGCTGCGCTCGGCATCAGGGCCGCGCAGGCGCAGGCTGCCGTCAGGGTTCCAGCCCAGCCAGCGATGCCGGGTGTGCAGATTCACGCCACTGTCGCGCAGACGCTTGAGCCAGGCGCGCAGCAAGGGCGCGGCTTTCATGTCGGCAGGAAATACCCGGCCAGAGCTGCCGATGAAGGTCTCGATGCCCAGCCCATGAATCCACTGACGCAGGGCATCGGCATCGAACGTCTGCAAAAAAGGCTCGATCATCGGCGCGCGCCGGGCATAGCGCGACAAGAATGCCGACCAGGGCTCGGAGTGGGTGATGTTCATGCCGCCGACCCCGGCCAGCAGAAACTTACGCCCCACCGACGGCATGGCGTCATACAGATCGACCTTGAGACCGGCCTGGCTCAGCACTTCAGCCGCCATCAGGCCGGCGGGACCGCCGCCGATGATGACAACAGATGAACGGGCGGTGGAGGTCGGTGAGGTCATGGGCAGGCCGTGAATCGGGTTGGAAAGGCCCGATAGTTTACCGGAGATTTTCTTGTGCCCGCTGACCTGCAAGCAGCGGCATTTGCTCTGTTTCGCGGGTTTTCGTAAAATTTTGCCACTTTCGGGCCTGCCATCATTGCTGCGCCGATCAACCCAGTCAGGAACCTCGTGGCCAGAAAATCCAGAAGGGAACTCACCCATGTCAGCGGCGGCGCGGATATTCCGGTCACCGTTATCGATGTAGCACGTGAAGCCGGTGTTTCACCCATTACCGTCTCCAGGGCCCTGAACCGCCCTGAGCTGGTCAGTGAGGCCACTCGCGTGCGGGTGCTGGAAGTGGTCAGGCAGATGGGCTACGTTCCCAACCTGTTGGCGGGCAGCCTGGCCAGTAGCAAGAGCCGCCTGGTGGCAATTTTGCTGCCCACCATTGCCAACTCGATTTTCGCCCCCGCCGTGCAGGCGATCATGGACCGCCTGACTGAAGCCGGTTACCAGTCGTTGCTGGGCCCCACCGGCTACTCGCCGGAAAAGGAAGAGGTGCTGCTTGAGGCCATTCTCGGCCGCCGCCCGGACGGCATAGTGCTCACTGGTACTTTGCACACCGAGGGCAGCCGCGCGCGTCTGGCTTCGGCCGGCATCCCTGTGGTCGAAGCCTGGGACCTGTCGGATACGGCGCTGGACATGCAGGTGGGCTTCTCCCATGAACAGGTCGGTGAACAGGTTGCCGAGCACTTCGTGGCCAAGGGGTATGAGCGTTTTGCCGTAATTACCGTCGACGACCCTCGTGGCATTCGTCGTTGCAACAGCCTGATCCAGCGCCTGGGGCAACACGGTATCAGCGAAGTACCGGTCGAAATCCTGCCGCTGCCGGCCACCTGGGAAGTGGGGCGCGAGGGCCTCAAGCGCTTGTTGCAGCGTCCTGAGGCGCCGCAACTGGTGTTTTGCAGCTCCGACACGGTCGCCATGGGTGTGCTGGCTCAGGCCGCTGAACTGGGCCTGCGGGTGCCGCAAGACATTGCCGTGCTGGGTTTTGGCGACACCACCAACAGCCGCTTCGCGCAGCCTGCGCTGTCAACCATCAGCGTCAATGCCACGGTGATGGGCCGTGAGGTGGCCGAAGCCTTGTTGCGACGCTTTGCCGGCGACAGCACGGCCATGCGCTTTGACAGTGGTTTCTCTTTGGTTGAGCGCGCCAGTACCTGAACCAGAACCCGCGACAGCCGCCGTCGGGCGGCCATCGCTTTATCCGCGAAAGGCGGTAAACGTTCGCGGATAAATCTGTTCCTGCAATCCCCTCCAATTTCCTTCGAAACAAAAAACCTTATGAGCGGGGCTTGAATGATAACGTTATCTCTGTGCATGATAACGTTATCGTTGTACGACAACTGACGATAATGGCTTTCCGGCCGAGACTTCATTACCCGCATAAAAACAATTCGTGGGAGCGTCACTTCATGCAAGAACCCAAGCAAACCCGCGCCCGGTACATGATCCTGCTCATGCTGTTTCTGGTGACCACGATCAACTTTGCCGACCGCGCAACCATTTCCATCGCCGGTTCCAGTATCCAGAAAGACCTGGGGATCGATGCGATCACTCTGGGCTATATCTTTTCCGCGTTCGGTTGGGCCTATGTGCTCGGTCAGATCCCGGGTGGCTGGTTGCTCGACCGCTTCGGCTCCAAGCGCGTTTATGCGGCAAGCATCTTCACCTGGTCGCTGTTTACCTTGCTGCAGGGCTATATCGGTGAGTTCAGCGTCGGCACCGCGGTGGTCTTGCTGATTCTGCTGCGCATGTCGGTAGGGCTGGCCGAAGCGCCGTCGTTTCCCGGCAATGCGCGGATCGTTGCGTCATGGTTTCCGACCAAGGAGCGCGGCACGGCCTCGGCGATCTTCAATTCGGCGCAATATTTCGCCACGGCGCTGTTCGCCCCGTTGATGGGCTGGATCGTCTATCGCTTTGGCTGGGAGCACGTATTCATCTTCATGGGCTCGTTGGGCATCCTGTTCTCGCTGATCTGGATGCGCACGATCTATAGCCCCAAGGACCACCCATGGGCCAATGCCGCAGAGGTGCGCTACATCGCCGAGAACGGCGGGCTGGTGGACCTGGATGACCGCAGCAAGAAAAAAGACAGCGGTCCGAAGTGGGACTACATCCGTCAGTTGCTGACCAACCGGATGATGGCCGGAGTTTATCTGGGCCAGTTCTGCATCAACTCGCTGACTTACTTCTTCCTGACCTGGTTCCCGGTGTACCTGGTCCAGGAGCGCGGCATGACCATTCTCAAGGCCGGCATCATCGCCTCGCTGCCGGCCATCTGCGGCTTTCTCGGCGGCGTGCTGGGCGGGGTGTTCTCGGACATGCTGCTGCGCCGTGGCAACTCGCTGAGCGTGGCGCGCAAGACGCCGATCGTGCTGGGCATGGTGTTGTCGATGTCGATGATTCTCTGCAACTACGTCGAAGCCGACTGGATGGTCGTTGGCTTCATGGCCCTGGCGTTCTTCGGCAAAGGCGTGGGTGCACTGGGCTGGGCAGTGGTCTCCGACACCTCGCCCAAGCAGATCGCCGGTTTGTCGGGCGGGCTGTTCAACACCATTGGCAACCTGTCGTCGATCACCACGCCGATCGTGATCGGCTACATCATCGCTGCCACCGGCTCGTTCAAGATGGCGCTGGTGTTCGTTGGGGTCAACGCCCTGATTGCCGCGATCAGTTACCTGTTCATCGTCGGTGAAATCAAGCGCGTCCAGCTCAAGGGCCTGGTCGATGCCGAACCCACCAAACCCGATGCGCTCGACGGCTCCGCTGCGTCGGCCAGCCAGCGCTGATTGCCACCCAACAAGGAATTCTTATCATGAATGCTCTGACTGCAAGCCAAACCCGTGGTGCTCCGGTCATCACTGAACTGCAGGTGGTGCCGGTCGCCGGCCACGACAGCATGCTGCTCAACCTCAGCGGTGCCCACGGTCCGTTCTTTACCCGCAACATCCTGATCCTCAAAGACAATGCCGGGCGTGTCGGCGTGGGTGAAGTACCCGGTGGCGAAGCGATCCGCAAGACGCTGGAAGATGCCCGTGAGTTGCTGGTCGGCCAGTCGATTGGTCAATACCAGCGCCTGCTCAATCAGGTGCGCAACGCTTTCGCCGACCGTGATTCGGGAGGCCGTGGCTTACAGACGTTCGACCTGCGCATCACTGTGCATGCGGTGACGGCTTTGGAGTCAGCGCTGCTCGACCTGCTCGGTCAGCACCTGGATGTACCGGTAGCAGCCCTGCTGGGCGAAGGCCAGCAGCGCGATGCGGTGGAGATGCTCGGTTATCTGTTTTACGTCGGTGACCAGGGCAAGACCACCCTGGACTATCGCCGTGAAGCCGAGGCCGATGACGCCTGGTTTCGCCTGCGTAACCAAGAGGCGTTGAGCCCTGAGAAGATCGTTGGCCTGGCCGAGGCGGCTTATCAGCGCTACGGCTTCAAGGACTTCAAGCTCAAGGGCGGCGTGCTGCGCGGCGATGAGGAAATTGAAGCGGTCACCGCGCTGGCCGAGCGGTTTCCGGATGCACGCATCACCCTGGACCCGAACGGTGCCTGGTCACTCAAGGAGGCGATCCGCCTGTGCCGCGATCAGCATCATGTGCTGGCCTATGCCGAAGACCCGTGCGGTGCTGAAAACGGCTATTCGGGTCGTGAAGTGATGGCCGAGTTCCGGCGTGCCACCGGCCTGCGCACCGCGACCAATATGATCGCTACCGACTGGCGGCAGATGGGCCATGCGATCCAGTTGCAGTCGGTGGACATTCCGCTGGCCGACCCGCACTTCTGGACCATGCAGGGCTCGGTACGGGTTGCGCAGATGTGTCACGAATGGGGCCTGACCTGGGGCTCGCATTCCAATAACCACTTCGATATCTCGCTGGCGATGTTCACTCAGGTTGGCGCTGCCGCGCCGGGCGAGATCACCGCGCTCGATACTCACTGGATCTGGCAGGACGGCCAGCGCCTGACCAAGGAGCCGTTCAAGATTGTCGACGGCAAGGTGGCTGTACCGAACAAGCCCGGGCTGGGTGTCGAGCTGGACCTGGATCAGTTGGGCAAGGCTCACGAGCTGTACAAAAACATGGGGCTGGGCGCTCGCGATGACGCCACTGCCATGCAGTTTCTGGTGCCGAACTGGACGTTCAACAACAAGCAGCCATGCATGGTGCGTTGATCGGCTGCTTTAACGAATAACCCTGGCCACGATGCTGGCAACCGGCGCACATCCCCCTTGTGCGCCGTTTTTTTTCCGGCGGGCAATGATTTACTTGCCTAACTTACGCAACTCATCAGACTCGACAATCCGCACCCCATCCTGTTCTTCCAGCGCCAGGCGCCACAGGGCGCGGGCCAGGCTGCAGGCTTCGATGGCGCCGTACTTGCCCGGCAGCAGCTTGGCGATGGGCGCTGCCAACTGTTCGGCCCAGCGTGTCTCAGGACGGTTGCCGACCAGCAGGGAAGGGCGGGCGATGGTCAGTTGTGGCCAGTGCTGCGCTTGCAGCGCCTGCTCCATCTCGCCTTTTATGCGGTTGTAGAACACGCTGGACTTCGGGTCGGCGCCAATGGCGCTGATCACCAGCAGATGCCGGGCACCCAGCGCACGGGCGCGGGCCGCGAAAGCCAGCACCAGATCCAGGTCGACGGCGCGGAAGGCGTCCTGGGAGCCGGCCTGTTTGATGGTGGTCCCCAGGCAGCAGAAAGCGATATCCACCCGGCCATCGAGTTGCGGCAGCAGGCCGGCAAGATCGCCGATAGGGTTTTCCAGATGCGGATGTTTCACCAGCGGCCGACGGGTCGGGGCCAGGACCCGGCTGACAGTGGGTTCATTGAGCAGGCGATCGAGCAGGTGTTCGCCTGTCAGTCCTGTGGCGCCTGCGAGCAGGATGTGTTGCGGCGTCAAGTACATGATGTTTCTCCCTTGATCTGTCAGAAGAACCGGGTTCTTCGTCTAGCGGCTACTGGAAATCTTCGCATCCTTGCGAGTCAACGTCGTTTTCAGCGCGCGTTCTGCCTGGTTTTTGCGCAGTTGTTGCCAGCGGGCGACCACCCCCTTTGGCGCCCATATCTGGGGCTCGGATGCCTCGAAATTGTCTTCGATCTCGCGGCGTGCGACATACGCACTGGCCTGATCGAAAGCCTGTTGCAGGTTATCTGTTTCGACCAGCGCCTTGGCGAATAGTGCATCACCGAAGTAGGTGAAGTCAGCCTCTTCCGTGCAGCCGAACGAAACCCGGTCGGCGCGTGCGGCGGTCATGATCAGCGTACGTTCGTCTTTGAGCGCCGGAATGAACCCGCCGGAATAGCAGGCCGAGATCACGATGATCTTGTCGCGATTGTGCAGCGGCGCCATGACTGTGGCCAGTTGGTCGGCCGGCAGGTCGGACAGTGACAGGCGCGGCTGGTCGAGTACCAGTTGATGATCGTGCGTGCCGTGGCTGGTCAGGTAGATAAAGATCAGGTCTTCCGGGCCGCTGCGCTGGGCCAGGGTCTGGATCGCCCGGCTGATGGTCTCGCGGGTTGCCATGGGGCGATCGGCCATGTGGTCGCGGTGGTTGACCAGGCTGACCTGGCCGTGAGCGCCAAAGCGGGTCTTGAGCAGGTTGCCGACATAATCCGCCTCGCGCTTGAATACGCTCTGTTTGCCGTCGCCGCCGACCACCAGGCTGTATAGCTCCATCGCCGGGGTTGAGGCCGGCACCGCCTTGAGGGCGTTATCGAGCAGTACACCCTGGGCCAGCAAGCCGGTTTCCAGCGTGTCGGGCAGCAGCTCGCCCTTGGCATCGCGGACCAGTTGGCCATTGGCCCAGACGCCACGCAGCACCGTGCCGTCGGCTTGAGTCAGGGTGCCTTGGCCCTGATAGGTGTCATTGGCGAAACCACCGGTATAGGTGCTGCCATCGGCCAAGTGCAATTTGCCTTCGCCGTTGAAGCGCCAGTTGCTGAACTCGCCCTGATAGCGGCTGCCATCGGTGCCGATCAGTTCGCCTTTGCCGGTGAAGGCGCCTGCGCTGAACTGGCCGCTCCAGACATCGCCGTCGCTGTTCTCATAGCGGCCCTTGCCGTCGAGCTGGTTATCGTGAAAGTTGCCAATGTATTGATCGCCCTCGGCACTGCTGAACGTGCCCATGCCTTGCAACTGGCCGTTGACGAAGCGGCCGCTGTACTGATTGCCGCTGGCATCGCTGCGCATCCCTTCGCCATTGGGTTTGCCGCGGCTGAACTGGCCCTGATACTGGGTGCCGTCATCCAGCTCCAGGCGGCCGGCGCCGTCGTAAAGGTCAGCCTTGAACCCGCCACGGTAGAGCAGGTCCTTTTCCTTGTAGGTCCCTTCACCCTCACGGCGGCCTTGCTTGAACGCACCCACGTAACTGCTGGTACGGGTGGTCAGAATGCCCTGGCCGCTGTAGAGGCCGTGCTCGAACCCGCCTTTATAGACATCCCCGTTGCTGGCCCGCCATTCACCCTGGCCATGCCACTGGCCGCGGTCGAACTGACCCTGATACCAGCTGCCATTGGGGTAGTCGATACGTCCCTGACCTTGCAGCAGGCCGTTGACCAGATCGCCACGATAGCGTCCGCCATCCGGCAGGCGGCCGTCAGGCGGCAGCAGCGACTCGCCGTCTCCGCAGCCAGCGATCAGGAGGGTCAGTGCCAGTGGGGCAAGCGCGCGCATGTCAGGTCTCAAGGGGTATGAATCGGCAGGGGCGGCCCAGGCTCGTTTCGAGCCTTGATGCCGTGATCAGAAGTATGCCGCAGGCTGTCAGGTTGACGAAACAGTCAGTAATGACTGTTTCGTATCAATGGCCGTTACACGAAACACAAGGTCAGTGGTTCGGCGATATAGGCCGGTTTCTCCTGGCCTTCGATTTCCATCGTGGCCGTGCCTTTGAGCAGCCACTGCCCAGGTTTTTTCTCGCTGACCTCGGTCAGTTGCAGCTTCAGGCGCACCCGCGAGCCAACCGCCACCGGCTGAATGAAGCGCACGCTGTCCAGCCCGTAGTTAACCACCATCTTCAGGCCTTCAGGCAGGACCATCAGGTCGCCCATCAGCACCGGGATCAGTGACAGCGACAAAAAACCGTGGGCGATGGTGCCGCCAAACGGGGTCTTCGCGGCCTTGACCGGGTCGACATGGATGAACTGAAAATCGCCGGTGGCTTCGGCAAACAGGTCAATACGCGCCTGGTCGATACTCAGCCAGTCGGAACATCCCAGTTCCTTGCCAATGTATTGCGTGAGTTGGTGTGCCGGTACATAGGTCATGGTTCTCTCCTTGATAATGAAATCTGCTATGGGGTGTTGACCTCGGCGCAATACTGTTCTGTTAGACCGGTGGTAGCCCGCTTGCTGGCGAAGACGGCGGCACATTCGCAGTAGATGCTGCGGCTTTACCGGCCCTTTCGCGACCAAGGTCGCTCCCACAAAGGCATGCGGCGCTTATTTGAACAGTATTGGACCTCGGCGCGGTTGGCATGAAACGGCAACAGCCCCTAATGCAGGACCGCTGAAGATCAGCAGAGCCTGGCCATTAGGTCAAGTCTGCGGGAGTGTTATATGGCCGCAGGTTTGCCATGCTTATAATGAGCCCCGTACATTTGCATTTGCCGGAGTACGCATGCTGCTACGAGGACTGACGGCGCTGGTGTTGTTCCAGTTGCTGGGGACTGCACTCAATCATCTGGTTATCCCCATCCTGCCGGGGCCGATCATTGGCATGATCTTGTTGCTGGGCTTTTTGATGGTGCGCGGGGAGGTCGATGAGCCGATCAGCCAGGCCGCGACCAGTCTGCTGCGTTACCTGCCATTGCTGCTGGTGCCGCCGGCGGTGGGGGTGATGGCTTATGCCGGGGCGATTGCCCGAGACTTCTGGGCGATCTTCGGCACCCTGGTGGTGTCGCTAGTGGTGTCGGTGGTGTTTGTCGGCGTATTGATGCAAAAACTCACCGAGCGCCAGGCCCGCCGTAAGGAAAACCCATGATGCTCGACTGGCACGGCGCCTGGGGGGCGGTGATCAACCACCCGTTGTTTGGCATCGGTATCACGCTGGGCGCCTATCAACTGGCGATGGCCGCATACGAAAAAAGCCGCCTGGTGCTGCTGCAGCCGGTGCTGGTGTCGATGGCCATTCTGATCGGCATTTTATTGGCCTGTGGCCTGAGTTATCAGCAGTACCGCGACAGCACCGCGATTCTAGGCACGCTGCTGGGGCCCGCCACGGTTGCACTTGCCGTGCCGCTTTATCTGAATTTGCGCCGGATTCGTCAGTTGTTCTGGCCAACCTTGACTACGCTGGTGCTGGGTGGTGTGTTGGTGACCGGTCTGTGTCTGGCGCTGGGTGAACTGCTGGGGGCCGATCATATGATCCTCATGACCCTGGCGCCCAAGTCGGTGACGTCACCGATTGCCATGCTGGTGGCCGAGCAAATGGGCGGCGTCGCTGCGCTGGCTGCGGTGTTCGTACTGATTACCGGTGTGCTGGGGGCTATCTTCGGGCCGCTACTGTTGTCATTGAGCGGGGTGGATAATCCTGCTGCGCGCGGCATGGCATTGGGCTTGACCGCCCATGCGGTGGGTACTGCCCAGGCGTTGCAGGAAGGCGAGGAGGCGGGTGCGTTTGCCGCGCTGGCCATGAGTCTGATGGGTGTGGCGACGGCGTTGTGTCTGCCGCTGGCGGTCTCTGTTGTCGTGTAAGGAGCTTGTTATGACGTTGCCGCTGTTTCCATTGAACACCGTATTGTTTCCGGGCTGCGTGCTGGACCTGCAACTGTTCGAGGCCCGCTATCTGGACATGATCGGTCGCTGCATGAAGCGCAATGAAGGCTTCGGCGTGGTGTGCATCACCCAAGGTAGCGAGGTCGGTATTGCACCGGGCGGCTACTCGCTGATCGGCTGTGAAGCCCTGGTGCGCGACTTCCAGCAACAGGACAACGGCCTGCTGGGCATCCGTGTGGTGGGTGGGCGACGCTTCCGGGTTGTCAGTGCTGAAGTCCAGCGCGACCAACTGCTGGTCGCCGATGTGCACTGGCTTGAAGATCATCAAGAGCGGCCCTTGCAGGAAGAAGACGCCGACCTGGTGGCGCTGCTGCATGCACTGGCCGAACACCCGATGGTCGCTTCACTGGACATGGGCCTGGACGCGGCAGGCCAGCAATCGCTGGGTAACCAACTGGCCTACCTGCTGCCATTCGATGAGCAGGACAAGATCGAACTGCTGGAAATCGACGACCCCGAAGAGCGCCTGGTCGCCATTCAGAGCCTGCTCGACGAAATGCAGGGCGACCTGCAGGCGTAAGCCCGAGCAACGGCCAACCGCCGTTGTTCTTGCTTTTGCTCTACGAACCAAGATGGCCAAGACCGTCGCAAGCGTTTTGGTTACTTTGGCGCTCCAAAGTAACTCGCCCAGCAGGGCGAAACCTGAAGTCCAGACAACACGATGAAGGACTTTTCATCAGTCTAAATGTCAACTCGCAGCCAAAGCGGATCGCTTTCCAGTCGTCGCTACATCAGATACTGATACCGCAACACCGCATGCGACAGCGCATTGACCGCAAAACCACCCAGCAAAGCCGTCACCGCCGGCACCAACAGCCACCAGACCCGTGCCGACATGGCCGGCAGCGGCTCGCGGTGCTGAATAATCGTCAGGCTCGCCGCACAGATACCCAGCGCCAGCATCATCCCGGCCAGGATGTCAGTCGGCCAATGCACGCCCAGATAAACCCGCGACAGCGCAATGGCCAGCGCCGGAATGCCCCCCAGCACCAGCCAGGCCAGGCGCAACCGCACCGGCTGACTGCGGCCGGCGAGCACGGCCAGGGTCATGAACAATGCAAACGCTGCCGAGCTATGCCCGCTGGGCATGCTGTAGGTGGTCAGCGGATCGACCAGCACCTCTGGCCGGGCGCGGGCAAAAAACGCCTTGAGCGCACCGTTGGCACAAGCGGTGCCGAGCATGGTGGCGACCGCAAACGCCGCATGGCGCCACTGCCGGGCAACCAGCAGCACCAGTACCACCAGGGCCGCCGCCAGCAACTGGGTGTGGAAGTCACCAATACTGGTCACCAGCAGGACAATGTTCTGTGCTGCCTCGCTGCGGTGCTCTTGCACCAGCGTCATCAGGCCCTGATCGAACTTGTCCAGCCACGGCCAGCCGATAAACAGTGCCACCATGGTCACCAGGCACAAGCCACTGATCAGCCGGGTCGCATAGCGCTGCTTGCGCATGCTGCTCTGGATGCTCAGGCCAAACACCACTGCCAGAACCCCACCGACAACAGCGGCCTCACCCCAGAACCCTTCTGGCAATGGCAGGCGAATGGCAGCACCGGCGGCCCAGCCGGGCAACAGGTAAGCGATTGACCAGCCGATGGTGGCGATGATGCTGACCGCCAGAAAGCGCGGAAAAGGCATGTCGCACATACCGGCAATCATCGGCAGCATGGGCCGCAGTGGGCCGATGAAGCGGCCGACCAGCAGGCTGGCAATACCGTAGCGCTGGAAATATGCCTCGGCACCGGTCATCCACTCCGGGTGCGAGCGCAGGCCGGGCAGGCGGCGGATATTCTGGTGAAAGCGCCGGCCTACGGCATACGAAACCAGATCGCCCAGAATACCCCCGGCAAAACCCAGCAGCAGAACGTCGCTGAGGCCCAGAATCCCGCTGCCGGCCAGCGCTGCGATGGCAAACATCAGCACCGTACCGGGGACCACGATCCCGGCAATGGCCACGCACTCAATGAACGCGACGATGAAAATGGCTGCCGCGACCCAGGAAGGGTTGGCGGTCAGCCAGCCGGTAATGCCGTTGAGCCATTCGCCCATGGTCAGTTTCCTTGATCCAGAATGAGGTAATCGCGGCCTTCGACCTGACCGCGCCTGAGAGGGTTCCGTGTGCACCAGCGTGCCTGTTCGGCGTCCACGAAACGATACAGCAGGTGTTCGTCACGCCCGGACGGGATGCCCAGGCGGGCAGCCTGAATGATGCGGGGCGGGCGTAGCCCGACGTCTTCGACAAAGATGCGCTCAGGGTCGAAGCGCTTGGCGTCCCACATTGGCACTTTCAGGCCCATGGCCTTGCACAGCAGGGTTTGCCCGGCACACAACCGCTCGGGCGCACGCAGGGCACCACTGGCATCAGGGTTGTTCAGTTGCATCTGTGCCAGGGCATTGGCATCGCTGAACGCATCGACCCAAGGCATGCCCGATTTGATCAGTACGGCGTTGCCCGGCCCTTCGGCGCTGAAGTTGAGCGAGTCGCCGCCACGGGCGTAATACATATAGATGTGCCCGCCATCAAGAAACAACGCTTTACGCTTTTCGGTGTAACCCAGCGAGGCATGGCTGCCTTTTTCGGCCAGGTAATAGGCTTCGGTCTCGATGATGCGGGCCGCCAGCCATAAATCACCGACCTTGTGCCGGATGACCTTGCCCAGCAGGTCGCGGGCCAGCAGTTGGGCATCGCGATTGAAGAAGCTGTCGGGCAGGATATTAGGCAGCGCAGTGGGCATGGTGGCTCGCGGGCAAGGGCAGGGCGCCGATCATAGCAAGCGTGCGGCTTTCGCTATCGCGGTTTTTTCAGTGCTTTGTTGTATCGGAAGATGACAAGCCAGTGTTTCAGCGTCGAGCCCCCCCCTGTGGGGCTCGATATACCGGGTATTGATGAAGATTTTGCCAGTATCGTAACCATCCGCCTGTCTGCGCTGTCGTTAAGTCGGCCTGACAGCTATAATCGACCGCTTTCTTCGCTGCCAAGACCTCTGAGACCATGACTGAGTCCGTTCTTGACTACATGACCCGCCTTGGACGTGCCGCCCGTGAGGCGTCGCGCGTGATCGGCCGGGCCAGCACTGCGCAAAAGAACCGCGCCCTGCTGGCCACCGCTGCGGCACTCGACGCCGCTCGCGCCGAGCTGACCGCCGCCAACGAACAAGACCTGGCCAATGGCCGGGCCAACGGCCTTGAACCGGCCCTGCTCGACCGCCTGGCCCTGACCCCCGCACGTATCGACAGCATGATTGTCGGGTTGCGTCAGGTTGCCAGCCTCCCGGACCCGGTCGGCGCCATCCGTGACATGAGTCATCGACCCTCCGGCATTCAGGTTGGCAAGATGCGCGTACCGCTGGGCGTGGTCGGCATCATCTATGAGTCGCGGCCGAACGTGACCATCGATGCCGCCAGCCTGTGCCTGAAGTCCGGTAACGCGACCATCCTGCGGGGTGGCTCCGAGGCGATCCATTCCAACCGCGCCGTAGCGACCTGTATCGCCCGGGGCCTGGCCGAAGCCGGTCTGCCGGCCGGTGTCGTGCAGGTGGTCGAGACCACCGACCGTGCGGCGGTCGGCGCGTTGATCAGCATGCCCGAGTTCGTCGATGTGATCGTGCCGCGCGGTGGCAAGGGCCTGATCGAACGCATCAGCCGTGACGCCCGGGTGCCGGTGATCAAGCATCTGGACGGTATCTGCCATATCTATGTCAGCGCCCATGCGGAGCTGGACAAGGCACAAAAGATCGCCTTCAACGCCAAGACTTACCGTTATGGCATCTGCGGCGCGATGGAGACCCTGCTGGTCGATCAGGCCATTGCCGCCGATTTCTTGCCGCCGATGGCCGCGCAACTGCGCGAAAAGGGCGTCGAGTTGCGCGGTTGTGAGCGGACCCGGGCGTTGGTCGATGTAGTGCCGGCCACCGAAGAAGACTGGCACACCGAGTATCTGGCAGCGATCCTGTCGATCCGGGTGGTGGCCAGCCTCGACGAGGCCATCGAGCATATCAATCACTATGGCTCGCACCACAGTGACGGCATCGTCTCCGAGCATCAGGCGCAGATTCGGCGCTTCATGGCTGAAGTCGATTCCAGTTCGGTGATGGTCAACGCACCGACCTGCTTTGCCGACGGCTTCGAGTACGGCCTGGGCGCCGAGATCGGCATCTCTACCGACAAGCTGCATGCTCGCGGCCCTGTGGGGCTCGAAGGCCTGACCTGTGAGAAGTACATCGTGATCGGGGATGGCCAGCTGCGTGGACAGGAGCCCGTCTGAGTTGAGCCTGCCTGACATGAGTGAGCCTGCGCTCGCCCTGCCCAGGCGTATCGGCATGTTGGGCGGCACGTTTGACCCGGTGCATATCGGCCATCTGCGTGGCGCCCTGGAAGTGGCCGAGCTGCTCGAACTCGATGAACTGCGTCTGACGCCCAGTGCCCGGCCCCCGCATCGTGAGTTGCCGAGTGTGACCGCTGAAGACCGCCTGGCCATGGTGCGTAGCGCCGTGGCCGGGGTAGCGCCGTTGAAGGTCGATGACCGTGAGTTGCGCCGCAACAAGCCGTCCTACACCGTCGATACCCTGGAGTCGATGCGTGCCGGGATGGCTGCACACGATCAACTGTTTTTGCTGTTGGGCTGGGATGCCTTTTGCAGCTTGCCGTCCTGGCATCGTTGGGAAGAACTGCTGGAGCATTGCCACATCGTGGTGCTGCAGCGGCCCGATGCCGACAGCGAACCGCCTGAAGCCCTGCGCGACCTGGTCGCTGCCCGGGCGGTCGGCGACCCCAAGGCTCTGGACGGGCCGGGCGGGCAGATTACCTTTGTCTGGCAGACGCCGCTGTCGGTGTCTGCCACCCAGATCCGCCAGTCACTGGCGGCAGGCCGATCAGTGCGTTTTCTGGTGCCTGACGCCGTTCTGGCCTATATCGAAGCACACGGTCTGTACCGTGCGCCCAATACCGAGGGAGCACCCGACAATGGCTTGCACGGCAAGCCTGCGGATGTATCCACATTGAAGAGTGAATGAGTGTTCATGAGCAAACAGAAACTGAGCAGTGAAGAAATCGTCGACCTCGCCATCGCGGCCCTGGAAGACGTAAAAGGTACCGATATCCTCAAGATGGACGTGCGCGACAAGACCAGCATCGCCGATTACATGCTGATCTGCACCGGTAGCTCCAACCGTCAGCTCAATGCGCTGGTCGAGAATGTCCGCGAGAAGGTCAAGGCCGCCGGAGTCCAGCCGCTGAGTGAAGAAGGCAAGGGCGACAGCGACTGGGTGCTGCTGGACCTGGGTGACGTCGTCGTGCACGTGATGACCGCTGCATCGCGTCAGTTCTATGACCTGGAGCGTCTGTGGCAGGGTGCCGAGCAAAGCCGTGCAGCCAGCGCAGCGCACCATACCCCTGGTCACGAATAAGACCTTGCCGTGCGCATACGCCTGATTGCTGTAGGTTCACGCATGCCCAAGTGGGTGGAAGAAGGCTGGCATGAATATGCCAAGCGCCTGCCACCTGAGCTGGCGCTGGAACTGATAGAGATCCCGCTCAACACCCGTGGCAAGAATGCCGATGTGGCGCGCCTCATCCGGCAGGAAGGCGAGGCCATGCTGGCCAAGGTCCAGCCCGGTGAACGGATCGTGACGCTGGAAGTGCATGGCAAGCCATGGAGCACCGAGCAACTGGCGTGCGAGCTGGATCGCTGGCGGCTGGACGCGCGTACCGTCAACCTTATGGTCGGCGGCCCGGAAGGGCTGGCACCGGAGGTTTGTGCGCGCAGTGAGCAACGCTGGTCGTTGTCGCCGCTGACCTTGCCGCATCCGCTGGTTCGTATCTTGATCGGCGAGCAGATCTACCGCGCCTGGACAGTTCTGTCCGGTCATCCTTACCACAAGTAGTACGTTTCGAATGTCCCAGCCGATCCGCCTCAAAGATCACGAGAAAGACGCCCGCCTGGTGCGCAGCCGTGTTGTGGTCGGGGCTGTGGCCATCGTGCTGCTGGTCTGTGTGCTGATTGCGCGGCTGTATTACCTGCAAGTCATTCAGTACGACTACCACTCGACACTGTCTGAGAACAACCGCGTCCACGTCCAGCCGATTCCGCCGAGCCGTGGCCTGATCTATGACCGTAACGGCGTGGTGATTGCTGACAACCGGCCAAGCTTCAGCCTGAGCGTGACCCGCGAGCGGGCCGGCGACTGGGCCAAGGTGCTCGACACCATCGTCGATGTGCTGCAATTGAGCGCCGATGACCGGGTTATCTTCGAGAAGCGCATGAAGCAGGGCCGGCGGCCGTTCGAGCCGGTGCCGATCCTGTTCGAGCTGACCGAAGAGCAGATTGCTCTGGTCGCGGTGAACCAGTTCCGTCTGCCAGGGGTGGAAGTGGTCGCCCAGTTGGTCCGGCACTATCCGCAAGGCCCGCACTTCGCCCACTCGGTAGGCTATGTCGGGCGGATCAACGAGAAAGAGCTCAAGACCCTCGACCCGATCAACTACAGCGGCACGCACCATATCGGCAAGACCGGCATCGAGCGTTTCTACGAAAACGAACTGCATGGCCAGGTCGGCTACGAAGAAGTCGAGACCAACGCCCGTGGTCGGGTGCTGCGGGTGCTCAAGCGTACCGACCCGGTGCCGGGCAAGGACATCGTGCTGGGCCTGGACATCCACCTGCAGGAAGCCGCCGAGGCGGCGCTGGGCGGGCGTCGCGGCGCCGTCGTGGCGCTGGACCCGAACACCGGGGAAGTGCTGGCGATGGTCAGTGCACCGAGCTTCGACCCGAACCTGTTCGTCACCGGGATCAGCTTCAAGGCCTACGCCGAGTTGCGTGATTCGATTGACCGGCCGTTGTTCAACCGCATCCTGCGCGGCCTCTACCCGCCGGGCTCGACCATCAAGCCGGCGGTGGCCATCGCCGGTCTGGATGGCGGGGCGGTGACGCCGACTTCCAGGGTATTCGACCCCGGTTATTACCAGTTGCCCAACTATGACCACAAATACCGTAACTGGAACCGTTCCGGTGACGGCTGGGTGGATATGGACACCGCGATCATGCGCTCCAACGACACCTACTTCTATGATCTGGCCCACAAGCTGGGCATCGACAAGCTGTCGACCTACATGAACAAGTTCGGGATTGGCCAGAAGGTCTCGCTGGACATGTTCGAAGAGTCTCCCGGCCTGATGCCTTCGCGTGAGTGGAAGCGCACCACCCGCCGCCAGCCGTGGTTCCCCGGCGAGACCCTGATTCTCGGTATCGGTCAGGGCTACATGCAGGCCACGCCGCTGCAACTGGCCCAGGCCACGGCACTGGTGGCCAGTAAAGGCAAGTGGATCCGTCCGCACCTGGCCAAGACCATCGAAGGTCAGACGCCGGTGGACGAGAACCCGATACCGGACATCATCCTGCGCGACCCGAACAACTGGGCCAGGGTCAACCACGGCATGCAGGAAGTGATGCACGGTGCCCGCGGTACTGCGCGCAAGGCGTCGATTGGTGCTCAGTACCGGATTGCCGGCAAGAGCGGTACCGCTCAGGTGGTAGCGATCAAGCAGGGCGAGAAGTACGACCGCAGCAAGGTTCAGGAGCGCCATCGCGACCACGCCTTGTTCGTCGGTTTCGCGCCGGCCGACAACCCCCGGATCGTCGTGGCGGTGATGGTCGAAAACGGTGAGTCCGGGTCCGGGGTCGCGGCGCCGGTGGTGCGGCAGGTGATGGATGCCTGGCTGCTCGACGGCAACGGTCATCTGAAAGCCGAATATGCCGGCTCGTTCAATCCTGAGCGCGGCTCTGCGCCTGTTGTGGAGGCCACCGGCCGTGAAGAGTAATTTCGACCGGGTGCTGTCCAGCGAAGACGTGATGCGCCGCCGGGCGACGCTGCTGCAGCGCATTCATATCGACGGGCCATTGCTGGTGCTGCTGCTGATTCTGGCGGCCGGCAGCCTGTTCGTGCTGTATTCGGCCAGCGGCAAGAACTGGGACCTGCTACTCAAGCAGGCCAGTTCGTTCGGCATCGGCATGGTGGCGATGGTCATCATCGCCCAGTTCGAACCCCGGTTCATGGCCCGTTGGGTGCCGGTCGGCTATGTGGTCGGCGTGCTGTTACTGGTGGTGGTCGACATCATGGGCCATAACGCCATGGGGGCAACCCGCTGGATCAACATCCCCGGAGTGATCCGCTTCCAGCCCTCGGAGTTTCTCAAGATTCTCATGCCGGCCACGATTGCCTGGTATCTGTCCAAGCGCAGCCTGCCGCCGCAGCTCAAGCATGTGGTGGTCAGTCTCGGCTTGATCGGCGTTCCCTTTGTGCTGATCGTGCGCCAGCCTGACCTGGGCACCTCATTGTTGATCCTGGCCTCGGGTGCCTTCGTGCTGTTCATGGCCGGGTTGCGCTGGCGCTGGATTCTGAGTGTGGTGGCGGCCATCGTGCCCGCTTCTGTGGTCATGTGGATGTTCTTCATGCATGACTACCAGAAACAGCGGGTGCTGACCTTCCTTGATCCGGAAAGCGACCCGTTGGGCACCGGCTGGAACATCATCCAGTCCAAGGCGGCGATTGGTTCGGGCGGCGTATTCGGCAAAGGCTGGCTGCTGGGCACCCAGTCGCACCTGGACTTTCTGCCAGAGAGCCACACCGACTTCATCATTGCGGTGCTCGGTGAAGAGTTCGGCCTGGTCGGCATCTGTGCGCTGCTGATCGTCTACCTGTTGTTGATTGGTCGTGGGCTGGTGATCACCGCCCAGGCCCAGACGCTGTTCGGCAAGTTGCTGGCCGGTGCCCTGACCATGACCTTCTTTGTATACGTCTTCGTCAACATCGGCATGGTCAGCGGTCTGCTGCCGGTGGTGGGGGTTCCATTGCCCTTCATTAGTTATGGCGGAACTTCACTCGTGACCTTGCTGTCAGCGTTTGGCGTTTTGATGTCGATTCATACCCACCGCAAATGGATTGCACAGGCTTGATTAAGGTGAACTATTCAATGCAAGCAGCGCGCAACCTGGCTCGCTACGTACCGCTGGTCAGCCTGATGAGCCTTCTGGGCTCGCTTCAGGAGGCCGTGGCCGGTTCCTACGATGGCTCGCCGCAGGTCGCCGAGTTCGTCGCCGAGATGACCCGCGACTACGGCTTTGCCGGCGAACAACTGGTGGGTGTGTTCCGTGATGTGGAGCGCAAGCAGGCAATTCTCGATGCGATTTCCCGGCCAGCAGAGCGGGTCAAGCCGTGGAAAGAATACCGGCCGATGTTCATCACCGAGGCGCGGATCGCCCGTGGCGTGGATTTCTGGCGTCAGCACGAGGCCACCCTGGCACGCGCCGAGCGCGAGTACGGAGTGCCTGCCCAGGTGATTGTCGCGATCATCGGCGTAGAAACGTTTTTTGGTCGTAATACCGGTAATTACCGGGTGATCGATGCACTTTCGACCCTGGGTTTCGACTATCCGCCACGCGCCACATTCTTTCGCAAAGAGCTGCGCGAGTACCTGCTGCTGGCCCGTGAACAGCAGATCGACCCGCTGACCATCAAGGGCTCCTATGCCGGGGCGATGGGCCTGCCGCAGTTCATGCCCAGCAGCTTTCGCGCCTATGCGGTAGATTTCGACGGTGATGGCCATATCAACATCTGGACTGATCCGGACGATGCCATCGGCAGTGTTGCCAGTTATTTCAAGCGTCACGGCTGGGCAGCGGGCCAGCCAGTGGTCAGCCGCGCCAATGTCTCGGGCGCGCAAGCCGAGCAGGGCCTGAGCCCCGGACTTGATCCGGTCATGAGCCTTGGAGAGTTGCGAGGCCTGGGCTGGGCAAGTCATGATGCGCTGCGCGATGACCTGCCAGTGACCGCGTTTCGCCTGGAGGGTGACAACGGGCCCGAATACTGGATAGGGTTGAACAATTTTTACGCGATCACTCGCTATAACCGGAGTGTGATGTACGCCATGGCCGTGCATCAGCTCTCCGAATCTCTGGTTCAAGCTCGAGGCGTCAAGTAATGCGGGCAAGTACCTCATTCAAACTGCTGGTGTACGTCGGGATCGGCCTGGTGCTTGCCAGCTGCTCGTCGTCCAGCCGCTCACCGCAACACAGCGGCAGTCAGGCCGTGCGCTCTGCGCCGGGGCTGGACATCAACCGCGCCCACAAGGATGGCGCGCCATGGTGGGATGTGGATATCTCGAAGATTCCCGACGCCACCCCGACCCTGCACACCGGTGCTTTCAAGGCCAACCCCTACACCGTGTTGGGCAAGAGCTATTTTCCGATGAACGATGGCCGACGCTATGTGGCCACCGGTACGGCATCCTGGTACGGCACCAAGTTCCACGGCCAGAACACCGCCAACGGCGAAGTCTATGACCTGTATGGCATGAGTGCCGCGCACAAGACTTTGCCGCTGCCGACCTACGTGAAGGTCACCAACCTCGACAACAACCGCACTGTGGTACTGCGGGTCAACGATCGCGGGCCGTTCTATTCGGACCGGATCATCGACCTGTCCTATGCTGCGGCCAAGAAGCTCGGCTATGCCGAAAGCGGCACGGCGCGGGTCAAGGTCGAAGGCATCGATCCTCAGGAGTGGTGGGCCCAGCGTGGCCGCTCGGCGCCGTTGATGATGGCCCAGGCACAGCCGGCTCCCAAGCCCGCCGCGCCGGTGATCACTGCCTCGGCCGGAACCATCGAGCAATGGACGCCACCGCCTCAGCAACACGCTGCGCCGCCTGTACCGTTGCAGGACGAGGCAAAAAAAAACGCTTCAGGATCAGCCGATGGGCTGTTTCTCCAGGTCGGAGCCTTCGCCAATCCGGATGCTGCGGAGCTGCTGCGCTCGAAGCTGAGCACGATGGTCCGCGCACCGGTGTTCGTCAGTTCCATCGCCCGCAACCAGCAGACGCTCTATCGCGTGCGGATGGGGCCGGTGGCGACGCAGGGTGAGGCCCAGCAACTGCAGGACAGCGTAAGGTCGGCCAACCTGGGGCAACCCAGCGTGGTGACTGCCGATTGATCCACCGCTGCCGGCGACATGTGCGCCGGTGGTGCGCAGCGTGCCTCAATCTGCCGTGCAGAGCAGGAGGCGGCGTTGTAGACGGCAATGCCCTGTGGGGCTTGCCTGCCAGGTTTGGCCTGGCATTACGGGACCTCGTGGGCGGCGCTGCCTGCGACGGATCCTTGAGTTTTGCCCGCGAGGGCATATCTGCCCATTCAGCAATTTCGAGAGACGGATGAACATCACAACCTTCGCAAAACGTCTGTGCCTGCTAGTGCCACTGATGATCGCCCCCACTGCATGGGCCGTAGAGCAGATGACACCGGCTGCACCGCAGTTGGCCGCCAAATCCTACGTGCTGATGGATGCCGCCAGCGGTAACGTTCTGGTGGAGAGCAACGGCGACCAGCGTCTGCCGCCAGCCAGCCTGACCAAACTGATGACCGCCTATATCGCGACCCTGGAAATCCGTCGTGGCCAGATCGGTGAAAACGACCCGGTAACCGTCAGTGAAAATGCCTGGCGCACCGGTGGCTCGCGGATGTTCATCAAGGTTGGCAGCCAGGTCAGCGTCAGTGATCTGCTGCACGGGGTGATCATTCAGTCGGGTAACGACGCCAGTGTGGCGATTGCCGAGCACATCGCCGGCAGTGAAGACGCGTTTGCCGACCTGATGAACAAGACCTCGGCCGACCTCAAGCTGACCAACACCCACTTCATGAACCCCACCGGCCTGCCGCACCCGGAGCACTACTCCTCGGCGCACGACATGGCCAAGCTGGCCCGCGCGATCATCAACGAAGATCCGGCGCACTATGCGATCTACTCGCAGAAAGAGTTCTTCTGGAACGGCATCAAGCAGCCTAACCGTAACCTGCTGCTGTGGCGCGACAAGACGGTCGATGGCCTGAAGACCGGTCACACCGAAGAGGCCGGCTACTGCCTGGTGTCGTCGGCGGTACGTGATGGCACCCGTCTGATCGCCGTGGTGTTCGGCACCAACAGCGAGCAGGCCCGTGCGGCTGAAACCCAGAAGCTGCTGACCTACGGTTTCCGTTTCTTCGAAACCCAGAACTTCTACCAGAAAGGCCAGGAGCTGGCCCAGGCTCCGGTCTGGAAAGGTGCAACACGTCAGGTCAAGGCTGGCCTGGCGTCGGATCTGAGCCTGACCATGCCTAAAGGGCAAATGAAGAAGCTGTCGGCCAGCATGACCATGAATCCGCAGCTCATCGCGCCTATCGCCAAAGGCGATGTTATCGGCAAGGTCGAAGTGCGCATGGACGACAAAGTGATACACACCGCTGACCTGATCGCACTCGATGCTGTTGAGGAAGGTGGCTTTTTCCGCCGCGTGTGGGATAGCATTCGCCTGTTCTTCTTCGGCCTGTTCAATTAATTCGGGTTCGCACGCAGATCGCGAGCCTGGGTCAGGCAAGCCGCCCCGTTACGGCGCCTGACCCCGCGTAACCGATTATTGTGTGTGCCCTGATCAATGCCGATCTTTTCGCCGCTTGTCCTTGCCAGGGACCAGCGGCGTGTCCGTCTTTACGGCTTGTGAGACCTTTACTGCCATGACCGATACCGACGTCCAGTCGCCAAAAATCGAGTTTCCCTGCAACGACTACCCGATCAAGGTGATCGGTGATACCGGTGTGGGCTTTACTGATACCGTGATCGAGATCCTCAGCAAGTACGCCACGGTGGATATCGACACCCTGGCCGAGCGCCAAAGCAGCAATGGCAAGTACACCACGGTACAACTGCACATCGTCGCCACCGGCGAAGAGCAATTGCGCGATATCAACAGCGCCTTGCGCGCGACAGGTATCGTGCACATGGTGCTCTGATGAGCGATGTACTGGGCATTCGTGAACTGGGTCTGGTCGATTACCGCCAGGCCTGGCAAGCGATGCAGCGTTTTACCGACACCCGTGGCCGCGAGGCTGCCGATGAGGTCTGGCTGGTCGAGCACCCGCCGGTATTTACCCAGGGGCAGTCCGGCAAGGCCGAGCATCTGCTGTTGCCCGGAGATATTCCGGTCGTGCAGGTCGATCGTGGTGGCCAGGTGACTTATCATGGCCCTGGCCAACTGGTTGCCTATCTGCTGCTGGATGTCCGGCGCAAGGGCTGTGGTGTTCGCGATCTTGTCACCCGGATCGAGAACAGCCTGATCCAGTTGCTGGGCAGCTACGGTGTTACTGCAGCGGCCAAGGCCGATGCACCAGGTGTCTATGTCGACGGCGCGAAAATCGCGTCGCTCGGCCTGCGCATTCGCAACGGTTGTTCGTTTCATGGCCTGGCGTTGAACGTCGACATGGACCTGGAACCGTTCCGGCGCATCAATCCCTGCGGTTATGCAGGGCTGAAGATGACCCAGCTGAGCGAACATGCCGGGTCAATAGAATTTGCCGAGGTAAGTGCCCGGCTGCGTGCGCAGCTCGTCAGACACCTCGACTATGCTGAGCAGGCGACCCTTACGGGCGGAATAGACTGATATGACTGAAACCGTGCAAACCCTGATCCCCGCGCTCGACATCTCCGAACGCGCGCCCCGTCCCAAAGTCGAAGCCGGCGTGAAGCTGCGCGGCGCGGAAAAAGTCGCACGCATCCCGGTCAAGATCATTCCGACCGTAGAACTGCCGAAAAAACCCGACTGGATTCGCGTCCGTATCCCGGTTTCGCCGGAAGTCGACCGCATCAAGCAATTGCTGCGCAAGCACAAGCTGCACAGTGTCTGTGAAGAGGCGTCCTGCCCGAACCTTGGCGAGTGCTTCTCCGGTGGCACCGCGACGTTCATGATCATGGGCGACATCTGCACCCGCCGTTGTCCGTTCTGCGACGTGGGCCATGGTCGTCCGAAGCCACTGGACGTCGATGAGCCGCACAACCTGGCGGTGGCCATCGCCGACCTGCGCCTGAAGTACGTGGTGATCACCTCCGTCGACCGCGACGACCTGCGCGACGGCGGAGCCCAGCACTTCGCTGACTGTATCCGCGAAATCCGCGCGCTGTCGCCCAACGTGCAACTGGAAACCCTGGTGCCCGACTACCGTGGGCGGATGGACGTGGCCCTGGAAATCACCGCAGCCGAGCCGCCGGATGTGTTCAACCACAACCTGGAAACCGTACCGCGCCTGTACAAGGCTGCGCGGCCGGGTTCGGACTATCAGTGGTCGCTGACCCTGCTGCAACGCTTCAAGCAGATGGTGCCGCATGTACCGACCAAATCCGGTCTGATGCTGGGCCTGGGCGAGACCGACGACGAAGTGATCGAAGTCATGCAGCGCATGCGCGAACATGACATCGACATGCTGACCCTGGGTCAGTACCTGCAACCTTCGCGCAACCACCTGCCGGTGCAACGCTTCGTACACCCCGACACCTTTGCCTGGTTCGCCGAGGAAGGCTACCGCATGGGCTTCAAGAACGTCGCCTCCGGCCCGTTGGTCCGCTCTTCGTACCACGCTGACGAGCAAGCCAAGATCGCCAAGAAAGCCCTGTGATCCCAGGCTGAAAAGCAAAAGGGCCGGATAGTGATATCCGGCCCTTTTTATTTGTGCTGTCTGTTGCTGTTGATTGCGCGTGCTCCTGGAGCCGATATTAGCCAGGCGCCGCCCAATGCCGGATCGGCGTCGTGGCAGACAACTGCAGCAGACGGCTTATCGCAAGCCGCCCCGGCCGATCTGAATCAGGATGCGGGCTTGCGCAGGGCGTTGAGCAACTCATGGGTCGGATAGCCGTCCGCCGGCCAGCCAAAGGCCTGCTGGGCGCTACGGATCGCCTTGCGGGTATTGGCACCGATTATCCCGTCCGGCGCGCCAGCGTCGTACTGACGGGCACTGAGCAGGCTCTGCAACTCGATACGCTCGGAGCGGCTCAAGGGCAGATCGCTCTTTGGCCAGTTGCCTACGATAAAGCCTGCACCCTTGAGCCGATCGGCCAGCAGGTTGATCGCCATCGCGTAGGACGTCGAGTTGTTGTACTTGAGCACGGCGCGGAAGTTATCCAGCACCAGGAAGGCCGGGCCACGATAACCCGCTGGCAAAAGCAACGAGGCCTGTTGCTGGCTGGCCGCCAGCGGCAGCGCCGAGCCGTCGGGCAGTTTGACCCCCAGCGCCTGCCACTGCGCCAGGTTCTTGCGCACTGTCGGGTCGGCCAGGGCATAGTCGAAATCGCCGCCCAGCACCACCTCATAACCCCAGGGCTGGCCACGTTGCCAGCCTGAGCTTTGCAGGTAATGGGCAGCGGATGCCAGGGCATCGACCGGGCTGTTCCAGATATCACGGCGGCCGTCACCGTCGAAGTCCACCGCATGGGTGTGGTAAGTGGTGGGCATGAATTGGGTCTGGCCCATGGCGCCGGCCCAGGAACCCAGCATGCGTTCCGGGGTGATATCACCTTGCTGAAGAATCTGCAGTGCCGCGAGCAACTGGTTTTGCGCGAAGGCCGGGCGCCGACCTTCGTAAGCCAGGGTCGCCAGCGAGCGGATCACCGACTGTGAGCCCTGGAACTGGCCGAAGTTGCTCTCCATGCCCCAGACCGCGACCAGCGCCTGGCGGTCTACGCCATAGCGCTGCTCAATGCTCTGCAGCTCGCTGGCGTACTGGGTCAGCAGCGCCTGGCCCTTGCGCACCCGGGAATTGGAAATGGCGTTATCGAGGTACTCCCACACCGGCCGGCTGAACTCGGGCTGGCTGCGGTCGGCCTTGACCACGCTCATGTCCGGAGTCACGCCGGCGAAGGCCTTGTCGAACACCTCACCACGGATACCGGCCTGCAAGGCCTGGTTGCGAAAGCCCGACTGCCATTCGGCAAAGCTGATGGTCGGCGCGATCGCCAGATTCTGGTCGACCTGCAGTGGAGCGACTGGCGTCAGAACCGCTGGAGCGTTGGTTTTGCTGGTTTGCAGAGGCGTGGCATCGGCGGCGGTGGGCTTTTCAGCGCAGGCGACCAGTGCAACGAGGCTGGAGGCGGCGATCAGCTGGCGCAACGGCCAGGGCTGGGTCAAACAGAAATGCATGCTGGGGTCCAGAAAGGAATACCGTTTAGATGCAGACCTTAACATGCCCGCAACGTTGCAGGGGCTTGGAAAGTAACGGCATTTATCAAGCCGCCATAAAGCAGGAAGCCTCCCAGTTTTTTGACTGGAAGGCTTCGCGCTGGTAACTGCCTTTGCCCTTGGCCGGGCGTTCCTGACGACAACGGAACAGTGGCTGGGCGACGATAGACTTGGCTTTGTTGGGCCGTTTTTTCTGGCTCATGGCAGGATTCCCCGGTGGGTTGAACGGGGCGCATCATCAGGCTTGTGGGCGGCGTTGTCCAATAGCTCTGCACTATCATGCAGACCGCCACTGCAAGAGCGGCTTTGGTCGCAATAGTGTTCAGTCAAGTGCTTTATGCCCCGCTGGACGCGAGCTTGGTCTGGGCAGCATACCGACAAAGAGGACAGCGAAAACACTGCATCTGCCGTGACTTTACCGGCCCCTTCACGAGCGAGCTCGTTCCCACCAAGGCATGCAGCGCTTATCCGAACAGTTCGTGATGCGAGGCTTTCGCGGCTGAAGCCGCTGCTACTCGGCAGGCAGTGCCAGGCGCTGGCCTGCCATCAAGAGTGCCAGGCGGCCCAGGCTGCTCCAAGCCGAGCCTGGTGCCTGGCCCTTGATCTGCTCATCAATGCGCTGGGCTTCGAGCAACAGCTGGTTCCAGCGCTTGCTGGACAGCCGTTGCAGGGCTTTGCTCATCAGCGGCTTGCGTTTGTCCCAGACCGGCGGGCGCGCTGAGCTGAACACCTTGTCCAGCGGCATGCCCTGGCTGTATTGCATGGCCATGGTCGCCAGCGAGCGCAGCTCGCGGGTCAGGGCCCAAAGCACAACCGGCGTCTCTACGCCCTCGCCGCGCAACCCTTCGAGAATACGCAGCGCATGCGCGGCTTCGCCATTGAGCACCGCGTCGGTCAGGCCGAACACATCGAACCGCGCGCTGTCAGCCACCGCAGCCTGCACGGTGTCCACCGTGATCTGGCCGGCTTCGGCCATCAGCTTGAGCTTTTCGATTTCCTGGGCGGCAGCCAACAGGTTGCCTTCGACCCGTGCGGCAATCAGTTCCACCGCGTCCTGGGTGGCGGCCAGCCCGGCCTGGGACAGGCGTTGGCGGATCCATTGCGGCAACTGGCCGGCGTCCACCGGCCAGATCTGGACGAACTGGCAGTGTTGGCCGTCGATCAGTGCCTTGCCCCACTTGGTTTTCTGCGCGCTACCGTCAAGCTTGGGCAGGCTGATCAGCAGCAGCGTGTCTTCAGCCGGGCGCGAGCAATACTCGATCAGCGCCGCAGCGCCCTTGTCACCGGGCTTGCCCGAGGGCAGGCGCAGTTCCAGCAGGCGTCGTTCAGCGAACAGCGACAGGCTGGCGCCGGCCTGGAGCAGGGTGCCCCAGTCGAAGTTGCTGTCGGCGCTGAACACCTGACGTTCGTCGAAGCCTTGCAGGCGCGCTGCTGCACGAATGGCGTCAGCAGCTTCCTGGCAAAGCAGGGGGTCATCGCCACTGATCACATAGACCGGTGCGAGAGTCCCTTGCAGGTGTTTGCCGAGTTGGGCGGGGGCGAGTTTCATGGTCAGGCAGCGTCGGGGCCAGCGTACTGGCCCCTGAGGCTTAGCGGCCGGGGATTTCGATAGGCGACTGCTGAGGTGTTTCGTCACGCAGGCGCTGGGCCTCCTGACGCGCTTGTTCCTCGGCACGGGCCACTTCATCAGCCTGGGCTTGCAATTGGTCCAGACGCTGCGGAGTCAACTGTTGCAGACGGGCCAGCATGCGCTGTACCAGATCGTGACGCATTTCCTGACGGATCTGCGCGGCTTCCTGGTCGGAGCCGGTCAGGTTGTTGCCGTCGTGAACATAAATGCGATCGACAGAGATCTTGTCAGCCAGCAGGAAGCGATCCTGGATACCGCGAATTTCGTAGTTGAGGGTCGAGGTCAACTGGTTCTCGGCAGAACGGCCAGAGCCGGAGTAACTGGCGGTACGCTGGGTCTCGGCTTCGTTGACCAGGACCAGTTTGTACTGTGCGCCGGTGTAGACCTTGACGCCGCCGGCGGTGAGCAGGCGATTGAGCTGGGTGACGGTCTCGCCGTAAGCATTGCGGGCGCTTACGTCCAGCTCGGTGATGCTCAACTGGTTGGTGCCGGTACCACGCAACTGGAAGCCACAGGCACTCAGTACCACGGCCATGCCGATCACCAGCAGATTGCGTTTGATCATCTTGATACTCCCCTTGAACCCGTATGGGCACGCTGTGCGTACCCTGGAAATTGGCGGGCGCCCGGACCGGCCGGGCGCCTGGCTCATCAGCTTGCGACGATATTGACCAGTTTTCCTGGCACGACGATGACCTTGCGGATGGTCAGGCCGTCGAGGAAGCGCAGCACGTTTTCGTTGACGCGGGCGGCGGCTTCGACTTCTTCGCGGCTGGCACTGGCCGGCACTTCGATATGGCCGCGCAGCTTGCCGTTGACCTGAACCACCACTTGCAGGCTGTCCTGCACCAGAGCACTTTCATCCAGTACCGGCCAGGCTGCATCGATCACGGCGCCGGCATGACCGAGCTGTTGCCACACCACGTGGCTGATGTGCGGGGTGATCGGTGCGAGCAACAGGGCTACGGTTTCCAGCCCCTCTTGCAGCAAGGCGCGGTCCTGTTGGCTGGCTTGCGAGGCTTTCTCCAGCACGTTCATCAAGGTCATTACCTGAGCAATGGCGGTGTTGAACTTGTGGAACTGACCAACATCGGTGCTGGCCTGCTTGATGGCCGCATGGATGGAGCGGCGTACCGCTTTCTGTGCGTCGTCCAGTGCGCTGCTATCCAGCTTGCCTGGCAGGCCCTGGCTGACGTGGGCATGGGCCAGGCGCCAGACGCGACGCAGGAAGCGGCTTGCTCCCTCGACACCGGAGTCGGACCATTCCAGGCTCTGGTCAGGCGGCGAGGCGAACATCATGAACAGACGGCAGGTGTCGGCACCGTAGGCGTCGATCATCGCCTGAGGGTCCACGCCGTTGTTCTTGGACTTGGACATCTTCTCGGTGCCGCCGATTTCCACCGGCAAGCCATCGGTCTTCAGGCGTGCGCCAATGATCTTGGCTTTGGCGTCGCGCTCGACTTCGACGTCGGCCGGGTTGAACCAGTCCTTGCCGCCGTTGCTGGCGGTGCGGTAGTAGGTCTCGGCGACCACCATGCCCTGGGTCAGCAGGTTCTTGAACGGCTCGTTGGAAGTGACCAAGCCTTCGTCGCGCATCAGCTTGTGGAAGAAGCGCGCATACAGCAAGTGCAGGATCGCGTGTTCGATACCGCCAATGTACTGATCGACCGGCAGCCAGTGGTTGGCCGCTTTCGGATCGACCATGCCGCCTTCGTAGTTGGGCGAGGCATAGCGGGCGAAATACCACGACGACTCGACGAAGGTGTCCATGGTGTCGGTTTCGCGCTTGGCTGCAGTGCCGCATTTCGGGCAGATGCACTCATAGAACTCAGGCATGCGCGCCAGTGGCGAACCGGCGCCGTCGGGCACCACGTCTTCGGGCAGTTTTACCGGCAGTTGATCTTCGGGCACCGGTACATCGCCGCAGGACGGGCAGTGGATGATCGGGATCGGGCAGCCCCAGTAGCGCTGGCGGCTGATGCCCCAGTCGCGCAGGCGGAACTGGGTCCGGGATTTGCCCAGTTGCTTGCTGATCAGTGCCACTTCGATGGCGTCGAAGGCACCCTGGAAGTCCAGGCCGTCGAACTCACCGGAATTGATCAACTGGCCATGCTCGCCATAAGCGGCCTGCCAATCGCTACCGACCTCGTCGCCAGCGCTGGTGCGCACCACGGCCTTGATCGGCAGGTTGTACTTGCGGGCAAATTCGAAGTCGCGCTCGTCGTGGGCCGGTACGGCCATGACCGCGCCGTCGCCGTAGTGCATCAGCACGTAGTTGGCGACCCACACCGGCAGTTTCTCACCGGTCAGCGGATGCTCGACGAACAGGGCAGTGGGCATGCCCTTTTTCTCTTGGGTGGCAACGTCGGCTTCGGCGACGCTGCCGCTCTTGCATTCTTCGATGAACGCCTGCAGCGCCGGGTCGTTGACGGCGGCCTGGGTGGCCAGCGGGTGCTCGGCGGCCACCGCCACGTAGGTGGCGCCCATCAGCGTGTCGGCACGGGTGGTGAAGACTTTCAGCGCGCCGGCGTGGCCGATGCTCGCCTGGTCATAGGGGAATTGCACTTCCATGCCGCGGGATTTGCCGATCCAGTTGCGCTGCATGGTTTTGACCTGCTCAGGCCAGCCCGGCAGTTCGTCGAGGCTTTCGAGCAGTTCGTCTGCGTAGTCGGTGATGCGGAAGTAGTACATCGGGATTTCGCGCTTTTCGATCAGCGCGCCCGAACGCCAGCCACGGCCGTCGATGACCTGCTCGTTGGCCAGTACGGTCTGGTCCACCGGGTCCCAGTTGACGGTGCCGTTCTTGCGATAGATCACGCCTTTTTCGAACAGGCGGGTGAACAGCCACTGCTCCCAGCGATAGTAGTCGGGCTTGCAGGTGGTCACTTCGCGGGACCAGTCGATTGCCAGGCCCAGGCTGTTGAGCTGGGACTTCATGTAGGCAATGTTTTCGTAGGTCCATTTGGCCGGCGCGACGTTGTTCTTCATCGCGGCGTTTTCTGCCGGCATGCCAAAAGCGTCCCAACCCATCGGTTGCAGGACGTTCTTGCCCTGCATGCGATGGTAACGGGCAATCACGTCACCGATGGTGTAGTTGCGCACATGACCCATGTGCAGCTTGCCGCTGGGGTAAGGAAACATCGACAGGCAGTAGAAAGTCTCCTTGCCTGGCTGTTCACTGACTGCAAAAGACTTTTGCTCATCCCAGAAGGATTGGGCGGCGGCTTCGATTTCGCGGGGCTGATAGAGTTCGTGCATGGCTGCTTTTAACTAAGGATTGGTGACCCTTGGCCTCTTCATCGCTTCGCCGAGTCGTTCGGCACCCGGCACGAGGGCTGGGCGCTGCGTTCCGGCTCAGGAGAGCGCAAGTGGAGTGACAGGAAACGCCGTAGCATACATGAGCGCTGTCTATCGAGGGAAACCCTGATTGCGCTGGCGAGCGGCAAAAAAACCGCCCAGCGTCGCATTCGCTGGCCAGTTCCTGCCGTTTGTCGCAGTTTCCCGCCTGTTTCAATAGCAGCGCTAAGCTCAACAACGAGGGTATGTTCTATCTTCAAAGAGGTGAGCGGATGACAGAGTTGCAGCACACAGTAGTCACTTCTGAGCTGTATGAACGTTTGATCAATCGACTCGGGCTTGCGCTGGAAACGGCCAGCACAGCAGTCCGGCTTCGCAATGAGTTACCCGATGAGCTTGAACTTGATGGGTTGAGCGATGCTGAATTCGAGTGGATCGAGGCCTACCTTGAAAAAGGCGTGAAGGCGGCAAACGGGGCTGTTAAGGGTAAGTCAGAGGGCAGCTTCAATGATGCACCGGAGCGATCCGTGCCAGTCAGGGTGTCGCAGGATTTGGCCAGAGTCATCTGGCTCGAAGACAAGAGGCGGACCAACACCGTGGCCAGATCGGGCCGTTATTCACAGAATATCTTCAAGTTCTGATCATCGCGGGCTGCGGGCCCGTTCAGCAGGCATTGTTGCCTGGCACCAATCAATCTAGGCTTCGGGCATCGATGGAGATGCCCGATGCCTTTGCGTTATCTGTTCAAAACCCTGCTGTTACCTCCGGGTGTTCTGTTGCTTCTGCTTGTGCTGGGCTGGTGGCTGCGTCGTTCGCGACCGCGCCTGGCCTTGCTGTGCTGGGTGACGGGGCTGGGCGGCTTATGGTTGATGAGCCTGCCGGTGGCGGTCGAGCAGGCTGCCCGGCAACTGGAGCGGGTGCCGCCACTGGCGCTTGAGCAGTGGACGACACTTGCCGGCCAGGCCGATGTAATCGTGGTGCTGGGCAATGGCCGTGAGCGCAACGCGCCGGCCTGGGGTGAAGATGTGCCCACCGACATGGGCCTGCAACGCTTGCAAATGGCCGCACGCCTGGCCAAAGCCAGCGGGCTGCCACTGCTGGTCAGCGGAGGTCTGCATTACGGCCAGCCGCCCAGTGAAGCGCGGATCATGAGTGATGTATTGAACCGGGATTTCGGCGTCAGTGTGCGCTGGCTTGAAGAGCGCAGCCGCACTACCTGGGAAAACGCGACCATGACCGCGCAGCAACTGGCGCCGTCGGGATTGACCCGCGTGGTGCTGGTCACCCAGGCCTGGCACATGCCCCGCGCACGCTGGAGTTTCGAGCAGGCTGGCTTTACGGTGATCGGCGCGCCGGTGGGCTTTCTGGGCGTGGACAATGCCCGACCTTTCGGCGGCTGGTTACCGGAGAGCCGTGCCTTTGGCCAGAGCGCCCTGCTGCTTAACGAAGCAGCAGGAGCACTGGTGTATCCGTGGGTGTATCCGTAACCCGCGGCGGTTATGCTGCTTTGCGGCGGGTGATGAACGCCCAGCCCAGCAACACGGCGCAGACAATCCCCAGTGGCCAGGAGCGCCAGCGCAGGTACGGGGTCAGGTGATGCATCGGCACCACCTCGCCATACAGCACGCCACGTTCGAACTGCGGAATTTGCCGGGTGATGCGGCCATACGGGTCGATCAGGGCGGTGACCCCGTTGTTGGTGGCGCGGATCATCCAGCGGCCTGCTTCAAGGGCGCGCATCTGCGCCATCTGCAGGTGCTGCAGAGGGCCTATCGAGGTGCCGAACCAGGTGTCGTTACTCACGGTCAGCAGCAGGTCGCTGCGGGCGGCCAGGCTGGCCGCGAACTCCGGATAGACCACTTCGTAACAGATATACGGCGCGATCTGGTAACCCTTGGCCTGCAACAGCGCCTGGTCATTTGGCCCGCGGGCAAAGTCCGACATTGGCAGGTTGAAAAACTCGATCAGGCCGCGCAGCAGATCCTGCAGCGGTACGTACTCGCCGAAGGGCACCAGTTTCTGCTTGAAGTAAGTGCCGTCACCCTCGCCGGTGACGGTGATCGCGTTGTAATAGCGGTACTCGCCGCGGCCGCTGAGTTCGCGCACCGGCACGCCGGTAATCAGCGCCGAACGTCGCTCGCCGGCGAAGTTGCCCATCATGCTCAGGTAACCTTCGGCCATTTCCTTGAGCACCGGTACGGCAGTTTCCGGCCAGACAATCAAGTCGACCGGTTGCGAGCGAAAGGTCATGTCGCGGTACAGCGCCAGTTGCGCGTTAAGGTGCGCCGGGTCCCACTTGAGCATCTGTTCGACGTTGCCTTGCAGCGCCGCGACGGTCAGGGGGTTGCCGGAGGGCGAAGTCCAGGCATGATCCTTCAGGGCCAGGCCTGCTGCCCAGGGACCGAGCAGCAGTACGACTGCCGCCGCCAGTAACGAGGGCTGGTTGCGCAGGCGCGGCAGGTTGCACAGCAGCGCAACGCTCAAGGCGAGGGCAAAGGACACCAGCCAGACGCCGCCGACCGGTGCCAGCCCGGCCAATGGACCATCGAGCTGGCTATAACCCGAGTACAGCCACGGGAAGCCGGTCAGGAACCAGCCGCGGAAAGTTTCCTGCAAAACCCACAGGGCAGCGAACGCCAGCGCATCGGCCAGCGGCCGCTCGCTGCGTCGCAGCCAGCGTGCCCAGAGCCAGGCTGGCAGGGCGAAGAACAGGGCGATCAGTGCGATGAACAGCAGCATCAACAGGCCTGCCAGCAGCGCCGAAGCGCCACCGTAGGTGTTGATGCTGACGTAGATCCAGCTGGTCCCCGCGCCAAACAGGCCGAAGCCGAAACACCAGCCCCGTACCAGCGCCTGACGCGGACTCACATCGCGCAGGCCAAGGTAGAACAGTGCAATGGCAACCATGGCCAGCGGCCAGATGTCGAACGGCGCCAATGCCAGGGTGGTGAGGCCACCGGCCGCCACGGCCAGCAGGTTACCGGGCCAGCCGGGGCGGGTGATCCAGCGCATCAGGTTTCCTTAATAGAGACGGCTCATACTCTTGAAACAGGGCTCAGGCGCAGCAGGTGAATGCGGCGGCTGTCGGCATTGAGAATGCGGAAACGGTAGGCGCCGATCTCGGTGGTCTCGTTGCGCTTGGGCAGATGGCCGAAAGCATTCATGACCAGGCCGCCGACGGTATCGAACTCGTCGTCGGAAAACTCGCTGTCGAAGAACTCGTTGAAGCTCTCGATAGGGGTCAGGGCCTTGACCAGAAAGTCACCGCTGGGCAATGGCTTGATGTAGCTGTCTTCCTCGACGTCGTGCTCGTCTTCGATGTCGCCGACGATCTGTTCCAGCACGTCTTCGATGGTCACCAGGCCCGCCACGCCGCCGTATTCGTCAATGACGATGGCCATGTGGTTGTGATTGGCGCGAAATTCGCGCAGCAGCACGTTGAGGCGCTTGGACTCGGGCACGAACGTGGCCGGGCGCAGCAGGTTCTTGATGTCGTCGGGGTTGCTGTCCTGCTTGAGGATCAAGGGCAGCAGGTCCTTGGCCAGCAGCACGCCAAGCACGTCATCGTGGCTCTCGCCAATGACCGGGTAACGCGAGTGCGCGGCGTCGATGACGGCCGGCAGGAATTCATGCGGGCTTTGCGTCGCCTTGATACTGATCATCTGCGAACGCGGAACCATGATGTCGCGCACCTGCAGGTCTGCGACCTGGATGGCGCCTTCGACAATGGCCAGCGCCTCGCTGTCGAGCAGTTTGTTCTGGTGTGCTTCGCGCAGCAGCTCAAGCAGCTCCTGGCGGTTTTTGGGCTCGTGGGCAAAAGCCTGGGTCAATTTGCCCAGCCATGACTTTTGCCCGTTGCTCGATCGATCTTCGCTCATGGCCCTTACTCGTGGTCCTTGCGTGGTGTGTCTGAATGTTGGGGTTCGTCGCTCTCGTCGTCCGCGTAGGGATCCGGGTAGCCCAGCTCCTCAAGCAACGTTCGTTCCAGCGCTTCCATTTCTTCGGCTTCCTCATCGTCGATGTGGTCGTAGCCGAGCAGGTGCAGGCAACCATGGATAACCATGTGCGCCCAGTGCGCATCAACGCTCTTGCCTTGCTCCTGCGCTTCGCGATTGACCACTGCCACGCAGATGACCAGATCGCCAAGCAGCGGAATATCCAGCAACTCGTCAGGAACGTCCGCCGGGAACGACAGAACGTTGGTGGCGTAATCCTTTTGCCGCCAGATGTGATTGAGCTCGCGGCCTTCGGTTTCATCCACCAGCCGGATGGTCATTTCCGAGTCGGCCTTGCGCTGGCGCAAGCCCATTTCACACCACAGGCGAAACTGGGCTTGAGTCGGTGCCGCATCCTTGCTGGCGATTTGCAGGTCCAGCTCAAGCATCGCGGTCGCTGCCCCGCTGGTTCGTGGCCGGGTCGGCGTGCTGCGTTTCGAAGCGCTCGTAGGCCTCGACGATGCGTTGCACCAGAGGATGGCGCACGACATCTTTGGGCTTGAAGTGGGTGAAACTGATGCCCGGCACGTCCTTGAGCACCTCGATGACGTGCGCCAGGCCCGATTTTGTGCCGCGTGGCAGGTCGACCTGGGTGATGTCACCGGTGATCACGGCGGTGGAGCCGAAGCCAATACGGGTCAGGAACATTTTCATCTGCTCGACGGTGGTGTTCTGACTCTCGTCGAGAATGATGAAGCTGTTATTAAGGGTGCGACCACGCATGTAGGCCAGCGGAGCAATTTCGATGACCTGCTTTTCGATCAGCTTGGCTACGTATTCGAAACCGAGCATCTCGTAAAGCGCATCGTAGAGCGGACGCAGGTAGGGGTCGATCTTCTGCGCCAGGTCACCGGGCAGAAAGCCCAGCTTCTCGCCGGCCTCAACTGCCGGACGCACCAGCAGGATGCGGCGGATCTGCTCGCGCTCCAGCGCATCGACGGCGCAAGCCACCGCCAGGTAGGTCTTGCCGGTGCCGGCCGGACCGATGCCGAAGTTGATGTCGTTGCCGAGAATCGATTTGACGTAGCGCTGCTGGTTGAAACCCCGCGGCCGGATCATGCCTTTTTTGGTCCGCAGCGCGACACTGGGGTCAGCGGCGGGACCGGCATTCATGGCCTCGATGCCCGATTCCTGGAGGAACAGATGCACCATGTCCGGGGTCAGGTCAGAGCCTTTGGTCTCCCGGTACAGCAAGCGCAGCAGGTTTTCCGCAGAAGACGTGCGTTGGGCGTCGCCGATCAGCTCGAACTGATTGCCCCGGTTACGGATCTCGATATCCAGGCGCTGTTCGATCAGGCGCAGATGCTCGTCGAATTGTCCGCACAGGTTGGCGAAACGATGGGCCTCGAAAGGTTCGAGGATGAAACGATGAGGTTCTATGGGTGCGTTCAAGGTCTTTTTTAGCCGCCCGACGGCTGTTGAATTGAACTGAAGAATAACCCCAGTGTTCGCTGTGGGAAAGCTCTGACTTGTAATTGGTTGGCAGCGAGCGGGGTGATCCGCCCAGGCCGAGGTCGCCCTTACAGGGTAATGCCGATCAGTCAAGGACAACACGGTCCTGTGGGAGGCAGCTTTGCTGGCGACTGCTCTGGTGAGGCCTGCGCAAATGCACCGGCTTTACTGGCCCTGTCGCGAGCAAAGCTCCCTCCCACGGGGGCGAGCCAAGCCCGATAGTTGCCTTACTGCAACAACGACCCACGCAACGAGTGCGGCTGCGCATCATCAATATGCACATCGACAAAGTGCCCGATCAACCGCGGGTTGTCACACGTAAAGTTGACGATGCGATTGTTCTCGGTACGCCCCTGCAACTGCCCCGGGTCCTTCCTGGAGTAATCGGTCACCAGAATCCGCTGGGTGCTGCCGACCATTTGTCGGCTGATCTCAAAGCCCTGCTGATTCAGACGGTGCTGCAAGGCATTAAGCCGCTGCTTCTTCACCTCTTCGGGGGTTTCGTCCTTCAGGTCGGCGGCCGGCGTGCCAGGGCGCGGGCTATAAATGAACGAGAACGAGAAATCGAAGCCCACATCCTGAACCAGCTTCATGGTGTTCTCGAAGTCTTTCTCGGTTTCGCCAGGAAAGCCAATGATGAAGTCCGAACTGATGCAAATGTCTGGCACCGCCGCCTTGAGCTTGCGCAACCGCGACTTGTACTCCAGCACAGTATGGTTGCGCTTCATCGCCGCCAGAACCCGGTCAGAGCCTGACTGCACCGGCAGGTGCAGGTGTTTGACCAGTTCCGGCACCTCGGCGTGGGCCTGGATCAGGCTGTCGGAGAACTCCAGCGGGTGCGAAGTGGTGTAGCGAATCCGGTCGATGCCGTCGATCGCTGCGACCACCCGAATCAGGTCGGCCAGATCGGCCACGCTGCCGTCCGGGTTGGTGCTGCGATAACCGTTGACGTTCTGGCCCAGCAAGGTGACTTCGCGCACACCGTTCTCGGCCAGGTGAATGACTTCACCGATCACGTCATCGAACGGTCGGCTGACTTCCTCGCCACGGGTATAGGGCACCACACAGAACGTACAGTATTTGCTGCAGCCTTCCATGACCGACACATAAGCGGTCGGGCCATCGACCCGCGGCTCGGGCAAATGGTCGAACTTTTCGATTTCCGGGAACGAAACGTCAACCTGCGGTTCACGGCTGACCCGTGCGGCGTCGATCATTTCCGGCAGGCGGTGCAGGGTCTGTGGACCAAACACCACGTCGACATAAGGGGCCCGGTCGCGGATGGCCGCGCCTTCCTGGCTGGCGACACAGCCGCCGACAGCAATGACCATTTCCGGGTTGGCCAGCTTCAGTTCGCGCCAGCGGCCCAATTGGGAATACACCCGATCCTGGGCGCGTTCGCGGATCGAGCAGGTATTGAGCAGAATCACGTCGGCATCTTCGGCACGTGCGGTGACTTCCAGGGCTTGATGCTCGCCCAGCAGGTCGACCATGCGCGAGCTGTCGTACTCGTTCATCTGGCAACCGTGGGTTTCGATATAAAGCTTCTTGGCCATGCTCAAATAATCTGCTGATTCAAAGAACCGCGCATTATAGGGATGAACTGTGCCGTCTTCTAGCGTTGCCGGTCTGAGCGACGTGCTATAGTTTCGGCCTTTTTTCTGCCAAGCGATCCTTGCCGCAACCATGACCAAACGTGAATCTCCCATCTACAAAGTGATCTTCCTCAACCAGGGCCAGGTGTTCGAAATGTACGCCAAGCAGATCTATCAGAGTGATCTGTGGGGATTTCTTGAGGTGGAAGAGTTTGTCTTTGGCGAGCGAACCACCGTGGTCGTCGACCCCAGTGAAGAAAAGCTCAAGGCGCAATTCGAGGGTGTGGTACGCAGTTTTGTGCCGATGCACTCGATCGTGCGCATCGACGAGGTCGAGCGGATGGGCACGCCGAAGATCAGTGAAGCGAAAGGCACCGGCAATGTAATGCCGTTTCCGGTACCGATGCCGGAGAAATAATGCTTAAGGCAGCGGCGAGAACGGCGTCCGCCCTTCGGCTGTCTGCAACTCCAGAAGGTACTTGCGGAAGATCTGCCCAAGTACCTGGGTGGCGGCCTCCAGCTCGCTGCGCTGCATCTTTGCCGAGACTTCGTCAGCTGCGTCAAGGGCATCTTCTGCGCCGTTGACCGCCGCCATCTTCAGAATCACGTAAGCCTGGATGTTGTTCATCGGCACGCCTTCGCCGGCCGCGAACATCGAACCCAGTCGGTATTGCGCCTGGGCATGACCCTGCAGCGACGCTTTCTCGAAGTAATCAAGCGCCTGCGCCAGATCGCGAGATGTCTGTTTGCCCTCGTAGTAGAACTCGCCCAACTCGTATTGCGCCTGTGCATCCCCGGACTGTGCGGCCTGTTTGCACGCCGCCAGGGCGTCGGGCAGGTTTTCCGGCAGTGTATTGAGGGTGCAACGACCCATCGCTGGAATCAGCAGCGAGTTGCCACCTGCGGCTTGGGCCAGCAGGGGAAAGATAAGCAACAGGCAGCCCAATGCAAGGGTGCGGCCGGTGCGGTTCATGGGAGTCGACTTACCTCTGGATAAGGTGCGGGCGAAAAAGGTGCGGGCTGGGCCCGTACAGCGAAAGGTGCTGGCGCGCATTATGAAATAAGCTGAGGCAACCTTACAAAGTGTTTACGGTTTTTCTGCTGCACGGCTTTTAAAACGCTTGTTTTTAGAGGGTAAAGCACTAAGCCGATGCCAGCCCTGATGAGTGACCAGGGCTGGCCGATGGCTTATTTCAGCGCTGCAAACGCCTTTTCAGCCGCATCCAGGGTCAGTTGCAGCTCGGCTTCGCCGTGGGCGATGGAGGTGAAACCGGCCTCGAAGGCACTTGGCGCCAGGTACACGCCGCCGTCGAGCATCAGGTGGAAGAAGCGCTTGAAGCGCTCGGCATCGCTGCTCATTACGTCCTGAAAGGTCACGATGTCTTTCAGTTCAGTGAAGTACAGGCCGAACATGCCACCGGCCTGAGTGGTGGTGAAGGCAATACCGGCGGCATCGGCACGCGCCTGCAGACCGGCGAGCAGACGGCCGGTGAAGGCTTCAAGTTCGTCATGAAAGCCCGGGCGGCTGATCAGGCGCAGGGTGGTCAGGCCGGCGGCCATCGCCAGCGGGTTGCCCGACAGGGTTCCGGCCTGATAGACCGGGCCCAGCGGTGCGATGTGCGACATGATTTCGCGCTTGCCGCCGAAGCAGCCCACCGGCATGCCGCCGCCAATGATCTTGCCGAATGTCGACAGGTCCGGAGTCACCTCGTAGTAGGCCTGCGCGCCGCCCAGGGCGACCCGGAAGCCGGTCATCACTTCGTCGAAGATCAGCACCACGCCGTGCTCATCGCACAGGTCACGCAGGCCTTGCAGGTAGCCTGGCGCTGGCGGTACGCAGTTCATGTTGCCGGCCACCGGCTCGACGATGATGCATGCCACTTCCTGACCCACTTCGGCCAGCATCTGGCGGGCAGCCGACAGGTCGTTGAATGGCAGGGTCAGGGTGTGTTTGGCGAACGCCGCCGGTACGCCGGGTGAGCTTGGCACGCCGAGGGTCAGCGCGCCGGAGCCGGCCTTGACCAGCAGGCTGTCGGAGTGACCGTGATAGCAGCCTTCGAACTTGATGATGCTGTCGCGGCCGGTGTAGCCGCGGGCCAGGCGAATGGCGCTCATGGTCGCCTCGGTGCCCGAGCTGACCATGCGCACCATTTCCATGGACGGTACCAGGCTGCACACCAGGTCGGCCATTTCGGTTTCCATGGCGGTCGGCGCGCCATAGGACAGGCCGTGCTCCAACTGGCTGCGCACCGCATCGAGCACCTCCGGGTGGCTGTGACCGAGAATCATCGGCCCCCAGGAACCCACGTAATCGACATAGCGTTTGTCGTCTTCGTCCGTTACATAGGCGCCCGCAGCATGTTTGAAGAACAGCGGCGTGCCGCCCACGCTCTTGAACGCTCGCACCGGAGAGTTGACGCCTCCGGGGATGTGTTTTTGGGCATTGGCGAACAATGTTTCGGAACGGGACATGATCGGGTCTCTGCTTTTGAAACGGAAATCGGGTTTGCGCCAGTGCTGGCGGCGCAAGAGGTGGCACTATAACAAATGCCTCGGCAGCCCGGTTGTCGATGTCCGATTTCAGCCAGACTTTCGCCCCGCACGGGGTTACAGTCGGCCCATGAACAGACTCGATCCGCAAACCTGCTATGCCGCCTTCGTGGCCCGAGACCGTCGCTTCGATGGCTGGTTTTTCATGGGCGTCTCGTCGACCGGTATCTACTGCCGGCCGGTCTGCCCGGTGCGCGCACCGCTGGCCAGCAATTGCACCTTCTATAGCAGTGCGGCGGCGGCTGAGCAGGCCGGTTATCGGCCATGCCTGCGTTGTCGTCCCGAGCTGGCCCCAGGGCACGCGGCACTGGATGTTTCCGGGCATCTGGCGCAGGCCGCGGCGCGCCTGATCGAGCAAGGCTACCTCACGGGTCGCAGCCTGGAGGATCTGGCGCAGCGGGTCGGGGTGACGGCCCGGCATCTGCGGCGAATCTTCGAGGCCGAGTTCGGTGTGGGGCTGGTCGGCTATGCCCAGACCCAGAAGCTGCTGACCGCCAAGCGGCTGCTGACCGACACTGGCCTGCCCATGGCCGAGGTGGCCCTGGCTTCGGGGTTTGGCAGTGTGCGGCGTTTCAATGATGTGTTTCTGGCGCGCTACGGCCTTAACCCATCGCGGCTGCGCAAGACGCGCCAGGCATCACTGACCCAGGGCCTGCGTTTCGAGCTGGCCTACCGGCCGCCTTTCGCCTGGCAAGGGGTGCTGGCTTTTCTGGCGCAGCGCTGCATTGCCGGGGTCGAGTGTGTCGAGCCTGAGCGTTATAGCCGGTTGATTGAGGTCGAGCAGGGCGGCACACGCCTGGCAGGCTGGATCAGTGTCAGTCATGTCGGCAAGCGCCATGCCCTGCAAGTGGAGGTCTCCAGCTCATTACAACCGGCCATCGTCCAGGTGCTGGGGCTGGTTCGTCGGGTGTTCGATACCGGCTGCCGACCCGATCTGGTCGATGAACACCTCGGCACGCTGGTCGATGGTTTGCCGGGCATGCGCGTGCCGGGGACGTTCGACGGTTTCGAGATTGCCGTGCGTGCGGTGGTGGGCCAGCAGATTTCGGTGCTGCGGGCGCGGCAGATTCTCGGCCGCATCGCCGAGCGCTATGGCACCCCGGTGGCGGGCGCGCCTGCCGGGCTGCGCCATGCCTTTGCGGCTGCGCCAGTGATTGCCGGGTTGCAATCGCAGGCGCTGATCGATTGTGGGCTGATCGGTATCCGTGCCGAAGCGATCATCGAGGTCGCCAGGCAAGTGACGGCAGGCGCCATTGTGCTGGAGCCACTGGTGCCGTTGCAGCCGACCCTGGCCGCGTTGCGGCAGATTCGCGGGATTGGCGAGTGGACCGTGCAATACATTGCCATGCGGGCGCTGGGCTGGCCCAATGCGTTCCCGCAGGGTGATGCGGTGCTGAAAAAATACCTGGGTTGCGCCACTGCCGCGCAACTCGATGACTACGCCAGCCGCTGGGCTCCCTGGCGCGCGTATGCGGTGGTGCATCTGTGGCGGTTGAGTGAGGAGGCAAAACGATGAAACCGGGTTATCTGTTTGTCAGCCCGTTGGGCGATATCGTGCTGCGCGCCGAAGACGACGCATTGACCGGCGTGTTCTTTGTTGGTCAGAAGCACTACCCCGAACTGCTGGTGATGCCTGACGACGGCGCATTGCCGCGCATCATTGCCATGGCCCGCGAGCAATTGCAGGAGTTCTTTAGCGGTGAACGGCAGGTGTTCGAGCTGCCCCTGCGCGCTCGCGGTACGCCGTTTCAGGAACAGGTCTGGCAGGAACTGGCGCGTATTCCCTATGGCGAACTGCTGTCCTACGGGGCGATGGCAAAAAAAATGGGGCTCAGCGCCGGGCATTCGCGTGCGGTTGGCACCGCCAATGGGCGTAATCCGATTTCAATCATCGTGCCGTGTCATCGGGTGGTCGGTGCGGCCGGCGACCTGACCGGCTATGCCGGTGGCGTGGAGCGCAAGCGGGCACTGCTGAGCCTGGAAGCCGGCAGCGGCTTCAGGCTCATTTGATCAGCAGGCTGTTGAAAAACTACCTGCTGGCTGGGCGCCTACGGCGCTACGCGCGCCATTGCTGCGTTAAAAACCGGCTCAAAATGCTCATTTAGTGCTCGTAAACTGCGCTTTCTCGCCTGTTTTTGCCTTGCACTGGCTGCCTCGCCTACGTTTTTTAACGGCCTGTCAGGTGCGCACCAGCAAATCGTTGAACGCCCGTGCGCGACGGGTGACTTGCGCTGGGCTGTCGGCGCCGAACAGGCCGTTGACCACCGCCAGCAGGTCGGCACCGTGCTCGATCAGTGGCGCGGCGTTGTCCAGGGTAATGCCGCCGATCACCGCAATGGGCAGGTTGATTTTGGCACGGACCTGCTCCAGCAACTGCAAGGGCACTGCCGGAGCATCAGGCTTGGTCAGCGAGTTGAAAAAGCGTCCAAAGGCCACGTAGCTGGCCCCGTCAGCCTTGGCCTGTTCAGCCAGTTCAAGGCGCCCATGACAGGTTGCACCGACGATGGCCTGGTGACCCAGCAGGGCGCGGGCGCCCGACAGCGAACCGTCGGTCTGGCCCAGGTGCACACCCACACCCAGGCGCGCCGCCAGTTCAGCGTCATCGTTGATGATCAATTGGGTCTTGTAGCGTTCGCAGAGTTTCAGCAGCTCACTGGCTTCACGCAGTCGGCGTGACTCGTCCTGGCTCTTGTCGCGGTACTGCAACAGCGTGACGCCACCGTCCAGCGCGGCTTCGACATACGCCAGGAACCTGCCGGCCAGCAACTGGCCGTCGGTGATCGCGTACAGGCCGCGCAGTTTTGCAGGCCGGCTCATGAGCAGAAATCCAGCGGCAGGCGACGGGGCACGAACTGTCCGCGACCCAGCTGATCGGCGTCGCGCAGGGTGCGCCAGGTGTAGTCCAGGGCTGATTGGACAGCGCTGACCAGTTCCTGACCCTGGGCCAGCCGACCGGCCAGGGCGCTGGCCAGGGTGCAGCCTGAACCGTGATAGCTGCCTGGCAGACGCTGGCAGGTGAAGGTATGCAATGCGCCGCTACGGCTGTACAGGCGGTTATGCACCTGTTGCTCGTCGCCATGCCCGCCGGTAATCAGCAAATGCTCACAGAACGGCAGCAGGCGTTCGGCGCACTCATCGGCTGTGCCCTCGGGCAACTCCGCAAGAATCCGCGCTTCGGGCAGGTTGGGCGTGGCGATGGTGGCGATCGGCAGCAGTCGCTCGCGCATGGCAAAGCCGACTTCATCCTTGCCCAGCCGGCCACCGCCACCAGCGCGCAGCACCGGGTCGCAGACCAAGGGCAACTGAGGGTGGGCGCTGAGCAGCGCAACGACGGTATCGACCATCTCGGTAGAACCGAGCATGCCCAGTTTGACGGCGGCCACCGGCGAGTCATTGAGCACGGCGTTGGCCTGGGCGAGCACCCAGTCACGATCCAGAACGCGGAAGTCGCTGACGTCTACCGTGTCTTGTACCGTCAGGGCGGTCACGGCCGGGGCAGCATGGCAGCCCTGGGCAAGCAGGGCTTCGATATCGGCCTGCAGGCCGGCGCCACCACTGGGGTCATGGCCGGAAAGGCAGAGAACTACGGGGCGGGTGCTATAGATAGTGTTCATGGTGCGCGAGCTTATCATCAAACCTTCCTGGCGCTGTTGCTGGTGGGATGGAATTTTCGTGGCTGCAGGTCACCCCGCAAATGCGATTTGTGCTGAAACGGGAACACACTCAGTGACGATTAACAGCTATGCTTGGCTGTCTAGACAATTGGCATACCAACGACGCCAGGGTTTGCATCAGGTAGATGCGCGTCGGTAGCCTCACCGCTTTTATGGAATCATTCAGCCTGCTTCACGGATGAAACTACTGCAGGGCGTCGCTTCATGGACCGATGAACCGCGACGGACTACCTTGGGGCTTTCATGCGCTATTTGCTGATAATGCTGGTTGCCTGCCTGCCGTTACTGGCCGGCGCCGTCGAGTTTGACGAGAGCACCCGCAGCCTTTCTCTGGGCCGCTGGACTCAGGTGTTGGAGGATGCCAGTGGCCAGGCTGACATCAAACAGGTCAGCAGTGCCGAGATGGCCTCAGCGTTTCGCCCCTTGGGTGAGCCGACCCTCAACGCCGGTTATTCCCGCTCGGCGTTCTGGATGAAAATTGACCTGTCGTACGTCCCGCGTGATGCGCAGCAGCACTCCGACTGGCTTCTGGAACTGGCCTATCCGCCGATGGACCATGTCGATGTCTATCTGATCGATGCCCAGGGCGAACAGCAGATGGCCTGGAAAACCGGCGACATGCTGCCCTTTGCCAGCCGCCAGATTCGCCAGAACAACTACCTGTTCGAACTGCCGCTCAAGCCCGGTCAGACCATGACTGCTTATGTTCGGGTGGCAAGCAATGGCTCGGTCCAGGCGCCGCTGAACCTGTGGTCCAGCCATGCCTATCTCGAAGAACAGCCCGCGCGCATTTATGTGCTCGGGCTGATCTACGGCGTGTTGCTGGGCATGCTGGTCTATAACTTGTTCATCTATGTCAGTGTGCGTGACACCAGCTATCTGTATTACATCCTGTATATCGCGTCGTTCGGGCTGTACCAGGTATCGATCAATGGCGCCGCCATCGAATACCTGTGGCCCGACAGCCCATGGTGGGCCAACGCCGCCACGCCTTTTCTGATCGGCGCCTCGGTGCTGTTCGCCAGCCAGTTCACCCGCAGCTTTCTGCAAAGCCCGTTGCTTGGCCGCTGGGTCGATAATCTGTTGTTGTGGGTGATGGGCAGTGCGGTGCTGGTGATCGCCCTTGCACTGTTTGCCGATTATGGCCTGGCGCTGCGGATGGTCACCCTGCTGGTGCTGGTCTTCACCGTGGTGGTGTTCACCACCGGGATTACCGCCTGGCTGCGGGGCGTGCGGGTGGCGCGTTACTTTTTGCTGGCCTGGTCGGCATTTTTGCTCGGTGGTCTGGTTAACGCGGTGATGTTGCTCGGTTATTTGCCCAATACCTTCCTGACCATGTACGCCAGCCAGATCGGCTCGGTGATCGAGGTCGCGCTGCTGTCACTGGCGCTGGCCGACCGGATCAACTACGCCCGCGAATTGCAGGCCCGTACCCTGCTCGAGGCGGGGCGGGACCTGGAGCGTCTGAACCAGCAACTGGCGACCAGCAACCGGCTCAAGGATGAGTTTCTGGCCACCCTGACCCATGAGTTGCGCACGCCGATGAATGGCATTATCGGTTCGCTGGACCTGATGCAGACCGTGCCGCTGGATGGCGAAGTGTCGATGTATCAGCAGACCGCCTCGGCCTCGGCTCAGGACATGATGCGCATGATCAATGGCATCCTGACCCTCACCGAGCTGCAAGCCGGGGTGCTGCATGCCGAGTGCGGGCCGTTCGAGTTACCGGTGTTGACGCATCGGTTGCATCAGCGCTTCATCGGCCCTGCGCAGGCCAAGGGGCTGCGTCTGTCGTTTGAAGTGGACCCCTTCGTACCGCGGTTGCTGCGCGGCGATGCCGAAAAGCTGTATCAGTGCATTGAGTGCCTGATGGACAACGCGATCAAGTTCACCCGCCACGGCACCGTGACCTTGCGGATGGATGGCATGCGCCGCGAAGCAGACCATTTCACCCTGCGCATTGAGGTCATCGATACCGGGATCGGCTTTAGCCGCCTGAATGATGCGGTGCTGTATCAACGGTTTTTCCAGGCTGACAGCTCGATGACCCGGGAATATGGCGGCCTGGGGATTGGCCTGGCGATCTGCCGGCAGCTGATCGAGCTGCTCGGTGGCAGCCTCAGTCATCACTCCGAGCCCGGACGCGGCAGCCGGTTCTGCCTGAGCCTGCCTTTGCAGGCGCAGTCGCTGACGACCGCTGGCGCGCGTCAGGGCAAAAACGCCGACAATTCGTCCAATATGGCGCTGTTTAAGATGCGGGGTGCGTGATTCACTGGCTGTTCCTGATTCTGTTAACTGACAGAGAGGAGGCGTTTGATGAATCTTTACTCACAGGCCAGCACCCACGAAGTCACCAACCAGCCACCGCCGCTTGATGGCCTCAATCTGTACCGCTGCGACCTGGCTCTGCAAGCCTGGGTCGGGCATTTCGGCGGCGGCTGGGCGGATCGGCGGCTTGACGCTTACGGCGCACTGGCCGGTGGGCCGTTGATGGAAGCCGGTTTTCTGGCCAATCAGCACCCGCCGCAGTTTCACAGCCACGACCGCTACGGCCACCGTATCGACCTGATCGAGTCTCATCCCGCCTGGCATCTGTTGATGAGAACCGCCATCGAGCATGGCATCCCGTCCTTGCCCTGGCGTGAGCCGCAGCCAGGCGCTCATGTGGCGCGCGCGGCCTTGAGTTATCTGCACACTCAGGCCGAGCCGGGCAGCGGCTGCCCATTGACCATGACCTTTGCCAGTGTACCGGCCATCAGTGTGCAGCCGGAGCTGGCGCAAGCCTGGTTGCCGAAGATCCTTGCCACGCAATACGACCCGCGCAATGTCGGCATGGCTCACAAGGCCGGTGTGACCATCGGCATGGCGATGACCGAGAAGCAGGGCGGGACCGATGTGCGCGCCAACACCACCCGTGCCTTTGCGCTTGGAGCAGGCGGGGCGGGCCAGGCCTATGAACTGGTCGGCCACAAGTGGTTCTGCTCGGCACCGATGTGCGATGCCTTCCTGACCCTGGCGCAGACCGATAAAGGGCTCAGTTGCTTTCTGTTGCCGCGTCATCGGCCGGACGACACCCTCAATGCCTTCCAGATCCAGCGTCTGAAAAACAAGCTAGGCAACCGCTCCAACGCGTCCTGCGAAGTGGAGTTTCGTGGCGCGCTGGCCTGGATGCTGGGTGAAGAGGGCCGGGGTGTGGCAACCATCATCGAGATGGTCGCCATGACCCGCTATGACTGCATGATCGGCTCCAGCGCGCTGATGCGTCAGGCGCTGACCCAGGCCACTCATCACTGTGCGCATCGCAAGGTCGGTGGTCAGCTGCTTGGCGAGCAGCCGCTGATGCAGAATGTGCTGGCCGACCTGGCCCTGGAAAGCGAGGCTGCGCTGGCCCTCACGCTGCGCATGGGCCACGCACTGGATCACGCCGACGACAGCCATCAGGCCCGCTTCATTCGGCTGGTTACCGCAGTTGGCAAATACTGGATCTGCAAACGCGCGCCGGCGATGATCAACGAGGCTGCCGAATGCCTGGGCGGGGCCGGCTATATCGAAGACAGCATCCTGCCGCGGCTGTACCGCGAGGCACCGGTCAATTCGATCTGGGAGGGTTCCGGTAACGTGCAGTGCCTGGATGTGCTGCGCGCTCTGTCCCGTGAGCCGGGCATCATCGACGCCTTGTTTGATGAGCTCGACGACGGCCGGGGCGATGCTGACCTGGCGCGGCACGTCCGCCAGCTCAAGGATGACCTGGCCGATCGCGAAGAGCTGGCGTACCGCGCGCGGCAACTGACCGAAGACATTGCCGTGGCCCTGCAGGCCCGGCTGTTGCTCGATGCCAGGGTCAGTGCCGTCAGCGATGCCTTTATTGCCGCTCGCCTGCGCGCACCGGCGAGGGTCTATGGCGGGCTGCCCAGAGGGGTGGACTGTGAAACTTTGCTGGCTCGTGCATCGCCGCAGGTGACATAAGCAGCCGAACCTATCAGGATGCAGTTCTGCACGTCATACAGGACCCGCACCGTGACCCAAGCTTTTGTTGTCGTTGAAACCGCCGAACAAGCCGTCGAACAGTTGGCCGCCCTGCATGAGCGTGCCACCGGCGCACTGAATCAGGCCCTCAAGCGCTATCTGAAAGACCGCATCGAGCCTGATGAGCAGCAGCGCGCGCTGTTTCGCTACCCCGAACTGCGCCTGACCTATGTCGTCCATGGTGAGGTGCCGAGCACCACCCGTGCCTACGCCAAGGTCCAGTTGCCGGGCACCTACAGTGTGACCGTGACCCAGCCGGCGGCGTTTCGCAAATACCTGCTCGAACAGCTCAAGCCGCTGATCCGCGACTTCAACGTGACGCTGGAAGTCGGCCTGAGTGACAAGACCATCCCTTACCCCTACGTGGTCGAGCAGGGTGATGAACTGGCCGGCACCGGCGTGACCGCTGCGGCGCTGGCGCGGGTGTTCCCCAGCACCGACCTGTCGGCCACCACCGACGGCATCGCTGACGGCCTGCACGATTGGGCCAACGCCGACCCGCTACCGTTGGCGCTGTTCGATGCCGCCCGTACCGACTTTTCCCTGCGCCGGCTGGTGCATTACACCGGCAGTGACTGGCGCCATGTGCAGCCCTGGATTCTGCTGACCAACTACCACCGCTATGTCGACCAGTTCATTTTGCATGGCCTGGAAGCTCTGCGTGACGACCCGCGTTTCGTGCGTCTGGTGCTGCCGGGCAATGTCATCGTCGACAAGAGCATGGACGCCGAGGAGGCGCAGAGCGTGGTGGCCAGTGTGGTCTGGCATCGCTATCAGATGCCGGCTTACCATCTGGTGGCCGAAGACGGCAATGGCGTAACCCTGGTCAATATCGGCGTCGGCCCGTCCAACGCCAAGAACATCACCGACCACCTGGCAGTATTGCGTCCGCATTGCTGGCTGATGATCGGCCACTGCGGCGGCCTGCGTCAGTCGCAGACCATCGGCGATTACGTGCTGGCCCACGCTTATATGCGCCGTGACGGGATTCTCGACCGGGTACTGCCGCCGCACATTCCGATTCCGGCGCTGGCCGAAGTGCAACTGGCCTTGCAGGAAGCTGCCGCGCAGGTGACCGGTGAGCGGGGTGAAGAACTCAAGAAGCGCCTGCGCACCGGCACGGTACTGACCTACGACGACCGTAACTGGGAGCTGGCCTGGGCGCAGGAGCGACCCTTGATCAACCTGTCCCGCGCGGTGGCCGTCGACATGGAAAGCGGCACCATCGCCGCTCAGGGTTATCGCCTGCGGGTGCCCTACGGCACGCTGTTGTGCGTCTCGGACAAGCCGCTGCACAGCGAGATCAAGCTGCCGGGTTCGGCCAACGCCTTCTACAACCGGGCGGTCAGTCAGCACCTGAAAATCGGCATCGCCGCGCTGGACCTGCTGCGTGCCGAGCTCAACTCGCTGCACTCGCGCAAACTGCGCAGCTTCGACGAGCCACCGTTCCGTTGATCCGGATGCCGCCCGGCGGTTCCTGCCGGGCGGTTTTTTCAGGCGGCTCGGGTCAATCTGCTAAAGTGGCGCTTTGTTTTTCTGGCCAGATTCATGTCCCGCACTCCACGCCCTCCAGCCAAACCTTCCGCCTCCCGGCGCCCTGCACAGGGCAAAAGCGGCGCGCCCCGGCGTGTCGCCAAGCCGCGCCCGGCCGAGCCGAAGCTGGTTCTGTTCAACAAACCGTTCGATGTACTGACCCAGTTCAATGACGATCAAGGCCGCGCCACGCTCAAGGACTTCATCGATATTCCAGGTGTATACCCGGCCGGGCGTCTGGACCGTGACAGCGAAGGTCTGTTGTTGCTGACCAATGACGGCCAGCTTCAGGCGCGCATTGCTGACCCTAAGCACAAACTGGCTAAAACCTATTGGGTACAGGTCGAAGGTGAACCCAGCGAAGCCCAGTTGCAGCAGCTGCGTGACGGGGTAACCCTCAACGACGGCCCGACCCTGCCGGCTGAGGCACGGGCCATCGAAGAGCCTCAGCTATGGCCGCGCAATCCGCCGGTGCGGTTTCGCCAGAGTATTCCCACGCGCTGGCTGGAACTGGTAATCAAAGAAGGCCGCAACCGCCAGGTGCGGCGCATGACCGCCGCAGTCGGTTTGCCGACCCTGCGGCTGGTGCGGGTCAGGATTGGGCCGTGGAGCCTGGACGGGTTGGAGCAGGGGCAGTTTCGCGAGCTGCAGAGCTTTGAGCTGTAGGCTCCAGGAACACGCCAGGCCGGATCATTCGCACCGCGTCAGTTGCGCAAGTGGGCAAGCGGCATTTCGGTGCTGGCCAGCACCTGATTGAGGACAAAGCTGGATTTGACGCTGGTGACCCCTTCGATACGGGTCAGGTGGCCGAGCAGCAGCTTCTGGTAGTGATCCATGTCTGGCACCACCACTTTGAGTTGGTAATCGGCGTCCATCCCGGTCACCAGGCTGCATTCGAGCACCTGAGGCAGGTTGCGGATATGCTGTTCGAAGTTCTCGAACCGCTCCGGGGTATGCCGGTCCATGCCGATCAGCACATAGGCGGTCAGGCTCAGGCCAAGCTTCTTGCGGTCCAGCAACGCGACCTGGCGCACGATATAGCCGTCGTCTTCGAGCTGTTTGACCCGGCGCGAACAAGGCGAGGGCGACAGGCCGATGCGTTCGGCCAACTCCTGGTTGGAGATGCGCGCATCGCGCTGCAGTTCAGCCAAAATGCTCAGGTCATATCTATCGAGCTTGCTCACGATGTTTACCTTTACGAGTTCAATTGCGCATAATTATTTTCTATAAGTGAAAAATTGCGCAAGTAATGATTTATTGAGCAATATTAGCAATCATCTGCCGCTTGGTCGGGTTTATTATTTTTCACAGCTGGGCACTTCTAAAAACCTGAGTGATTTTTAGAGCTGCTCCCAATCACTGCCCGGACCCAGCGTCCACAGCCGCTCGTCGAATCAGATGAGCGGCGGCCCGCCACCCAACAGGGTGGACCCGGCCCCCGGGCTGCATACTGTCCAGAAGACGGTATGAAGTGAGCCGGCGCCACAAGCGTCGAGCCAGGACGACGTATCCCAAGGGGGCCATCTGGCCCCCTTTTTTATTTTCTGGCTCTGCTAAAGTGCGACGAACAGCGCCATGGCTGCGCAGTCTTACTTTTATAAACGTGACATTCCTGGTGAACAAAGCATGACATCCAGTCTCTGGCAGTTAGCGATTTCCGGTTTGCTGTGCCTTGGCTTCAGTGCCCAGAGCCTGGCCGACGAGCGCCGTGCAGGCTCGCCGCTGGACGAGTTGCGCGATGGTGGGGCGCAACACAATCAGCAGAGCCAGCGTCGCCAGGCTGAGTTGCAGCAGGATCGGCAGATCCAGCAGCAACAGAACCAGATGCGCAATGCCGAGCGTCAGCAACAGCAGCAGATCTACCAGCAACAACAGCAGCAACAGCGCCAGCTTCAGGAGCAGTACAACCAGCAGCGCCAGGCTGAGCGCCAGCAAGATCAGCAGATCCAGCAGCAACAGAACCAGATGCGTAATGTCGAGCGCCAGCAACAGCAGCAGCTCTACCAGCAGCAACGCGAGCAGCAGCGCCAGATTCAGGAACAGCAGAACCAGCAGCGCCAGCAACTGCGTCAGCAACAGAACAATCTGCCGATCCAGGGCCGCCCGGACCAGGTATGGCAGACTCAGCCACCGCGCCAGGGTTACTACCGCGACCTGCCGCGTGACCAGCGCCCTCGTGACAATTGGGCCGGTCGCCCCGACGGACGCGGCGATGGCTGGGGGGCGGGGCCGCGCTATCGTCCGGGCCAGCACTTCGACCGCGCACCGCAAGGCTATGCGCGCATTCCGTGGCGCGGTCAGGATTACTTCTATTCCGGTGGTTACTGGTATCGCCCGCAGGATTCACGCTACGTGGTGGTGACCCCGCCTTACGGTGTCCGGGTCCGCAGCCTGCCGGACTACACCCGCGAGGTCTGGATCGGTGGTTCGCTGCTGTTTATGGCGGCTGGTACTTACTATGCCTGGCAGGCCGACAGCCAGGATTATGAAGTGGTCAGCCCGCCGCAGGGCTATGCCCAGCCGGTGCCAGGCAACAACAGCTATGATCCGCAGTTCTCGCCGATTGCCGGGCAGACCGCCGAGCAGGTCGAATTCGATCGTTACCAATGCTACCGCCAGGCCGTTGACCAGAGTGGCTTCGACCCGGCGAACGTGACCTATCAGCCTTCGGAGCAGGTAGTGGACACCTACCGTCGCGCGATGGGCGCGTGTCTGTATGAGCGCGGTTACAGCGTCCAGTAGCCTAGACCATCAGGCTGGAGCTTGCTTCACCACTTCCTGCGGGTCGGCGTGCACCAGTACCTCGGCCTGCGGATACTGGGCGGTAATGGTTGCCGCCGCAAGGTCGCATAGCTCATGCGCTACCGACAAGGTGAGCGAGCCGGGTAACTCCAGATGCACCTGCACGAACCACACTTGCCCGGAAATGCGCGTGCGCAGGTCATGGGCGCCCAACACGCCGGGCACCGTGCAGGCCAGCTCCAGCATGTGCGCGCTGACATCCGGCGGCAGTTCCTGATCCATCAGCACCGAGAAGGTCTCGCGAGCGATCTGTAGCGCGCTCCAGACGATGTAACCGGCAATCCCCAGACCGAACCAGGCATCGGCTTGCGGCCAACCCAGCGCACTGAGTGCCAGCGCCAGCAAGATGCTCAGATTGAGGAGCAGATCGGAGCGATAATGCAGCGAATCAGCCTTGATCGCGCTGGAGCCGGTGACTTTGATTACCCGGCTCTGAAAGCTGAGCAGCGTGACTGTCAGGGCCAGCGCCAACAGGGTCACGATGATTCCCGGCCACTGCGACATCAGCGGTTCAGGATTCTGGATACGCTCGATGGCCTGCATGCCGATCAACACACCACTGACACTGATGAACAACGCCTGGGCCATGCCCGACAACGCCTGGGCCTTGCCGTGACCATAGCGGTGATCTTCATCGGCCGGGCGCAGCGCGTAATGGACCGCCAGCAGGTTGAGCAGCGAAGCTGCGCCATCGAGCAACGAGTCGGTGAGGCCGGCCAGCAGGGCCAGCGAGCCGCTCAGCCACCAGGCCACACCCTTGGCAACGATCAGCACCAGCGCCACGGCCAGCGAAGCCCGGGTCGCCAGGCGCAGCAGGCGTGCATGTTCGGTGTTACGGCTCACTCAACCTCCTTGGGGTCATGCCGTGGGGCTTCAGGCAGCAGGTTTCAGGCCCAGGCTTGCCAGTTGCTCGAAGCTGCCCTTGCTCTGGATCAGGCGCGGATCATCCAGCGGCACTTTGCGGCCCAGTTCGCTTTCCAGAATGACTTGCAGCTTTTGGGTATCGACACTGCCGTCAGCCTGCACCGCAGGTTGCAGCTTCTGCGGATCGACCTGCGCCTGTTCATTCGGGCCGTAGTAAATGGCGCCGGTGGCGAAGTCCACGCCCAGTGCGATCACCCCTGGAATCACGTAGAACAGCAGACCCAGGGCATCGAGCACGGCAATCGCCGGGTCGATCTTGCCTTCGATCTGCCCACGGCGATCAGGATAGAAAATACTGCCGCAGGCCGACAATTGGGTCACCAAAGCGGCAGCCAGAACGCCACCGATCAATCGGGAAGGAATGCGCATGGGAAACTCCTGTAGAAAAGTGGCAACTATACAAGGCAAAGACCGCGAGGCTAAGACTGTCTGGCCAAGCACTGGTTCGGCAGCCATACCGGCATAATGCCCGTATCTTATTGAACACGAGATGAAAATGAGCGAACAAATGCCATTGTCGGCGCGGGAGGTTTATCAAGTTCTCAAAGATGTGGCCCAGGGTGTGCGTCAGCTTGTTGTTTTATCAGTCTGCAAAACTGACCTGCTTACCATCCGTGCCGAGATTGACGGCTGGCAACTGACCCTGCGCAATGAGGAGGGTAGCCCCTTGTGTTGTGAATACTGCATGGCGCCGGATGGTCGTGAGGGTTCATTGCAGCATTGGCATCGCTGCGGCACTGACCCGGCCGCGTTCCTTAGTGGCTGGGAACATTCGCAACTGGAGCGCGCGCTGAAAAACCTCTGAGCGGGTATCCATACGTGGCCGCTATACTGCCCGCCCAGCTTTGGAGTGCCCATGATTTCCCTGCCCATCGACGCCGTATTGCCTGCTCTGCGCCAGGCATTGTCTACCCGCCACGAAGCGGTTCTTGAAGCCCCACCCGGCGCCGGCAAGACCACACGTGTGCCGTTGGCGTTGCTCAACGAGCCCTGGCTGGCCGGGCAGACCATTCTGATGCTCGAGCCCCGGCGGCTGGCGGCTCGGGCGGCGGCCGAGCGGCTGGCCAGTGAACTGGGCGAGAAGGTCGGCGAGACGGTCGGCTACCGGATTCGGTTGGACAGCAAGGTCGGGCCCAACACCCGTATCGAGGTGGTCACCGAAGGTATCCTGACCCGTCGTTTGCAGGATGATCCGGCGCTGGAAGGCGTGGGTTTGCTGATTTTCGACGAATTTCACGAGCGCAGTCTGGATGCCGACCTGGCCTTGGCGCTGAGTCTCAATGGCCGTGAGCTGTTGCGTGATGACCCGCCGCTGAAAATCCTGCTGATGTCCGCGACCCTGGAAGGCGAGCGGCTGTCGGCGTTGCTCGACGACGCGCCGGTGGTCAGCAGTGAAGGGCGTATGTTCCCGGTGGACATTCAATGGGGGCGGCCGTTTCAACCCGGTGAGTTTGTCGAGCCACGAGTGGTGCAGACCGTGCTGGATGCGCTGGGCAACGAGACCGGCAGCCTGCTGGTGTTCCTGCCCGGCCAGGCGGAGATTCGCCGGGTGCATCAACAACTGGCCGATGCCTTGGGTGAGCGTCGCGACATTGTGCTGTGTCCCTTGCATGGTGAGCTGGATCTCAATGCCCAGCGCGCGGCCATAGATCCTGCACCTGCGGGTAGTCGCAAGGTGGTGCTGGCGACCAATATTGCCGAGACCAGCCTGACCATCGACGGCGTGCGGGTGGTGATCGATGCAGGGCTGGCCCGGGTACCGCGCTTCGACCCCGGCAGCGGCATGACCCGGCTGGACACCCAGCGCATCTCCCGGGCCAGCGCGACCCAGCGTGCCGGTCGGGCCGGGCGTCTGGAGCCGGGCGTTTGCTATCGGTTGTGGTCCGAAGCGCAGCATGAACAACTGGCTGGCTACGGCAGTGCGGAGATTCTGCAGGCCGACCTGGCCGGGCTGGCCCTGCAACTGGCGCGCTGGGGCGTGACCCCGGAGCAGTTACAGTGGCTCGACCTGCCGCCCGCGGCCGCGATTGCCCAGGCTCGCGATCTGTTGCAGCGTCTCGGCGCGCTGCAAGCCGATGGTCGTTTGTCGACGCATGGCCAGGCCATGGCCGAGATGCCAGCCCATCCGCGTATCGCTCATCTGCTGTTGCGTGGTCAGCAACTGGGCCTGGCAAACATGGCTTGTGATGTGGCCGCGCTGTTGGGCGAACGCGACATTCTGCGCGGCGCCGGGGCCGATGTGCACAGTCGTCTGGTGCTGCTGTCGGGTGAACAAAAAGCCCAGCGCAATGCCCAGGGTGGCGTGCAGCGTGCCCGGCAACTTGCCCGTCAGTATCGTGGTTACCTGCGCGGCAAAGCGGGCCAGGCGGTTGCTGACCCTGACCACCCGCGCTGGCTGGGTGCCTTGCTGGCTTTGGCCTATCCGGACCGGGTCGCCCGCCAGCGCCGCGACGGCAGCGCGGAGTATCGTCTGGCCAATGGTCGGGCGGCGTTGTTCAGTGAAACCGATGCGCTGATGAAGCATGAATGGCTGGTCGTCGCGGACCTCGGCAGCCGCCAGGGCCAGCGCGAGGAGCGCATTTATCTGGCCGCCGATCTTGACCCGGCACTGTTCGACAATGTGCTGGCCGAACAGGTGCTGGCCATCGATTATCTGGATTGGGACGAGCGCGAAGGCGTACTGCGTGCTGAGCGCCAACGCAAGGTCGGTGAACTGGTGCTCAGCAGTGAACCGCTGCCGAAGCTGGACGATGCTGCACGAGGCCAGGCGTTGCTGGGGCTGGTACGGCGCAAGGGCCTGGAGCTGTTGAACTGGACCCCGGAACTGCGCCAGTGGCAGGCGCGGGTGATGCTGTTGCGTGAGCTGGATGCGCAGCAACAGGTCAGCAGCGAATGGCCGGATGTCAGCGACAGCGCCCTGCGTGACAGCCTGGAGCAGTGGTTGTTGCCGTATCTGGGCAAGGTCAGCCGCCTGAGCCACTTCGCCCAACTGGACCTGTCGTCGATGTTGCGCAACCTGCTGCCCTGGCCGCTGCCGCAACGCCTCGACGAACTGGCCCCGCAGCATATCCAGGTGCCGTCCGGTTCGTCGATCCGGCTGGACTACAGCGAGCAGCCGCCGATTCTCGCGGTGCGTCTGCAAGAACTGTTCGGTCTGTCCGACACCCCGCGCATCGCCAATGGTCGGCAGATCGTCAAGTTGCACTTGTTGTCACCGGCGCGACGTCCGGTGCAGGTCACTCAGGACCTGGCCAACTTCTGGCGCAGCACCTATGCCGAGGTGAAAAAGGATCTCAAGGGCCGCTATCCCAAGCATTACTGGCCGGATGACCCGTTGGTAGCCGAAGCCACTGCCCGGGCCAAACCGCGCAAGGGTTAATGGTTGGGCATCATTTACCAGCGATGCCGGTCGTAGCGATCATGACGGTAGTAGTGCGGTGGTGGTGGCGCATAGTGACGCTGTTCATAGTATGGCCGCACCGGCACGTACTGCACGGGCGGGTGATGCCGGCGATAGTGGCGGTATTCGCGGTATTCACGTGGCGGCTTACGATAATAACGATGACGATCATCATCGCGGTCGTTGCGGGCAATGAGCGTGGCCGCTACTGCACCGACCGCCGCACCGGCCAGCACGGGCACGATCACGTTACGATCTGCGGCGCTGGCGGTACCGGCCACCAGCAGGCTGGCGGACAGCATCAGGATTTTGGTGATCTTCGAAAACATGATGTCTCCTCAGGCGGCAAATGTATTCGCCATGTATCCATGAGACACCGGGTTGGCGTAAATCCTGGTACAGAGTCGGTAAAGGGAAGGTAAAGAACCGCTGACAGTGTATTGAAGCCTGGAAACAGCGGAGGCTGCAGGCGGGGGCAGCCTCCGGTGAAACAGATGCGCGAGCTTACAAGCTGGTGGCTTCGTCAGCGCCCAGGTGAATGTTCATGCACTGCACGGCAGCGCCGGCGGCGCCTTTGCCGAGGTTGTCCAGGCGGCAGATCAGGTTGATACGCTCATCGTTGCCGAACACGAACAGGTCGGCGCGATTGGTGTCGTTGCAAGCCTGTACGTCGAAGAAGCCGCCGTCCAGGTTGCCGGCATCGTCGCCGAACGGCAGCACACGAATGAACTGCTCGCCTTCATAGTGCTTGGCCAGCGCTGCTTGCAGGGCTTGTGGCGTGGCGCCTGGGGCCAGTTGCGAGGTGTGCAGCGGGATGGTCACGGCCAGGCCCTTGAGGAAGCTGCCCACGATCGGGTTGAACACCGGCACGTTGTCCAGGCCGGTCTGAAAGCGCATTTCCGGCAGGTGCTTGTGCCCCTGACCCAGCCCGTAAGGACGTGGGCTTTGCAGTTGTGGGGTCAGCGACTGGTAGTCGGCGATCATCTGCTTGCCGCCACCGCTGTAACCGGTGATCGACGTGGCGCTGAGCAGAGTCGAGGCTGGCAGCAGGCCGGCATCGACCAGCGGGCGGACCAACAAAATGAAGGCAGTGGCATGGCAGCCGGGGTTGGCGATGCGTTTGCTGGCGCGCAGTTTCTCGCGCTGCCCGGCAGCCAGTTCCGGCAGGCCATAGACCCAGGACGGATCGGTACGGAACGCGGTGCTGGCGTCGATCACGCAGGTATTGGGGTTTTCCAGCAGCGATACCGCTTCGCGGGACGCGGCGTCCGGCAGGCACAGGAACGCCAGGTCAGCGGCGTTCAGCAGGCGACCGCGCTCGACCGGGTCTTTGCGTTTGGCTTCATCGATGCGCAGCAGCTCGATATCGTCGCGTTTGCCCAGGTAGTCCAGCAAGCGCAGGCCGGTGGTGCCTTCCTGGCCGTCGACATAGATCTTGTGAGTCATCTTGAAGCCTCTGTAATGGGGTGTATGAGCACGAACGACAAGAGTTTAATCGGTTTGCATCCGGTAATGGCCACCTCTGTGGCGAGCGGCATGTCGGTCAGGTTGTCGTGCGAGAGAGTGCTAGCCGCAGAACGGTGATTATCAACGCATCACCGGCAGGATCGCAAAGCGCAATTACAGGTTAATGCCGGTCAGTTAAGAGATTGTGAGGCTTGGCTCGGTCTCGGTGGGAGATTCTATGATTTTCGGAAAACTCCTGATTCCAGTTGTGAATGTTCCGCAGTATTCGTCGGCTGAGCCGACTCCCACCGGTTTTGTGTCATGCCGATACTGGAGCAAGGCACAAACCTCGGTGGGAGCTGGCTTGCCGGGGTGCCGGACCACAGCGAAAGGGCCGGTGGAACCGGCACATCTGCTGTGGACTCTTCGCGAGCAAAGCTTCCTCTCACCGGATTGATGTCGAACGCAAGATCCCGGCTCGACTCGGATCTGTGGGAGGCAGCTCTGCTGGCGAACGCAGGGCATCGCGCTGTCAATGTTCTGAACAATCAAAGACAGTTGCTCCCTCCCACCAGGAACGAGCCAGGCCTGAAATCGCTTAACTGATTTGCGTTACCCCTACAGCTTTAGAACATTACCTTCACCCCCGCCTGCACACTGCGCCCGGCTGCCGGAACTTCATCGCGCAGGATCGAGCTGGCGTAGCGCACGGTCTGGTTGTTCAGGTTGTCGCCCTTGAGAAACGCCAGCCACTGGCTTTGCCCGACATCGAAGTGGTAACCGAGGCTGGCGTTGAGGGTGGTGTAGCCGTCGGTATCGGTTTCGGCCTGGGCGACGCGGCGCTGGGCGCTGGCGTGTTCGGCGCCGAGGCTGGCTTGCCAGTGGTTGTAGTCCCACAGCAGCGCGGTGTTCAGGCGCAGCGGCGAGATGCGCGGCAGCGGCTCGCCGGTTTCGCGGTTTTTGGCGCGCGTGTAGTCGGCTGAGCTTTGCAGGGCAAAGTTGCCGTACCGGGTTTGCGCCAGGCGCCAGTGGTCTTGGGCTTCCAGGCCCCAGAAATCGGCTTTGACGCCGCTGTACAGGTATTCCGGCAGGGCGTCGTCGTCGCTGGCATCAACCTGTTCGCCGTCATCGTTCAGGTAGCGGCCGCTGCCCAGCAGGCCGATATAGTTGGAGAAGCGGCTGTAGAACACCCCAACGCTGCCTTTGTGGGTGCCGTCGTCAAAGCGCAAGGCCAGGTCGGTGGACCAGGATTTCTCTTTCTCGGCATTGGCGTCGCCTACTTCGTAGGTGCCAGTGGCTTCGTGCGGGCCGTTGGCGTACAGCTCATAGAAGGTCGGCGCGCGTTCGGTGTAGCTCAGGGTGCTGGCCAGCGACCAGACCTTGGTCAGGTCATAAATGGCACCGAATGACAGGCTGCCGGCGCTGAAGCTGTGGCTGGCGTCGGCGCCTGCAAAGCGGTCGTTGCCTGCGGCGTCCGGGCGCAAACGGGTATGTTCCAGACGTCCGCCGAGGGTCAGGTCAAGGCGGTCAGTGGCTTTCCAGTCTTCGAGGATGAACAGCGCGGCGCTGTCGGTATCGGTCTTGGGTACGAAGGCTTCTGCGCCCAACGCCTGGAACTGGCTGCTGGCGACCTGCGCGCCGACTACGCCTTCGACCGGGCCGATGGCCTGGTGACGGGCTTCGATGCGTGCCTCATAGCCGTCGTTCTTGAATACCGTGCCGGTTTCGCCGTCTTCGATTTCCCTGTGCTCATAGCGAGTGTGGCCGAAGTTGAGCTTCACCGAGCTGAACGGGCCTTCCAGGTCGCGGATTTCCGAGGCCAGCGCGTAGTGGCGCTGCTCCATGTCAATGCGCACGTCTTTTTCTGCCGGTGAGCCGTAGTTGCTGTCGTACTCGTCGTAAGACAGGCCGACATAGCCGTGGTCCCAGTGATAGGCGCCGCCAACGCCGCCGCCGTCCTGGCGACCGTCGCTGTTGTTGACCCGATGCTTGCTATCGTCGCCGTCAATCGCACGCTGATCGCGCGAGTGGGCGTAGCCAGGAATGCGCAGGTCGTTGAACTGCCGCGAGTTGGCATCCACATGCAGGGCAAAGTTGCCGTCGCCGGCTTCGAGCTTGCCCGCTGCACTGCGCGTGGTGTCGGCACCGCCGTAACGCAACTCGCCGCCACCGTGCACGCCGTCTACCGGTTCTGTCGGGATGCGGTTATCGAAGCTGTTGACCACCCCGCCCACCGCACTGCCGCCATACAACAACGCCGCCGGGCCACGGACCACTTCAATGCGCTCGGCGCTGGCCGGGTCGTACGGCACGGCGTGGTCATAGGACAGTGACGAGGCATCCAGCGCGCCGACGCCGTTGCGCAGCACTCGAATGCGATCACCATCGAAGCCGCGGATCACCGGGCGACTGGCGGCCGGGCCAAAGTAGGTCGAAGACACGCCCGGCAGCTTGTTCAACGTCTCACCCAATTGTGCCGACTGACGCAGGGTCAGGTCGTCGCCTTCAACAACACTGGTCGGGGAGGCCAGCGCATCGCTGCCCAGCGGGTTGGCGGTGATGACTTGCGGATCAAGCGTCACGGCGGGTTGGGCGGCGAATACCGGCTGCGCCGCGAGCAGGGCTGCGGCCAGAGCCGTCAGGACGGGAAGGTGGTGGGCGGACATTGAAATCTTTCCTTACAAGTTGAATTGTTATGTTACAACATAACTTAAATTTGTAAGGATGAAATTTCATCTTGGGCGGTGCGCAAGATCTGGCATTGTGTTTTCCCGGCGTGCCCGGCATTACGCACACCCCTCATGCACTGAAAGGAATCCACTCGTGCTCAAGCTGTTCGGTAAATCCACCTCGATCAACGTCAGAAAAGTCCTGTGGGCCTGTGCGGAGTTGAACATTCCGCTTGGCCACGAGCAGGCAAACGGCGACGACGTTCAGCACCTGAACCCCAATGCGCTGGTGCCGGTCATCGACGATGCAGGTTTTGTGCTCTGGGAGTCGAACTCGATCATTCGTTATCTGGCCAACCGCGAGCAGGCCGGGTGGCTGTACCCCGCAGTGGCTGCGCAACGTGCCCGCGTCGATCAGTGGATTGACTGGCAAGCCGCGGACCTCAATCGCGCCTGGTCCTACGCATTCATGGCGCTGGTGCGGCGCTCACCGGCCCATGACGATCCGGCGCAAATTCGCGCCTCGGTGCAAAACTGGAATCGCTCCATGGAAATCCTTGACCGGCAACTGGCCGTTACCGGCGGCCATGCAGCCGGCGCGCAGTTCAGCCTGGCTGATATTCCCGTGGGGCTGTCGGTGAATCGCTGGTATGAAACCCCCATCGACCACCCGGATCTGCCGAATGTGCGGGCCTATTATGACCGGCTGGCCGAGCGGCCCGGCTATCAGGTGTTCGGGCGCAACGGCACGCCTTGAGCCTTAAGCGGCAGCGTCTGATTTCAAGGCCTGGCCGGCAACAGAAACCGCCCGATCACCGGCAGATGATCGGAGATCTGCAAACTGTCCTCCTGCCGCACCCGGGCCTCCAGGCGTTTGAGTGCGGGGCTGTAGAACAGGTAGTCGACGGTCCGGTCCGGGCCTTTGAGCTGTGGGTCGTTGGGCCAGTGGGTGAGCCACTGGCTGCGTTCGATGCCGCCGGCTTCGGCGTTGGTGGGGATCATCGGGTATTTGTCCCACAGCAGGTGCAGTTCGCTGTCGCGCTGGTAGCCTGGCCGTTGGGCCGGGTCCAGGCGCTGGTACTGGCCCAGCGCAAGCAGGCCGAAGTCGCCACCGGCCAGCCAGGGCGTACCGTTGCCTTGCAGACGATCAAGCAACCCGACGGTGAATTCGGTCTGTTGGCGCAAGGTCGTCTGGTCAGGATGCCGGGCGTACTGTTGGGTGTTGATCACCGCCAGGCGGCCGCCGTCGCGCAGTGGCAGGTAGCTGACCAGCAGCGCGGGTCTGGGCTGGAACTGGCGGCTCAGCAGGTTGGCCGGTTGCACCGGCAGTTGCAGGCGCTCGCTGCTGTCGATGCGATAACGGCTCAGGGTCGCCAGCTTGAGCCCGGCGCTGCCCCAGATCCGTGGCGCAGGGATGAACTCGGCCTGCCAGTTGAAGGCCTCGGTGCTGCACGGATACAGATCCACCAGACGCTCCTGGAGCAGCGCCAGTTGATCCTGGTAGTCGGTGTTTCTGGCGCCGTCGCTGACTTCCTGAAGCAGCACCAGGTCCGGTGCCTCATCGCGGATCACCCGCACCACTTCATCAAGGTTGTACGCCAGGTCGTCAGGGGTAGGGCGCTCGTCCGGGCCGTTGTCGTCGGGCTGCTCATACCAGAACACATAGCGCTTGCCGGCCAGGTACTGAATGTTCCAGGTCATGACTTTAAGCGCCTGCCCCGGCATCAGCAGGTCGGGCTGAACTGAGCTGCTGCAACGGGCGGTGACCGTCTCGCGTTCGGCCGGCCGCCAGGTGAGATTCTGCACCGCGATCCACAACACGCCGGTCAGCAGCAGTAGCAACAGGATCAGGCGCAGCAGGATTCGGCTCATGGGTCTGTTCGGGGTCCTGATGGGCGTGCTGGCAGCATAGCCGAGTTATGTGTGTGGGCGGTCCTGCTCAATGAGCATGAACAGGCGGAACATCGCCACGCCCATGAACAGTTGCAGAAAACTGGCCAGGCTGCTGAGCAGCAGCGACACGCCCGGGCTTTGCGGTTGCGGCAGCAGATACAGGCCGCCTGCTTCGATCAGCGACAGCGGGATGTAGATGATCAGCAGGCACACCATGATCCGGGTGAAGTGCCCGGTACTCATCAGCATGCTTTCGCGCATGGCCATGAACGGGGTGCGCTGGCGCAGCACCAGCAGGTATTCGCTGAATGCCAGTTTGATCATCACCCACAGGCCCGGCAGCACGAATAGCGACAGGCCGAACATGATCAGCAGCGTGCTCATGGCCGACAGCACGGCAAAGCTCGGCCACAGGCGCAAGGTCCTGCTCCACAGCTCGGCAAAGCCCGGTTGATCGCCACGGCTGCGGGCATCGAGAAACAGGATCAGGACCCCACTGTAGAGCGGGTAGAAAAACAGGCTCACCAGCAAGCCGTAGGCCGGTGAGGCATTGGCTGGCAGGCTGCCATCCACGGCCTGCTTGATCAGCGCTTCGAGCACCACCGGTGGCAGGCACAGCAGCACGATGCTGAGCAGGTTGCTGCGAAAGAAATACAGGGAGTCCCGGAGGATGTTCAGCGGATTCATGTAAGCGTGTCGTTTGAAAAAGTCGGCGAACACTGTAGCCCAAGGCCGGTGACGAACCAAGCACGCCCGGGGCGGCGGCCTTTTTAACTTTTTCGTCATGTCCTTGAAGTGGTTTTGCCCAGCCCCATTACCTCTGTAGGGCCGTCTGCTGGCCTTTTAACGATCCTTGTGAGGTCACTATGAACAATCAAGAGCAAGTCCTGATCGATGAACTGTTCGGCAAACTCAAAAGTGCCGAAAGCGCCTCGGGTGTGCGGGATGCGGCAGTCGAGGCGCATATCAACGAGCATTTGCGCCGTCAGCCAGCTGCGCCGTATTACATGGCTCAGGCGATTGTGGTCCAGGAAGCGGCGGTCAATCAGCTCAACCAGCAACTGCGCGAGCGTGACGAGCAGATCCGCCAGCTCCAGGCTCAATTGCAGCAGAGCCGTCCCGGCCCCGCTGCGGCCAGCGGTGGCGGATTTCTTTCAAGCCTGTTCGGCTCCGGCAGTGCCCGCGAGCCGCAGCCCGCCGCGCAGCCCGCATCGTCCGGCGGCTGGCGTGATAGTGGCTATAGCGCACCGCCTGCGCCCGCCGCCGCAGCGCCGTCCAGGGCCAGCGGTTTTCTGGGCAGTGCGTTGCAGACCGCGGCCGGAGTTGCCGGTGGTGTGATGCTGGCGCAAGGCATCAGCAGCCTGTTCGGTCACCACAACGCACCGCAGGAAATTGTCGAAGTTGTTCATGATGCGCCATTGCAAAGCTATCAGGCCGATGACTGGTCGAACCCGAATCAAACGGGTTGGAGTGACGACAGCGGCTCGTTCGATGACGACGACAGTTTTGTCTGAGCGGTGATCCGACCCCTCTGGCGTACCCCGCGCCCTGCGCATAACTGGCATACTGCGTGCCTGTTTATGTCGCGGGGTGGTTGGGGTGAAAAAGATCGCGGTGTTTGCCGATGTGCAGAACCTCTACTACACCGTGCGCCAGGCTCATGGGTGTCACTTCAATTACGCGGCGTTCTGGGCCGATGTCAGCCAGCGCGGGCAGATTGTCCAGGCCTATGCCTACGCCATTGACCGGGGCGACAGCAAACAGCAACAGTTCCAGCAGATCCTGCGCAACCTGGGTTTTACCGTCAGGCTCAAACCCTACATCCAGCGCAGTGATGGCTCGGCCAAGGGCGACTGGGATGTCGGCATCACCCTGGATGTCATGGAGTTTGCCCCACAGGTCGATGAAGTGGTGCTGGCTTCCGGCGACGGCGACTTCGACATGCTGCTTGAGCGGATCTCCAGCCGTTACGCTGTTGCCACCGCCGCCTACGGTGTGCCAGGGCTGACCGCCAACTCACTGATACGCGCCGCCGACCGCTATGTGCCGATCGAAGGCGCGCTGTTGCTCAAGAATTGACCCCCCAGGAAGGACAGGATTGTGGAACGTATTGCCGTCATCGACTTTGAAACCACGGGTATCTCGCCAGGCCCCGGTTGCCGTGCCACGGAAGTGGCGGTGGTCATCACCGAACAAGGTCGGGTGGTCGATCGGTTCCAGAGCCTGATGAACGCCGGCGTGCCGATTCCATCGTTCATTGAAAACCTGACCGGTATCAGCAATGCGATGATCCGCAGCGCGCCGCGTGCCGAGCAGGTCATGGGCGATGTGGCAGATTTTGTCGGCAGTACACCGCTGGTCGCGCACAACGCATCATTCGACCAGAAGTTCTGGGACTACGAATTGGGGCGTATCCAGCGCAGTCGTGTGCAAAGCTTTGCCTGTTCGATGCTGCTGGCCCGGCGCCTGATGCCGAGTGCGCCCAACCACAAGCTGGGCACCCTGACCCGTTATGCGCGCCTGCCTGACACCGGCAAGGCGCACCGGGCCATGGCTGATGCCGAGATGGCGGCCAACCTGGTCAACCATATGGTCGGCCAGTTGCGCGATTCACACGGGATTGCCAGCGTTTCCCACCAGTTGTTCTGCACCCTGCAGAAAGTCCCGGCCTCACGCATCCTCGAAGCCCTCAAGCGTCAGCGCGGGCTTTGACGGTGGCCTTTTCCAGGCGTACCCCGACGTCCAGATGACCCACTGGCAGGCTGCGTTCGATGGGCGTGGACAACACCATTGAGGTCTTGCTGACGCCATAGCTCGCCACGCGGTCGAGCAACTGTTCCAGATGCTCCATCGAATCGACCGCTGCACGCATGATAAAGCAGGGGTCGCCGGTCACCCGGTGGCACTGGATCAGTTCGGCAAACGTGTACAGCTCTTCATAGGCGCGCTGTTTACTGTGGCTGTCCAGGCGCAGTTCGATCACACACTGAATCGGCAGGCCGACCCTGGCCAGGTTTACCTTGGCTTCATAGCCGGTAATCACCCCGTTGGCCTCCAGCTTGGCCACCCGTTCGGCGACCGCCGGTGCCGACAGGTTGACCTGCCGGGCCAGTTGCGCAAAAGACGCCCGCCCGTTTTCCAGCAAAGCGTTGAGCAGCATGCGGTCATATTTGTCCAGTTCCACGAGGATCTCCCGGCAGGCAAAGGGCTGGATTTCGAATCGAAAGTAAAAAACGGATATTACCGTTGATTTACAGGTAAACACTGCGTTTAAACAAGCTTCATGGCTTATGAATCCCGGTTGAGCTTCCTAAAATAGCTCAACCATACGAATGGACTTCGAGCCTGCCATGCCTGATTCCCGCCGCTTCCCCCTGTTATTGATTGGCGCCTTCCTGGCCCTGTACCTGATCTGGGGGTCGACTTACCTGATGATCCGTATTGGCGTGGCCTCTTGGCCGCCGCTGATGATGGCTGCCATCCGCTTTCTGCTTGCCGGTGTCTTGATGTATGGCTACCTGCGCTGGCGCGGTGTGCCGGCACCGACCTGGCAGCAATGGAAGGCCGCGACCCTGATTGGCTTTTTATTGCTGGCCTGCGGTAACGGCGGCGTGACCCTGGCTGAGCACGCTGACGTGTCGTCCGGCGTGGCCGCCCTGGCGGTAGCGACCGTGCCGCTGTTCACCCTGTTGTCCGGGCTGTTGTGGGGCAACCGCACCAGTGGCCTGGAATGGGCCGGTATCGCTCTGGGCATGCTCGGCATCGCCTTGCTCAACCTGGGCTCCAATCTGCAGGCCAGCCCTTACGGGGCGGCGCTGCTGATTTTTGCAGCGGCGGCCTGGGCGTTTGGCTCGGTGTGGAGCAAACACCTGCCACTGCCGGCCGGTCCCATGGCCAGCGCAACTGAAATGATCAGCGCCGGGGTTATCCTGATGATCGGCAGCCAGCTCAGCGGCGAACACCTGGAGCAGATGCCCACGGTAGCAGGGTGGTGCGCGCTGCTGTACTTGGTGGTGTTTGGCTCGATCATCGCTTTCAGCTCTTACCTGTACCTGCTCAAGAACGTACGCCCGGCGGCGGCAACCAGTTATGCCTATGTCAACCCGGTGGTGGCGGTGGTGTTGGGCATGTTGTTTGCCGATGAATACATCGGTATGGAAGAAGGCCTGGCGATGCTGGTGATCGTCAGCGCCGTGGTGCTCATCGGGCTGCCGCAGTGGCGGCGGCCGGTGGTCAAGCAGGCCAGCGCCTGACGCATCGGTGCACCCATAGGGTAAACTGCGCGCCTTGCGCTGAATTTTCCCTACGGTATTACCATGACATTCGCTTCCCTCGGCCTGATCGAACCCTTGTTGCGCGCCCTCCAGGGGCTGGATTACCAGACCCCGACGCCGGTGCAGGCCAAGGCGATTCCCGCGGTACTGGACGGCCGCGACCTGATGGCCGCCGCCCAGACCGGCACCGGCAAGACCGCCGGGTTTGCCTTGCCCTTGCTGCAACGCCTGACCATGGAAGGCCCCAAGGTCGCTGCCAACTCGGTGCGTGCTCTGGTGCTGGCGCCGACCCGTGAACTGGCCGAGCAGGTCCACGAGAGTTTTCGGCAGTACGCCGAACACCTGCCGTTGAGCACCTATGCGGTGTATGGCGGCGTGAGCATCAACCCGCAGATGATGCGCCTGCGCCGTGGTGTTGACGTGCTGGTGGCAACACCAGGCCGGTTGTTGGACCTGCACCGGCAGAACGCCGTCAAGTTCAACCAGGTGCAGATTCTGGTGCTCGATGAAGCCGACCGTATGCTCGACCTGGGCTTCAGCGAAGAACTGCGTAACGTCTACGCTGCGTTGCCCAAACGCCGGCAGACCCTGCTGTTCTCCGCGACCTTCTCCGAGCAGATCCGGCTGCTGGCCGGGCAGATGCTCGACAACCCGCTGAGCATCGAAGTCAGCCCGCGCAACGCCGCAGCCAATACGGTCAAGCAATGGGTGGTGACGGTCGACAAAAAGCGCAAGACTGAACTGTTCATCCATCTGCTCAAAAAACAGCGCTGGGGCCAGGTGTTGGTGTTTGCCAAGACCAAGGCCGGCGTCGACCAGCTCGCCGAGCGCCTGCAAGGCCTGGGCATCAAGGCCGATGGTATCCACGGCGACCGCCCGCAAGCCACCCGCCAACGCGCACTGGACAGCTTCAAGGCCCGTGAAATCCAGGTACTGGTCGCCACCGACGTCGCCGCCCGTGGCCTGGACATCGACGACCTGCCGACCGTGGTCAACCTCGACTTGCCGATCGTTGCCGAAGACTATGTGCACCGTATCGGTCGTACCGGCCGTGCCGGCCAGACCGGTGAAGCGATCTCGCTGGTATGTGCCGACGAAGTCGAACAACTGTCGGCTATCGAAACCCTGATCCGTCAGGTCCTGACCCGCAACGACGAGCCTGATTTCATCCCCGACCACCGCGTCCCGGTTACCGACGCCAGCGGCCAGATCCTCAAAAAGCCGAAAAAACCCAAAAAGCCCAAAGCCAGCGGCGGCAAAGGCAACCTGGGCAAATGGATCGACAGCGGCGAAGCCGAACCCAGCGCCCCACCGGTCAAACCGGTCCGCAAAGTGCCTGCTTTCAATACCGGGCCGCGCAAGCGCAAGCCTTGACGGCGGACGAGCCTGCATAGGCTCGGATCTGCCGCTGAGTTTGCTTTTGATCTTCGAGCCGAGATGGCACAGACGCCGCGAATCGCGACTTGGGTGCAGGCCGAAGGTAGGCGTCGATTTGGGGGAGAAATCAGCATGGATGCTGCTGATTTTGAAACCGAGGGCAGGCGCGCTGGGCAGGACGCCCATCGCGCCGGCCCCCGAATCGGCGCCGGACGGAGGGAAGTCTGCCCGCAGGGCGGACCCAAACCAGGAGCAAGCGGTTTTCCCCTATTTTGCCCGGGGCACGTTGCCAAGCACAAAATAGGGTCGCCCGTCGGGGCGAAACCCGCAGCCCAGACAACTGCGGCAAAGACCTTTGCAACGACCGGAAGAGCTTCGCGGCTGAAGCCGCTCCTACGGAGCCCACAAGCGGCCCGTCGCCAAGTCACGCCGCCACAAACTGCTCCGCATAGTGACAAGCCACCTGCCGTCGATCCACCTCACGCAACGCCGGCACCTCCTCGGCACAACGCTGCGTCGCATACGGGCAGCGCTTGTGAAACGCGCAGCCACTCGGCGGGCTCAGCGGATTGGGCAGTTCCCCCACAATCTTGATCTTCGGCTTCAACGGATCAGGATGAATCGTCGGCGTTGCCGACAACAGCGCCTGGGTATAAGGATGCAGCGGCCGCTCGTAGATCGCTTCTTTCGGCCCCATTTCCGCCGGCCGACCCAGATACATCACCAGCACCGAATCAGCCACATGGCGGACCACCGACAGGTTGTGCGAGATAAACACATAGGCGGTCTGAAACTGCTGCTGCAGATCCATGAACAGGTTCAACACTTGTGCCTGGATCGACACGTCCAGCGCCGAAGTCGGCTCATCGGCCACCAGCACCTTCGGTTGCAGCATCATCGCTCTGGCCAGGGCAATGCGCTGGCGCTGGCCACCGGAGAACATATGCGGGTAGCGCTGATAATGCTCCGGGCGCAGCCCCACCTGGCTCATCATCGCCTGCACCCGCTCGCGGCGTTCGGCGCGGCTCAGGTCAGTGTTGATCAGCAGCGGCTCGCCAAGCTGGTCACCGATCTTCTGGCGTGGGTTGAGCGACGCGTAAGGACTCTGGAACACCATCTGCACATCGCGGCGCAACTGCTTGCGGTCCGCCTTGCTGGCCCCGGTCACTTCCCGGCCGGCAATCTGCAATGAGCCCGCTGACGGTTCCTCGATCAGGGTCAGGGCGCGGGCCAGGGTGGACTTGCCACAGCCCGATTCGCCGACTACCGCCAGGGTCTTGCCGGCCTCCAGCTCGAACGACACGCCGTTAAGGGCGCGCACGGTGGCGCTGCCCTTGAACAGCCCCTGGGAGACTTCATAGTGACGGTGCAGGTCGCGGGCAGTCAGTACGACGCTCATTACGCCACCTCCTGATTCAAGGGATAGAAACAGCGTGCCAGGCTATGCGCCTTGGGGTCCAGGGCCGGGCGCTGGGTATGGCAGTTGTCGCGCACATAGGGGCAGCGCGGTGACAGCAGGCAGCCCTGCGGCCGGTCGTAGCGGCCCGGCACCAGACCTGGCAGGGTGGCCAGGCGCTCGGCGCCCAGACTGTGCTCCGGGATCGCAGCCAGCAGTGCTTCGCTATAAGGGTGGGCCGGTACGTCGAACAGGCCAGGCACCTGGCCAACCTCCACCGCTTGCCCGGCATACATCACGCAGACCCGCTGGGCGGTTTCGGCCACCACGGCCAGGTCGTGGGTGATCAGCACCAGGGCCATGTCCTGCTCTTTTTGCAGGTTCAGCAGCAGGTCCATGATCTGCGCCTGGATGGTAACGTCCAGCGCGGTGGTGGGCTCGTCGGCGATCAACAGCTTGGGCTCACCGGCAATCGCCATGGCAATCGCCACCCGCTGGCTCATGCCGCCCGACAACTGGTGCGGATAAGCATCCAGACGCTGAGCCGCGCCAGGGATCTCGACCTTTTCCAGCAGCTCCAGGGCGCGCTGGCGCGCTGCCTTGCCGGACAGCCCCAGGTGCTGGCGCAGCACTTCGATAATCTGGTAACCCACGGTGTAGCTGGGGTTGAGTGCAGTCATCGGGTCCTGGAACACCATGGCCAGGTCTTTGCCGATGATCTTGCGTCGTTGCCGGGCATTGAGTTTGAGCAGCTCGTTACCGTCGAAACGCAGCGCATCGGCCTGGATGATGCCGGGGTGATCGATCAGGCCCATCAAGGCCATCATGGTCACCGATTTGCCTGAGCCGGACTCACCGACGATGGCCAGCACTTCACCTTTTTCGACTTTCAGCGACAGGCCATCGACCACGGGAACGGCTTTGGCATCGCCGAAGCGCACGCTGAGATTATTGATTTCAAGCAGTGACATGGCAGGTTCCTCAGGCGGCGTTCTTGAGTTTCGGGTCCAGCGCGTCGCGCAGGCCGTCGCCCATCAGGTTGATTGCCAGCACGCTGAGCAAAATGGTCAGGCCGGGCAGGCTGACCACCCACCAGGCACGTTCGATATAGTCCCGTGCCGAGGCGAGCATGGTGCCCCACTCAGGGGTGGGCGGCTGGACACCCAGGCCCAGGAAGCCCAGTGCGGCGGCGTCGAGAATCGCCGAGGAGAAGCTCAGGGTCGCCTGCACGATCAGCGGCGCCATGCAGTTGGGCAGCACGGTGACGAACATCAGCCGTGGCAGGGTGGCGCCAGCCAGCCTTGCTGCGGTGACGTAGTCGCGGTTCAGCTCGCCCATCACGGCGGCGCGGGTCAGGCGCACGTAGGACGGCAGCGAGACGATGGCAATCGCGATCACGGTGTTGATCAGGCCAGGGCCGAGGATGGCGACGATGGCCACCGCCAGCAGCAGCGAGGGCAGGGCCAGCATCACGTCCATCAGACGCATTACCGACGGGCCGATCAGGCGCGGGAAGAACCCGGCCAGCAGGCCGAGCAGGATGCCGGGAATCAACGACATGACCACCGACGACAGGCCGATCAGCAGCGACAGTCGCGCACCGTGGATCAGCCGTGAGAGCAGATCGCGGCCGACTTCGTCGGTGCCGAGGATGAACTGCCACTGGCCACCCTCCAGCCAGGCTGGCGGGGTCAGCAGGAAGTCGCGGTATTGCTCGCTCGGGTCATGGGGGGCGACCCAAGGGGCGAACAGGGCGCAGAAGATGATCAGCAGCATGAACGCCAGGCCGGCCACGGCGCCTTTGTTTTTAGCGAACGCCTGCCAGAACTCCCTGAACGGCGACGGGTAGAACAGGCTCTGATCGACGGCTTGGGCGCTGCTTTGTTCGCCCTTGGCTTGCTCTTCACTCATGGCTGGTATCTCAGCGTTGGTGACGGATGCGCGGGTTGGCGATGCCATAAAGAATATCCACAACGAAATTGACCAGGATCACCAGGCAGGCGATCAACAGGATGCCGTTCTGCACGACAGGGTAGTCACGGGCGCCAATCGCCTCGATCAACCACTTGCCGATGCCCGGCCAGGAAAAGATGGTTTCGGTCAGCACGGCGCCGGCCAGCAACGCGCCGACCTGCAGGCCGAACACGGTGAGCACCGGAATCAGCGCGTTGCGCAGACCGTGGATGAACACGACTCGTGCCGGCGACAGGCCTTTGGCCCGTGCCGTGCGTACGTAGTCTTCACGCAGCACTTCGAGCATCGAGGAGCGGGTCATCCGGGCGATCACCGCCAGCGGGATGGTGCCCAATACGATGGCCGGCAGGATCAGGTGGTGCAGGGCATCGAGGAACGAGCCCGGTTCGTCACTGAGCAGGGTGTCGATCAGCATGAAGCCGGTGACGGGCGGGATGTCGTAAAGCAGATCGATGCGTCCGGAAACCGGGGTCCAGCCCAGGGTCACCGAGAAGAACATGATCAGGATCAGGCCCCACCAGAAGATCGGCATCGAATAGCCGGCCAGCGAGACTCCCATGACCCCGTGGTCGAACAGCGAGCCGCGCTTGAGCGCCGCGATCACTCCGGCCAGCAGCCCCAGCACCCCGGCAAACAGCAGAGCGGCCAAGGCCAGCTCTACGGTGGCGGGGAACAGCGAGAGGAATTCTTTCCAGACGCTTTCGCGGGTGCGCAGCGATTCACCGAGGTCGCCCTGGGCAAGTTTTGCGATGTAATCGACGTACTGCTCATGCAGCGGTTTGTTCAGACCCAGGCGCTCCATGGCCTGGGCGTGCATTTCGGGGTCGACCCGGCGTTCGCCCATCATCACCTCCACCGGGTCGCCGGGGATCAGGCGAATCAGGGCAAAGGTGAGCAGGGTAATCCCGAAAAAGGTGGGGATCAGCAACCCCACCCGGCGGGCAATGAAACTCAACATTCTGCGATGTTCCTCATTAGGCCGTTCAGGCAAATCCGCCGCTTGCCCCGTGCGGGGTGTGGCGGAGTGGTTGTCTACTTCACGCTCGTGGTCGCGAAGTTGTTATTGGTTAGCGGACTGATAACGAAGCCTTCGACGTTGTGTCGCCGGGCCACGAACAGTTTCGGGTAAGCGAGGCTGATCCAGGGTTGTTCCCGGATGAAAACCTGCTGGGCTTTCTGATAGAGGGCCGCCCGAGTAGAGGGTTCGGTGGTGCCTCGTGCCTGGCTGATGGCCGCCTCGAATTCGGGGTTGCACCAGCGGGCGTAGTTTTCGCCGTTGCCTGCCGCCTCGCAACCGAGGTTGGGGGTCAGGAAGTTGTCCGGGTCGCCGTTGTCGCCTGCCCAGCCGGCGAACACCATATCGTGCTCGCCGCGTTTGGCCCGGCGCAGCATTTCGGCCCACTCCATGACGCGAATATCCACGCTCAGGCCGACCCTGGCCAGGTCGGCCTGCAACATCTGCGCGCCGAGCAACGGGTTGGGGTTGGTCACCCCGCCACCGTTGCGGGTGAACAGGGTCAGTACCTGGCCGTTCGGCACCCCGGCTTGTTTGAGCAAAGCCAGGGCTTTTTGCGGATCATGGGCCTGATTGTGCTGCGTATGATCGAAGCCTGACAGGGTCGGCGGATAAGGGCCGCTGCCTGCTGTCGCCTTGCCATCCCCGAACAATGCCTTGAGATAGGCCTGTTTGTCGAATGCAAGATTGATTGCCTGACGCACCCTGACATCACTGAGCCAGGGTTTGCGGGTGTTGAGCGCCACATAGCTGGTCATCATGGCTTCCATTTCATCGATGGCCAACTGCGGATCGGCCTTGATCACTTCGATGTCGTCAGGCTTGGGGTAGACCGCCACCTGGCACTCGTTGGCCTTGAGTTTTTGCAGCCGGGTATTGCTGTCCAGGGTGATGGCGAACACCAGAATTTCGCTGGGTACCGGGCCTTTCCAGTAATCCGGGTTGGCCTTGAAGCGTACCTGGGCGTCCTTGATGTAGCGGGTCAGGATAAAGGGGCCGGTGCCCACCGGTTGGCTGTTGAGGCGTTCCGGCTTGCCCTGTTGCAGCAATTGCCCGGCGTATTCGGCGGAATAGACCGAGGTGAAGGGCATTGCCAGGTCACGTAGAAAAGGCGCTTCAGCGCGGCTCAGGGTGAAGCGCACCGTGTGCTCGTCCAGCTTTTCGACGGCCTTGAGCAGGGCGCGAAACCCCATGCTCTCGAAATACGCAAAGCCCACCGACGACAGTGTGTGCCAGGGATGGGCCGGGTCGAGCTGGCGCTTAAAGCTCCATAGCACGTCATCGGCGTTCATTTCACGGCTTGGCTTGAAGTCATCGGTGCTGTGAAATTTCACCCCGCGACGCAGATGAAAGGTGTACTGCAAGCCGTCCTCGCTGATCTCCCAGCGTTCGGCCAGGCCCGGCTGCGGGTCGGTGCTGCCCGGTTTAAAAGCCACCAGCCGTTCGAGGATGGTTTCGGCCGACGCATCCGCGGTCACTGCGGTGGTGTATTGCACGATGTCGAAGCCTTCCGGGCTGGCTTCTGTACACACCACCAACGGCTTGGCCTGCACCGCCAGGCTGGCGGCTGACAGCGCCAGAACCAGCGGCCAGTGGCTGAAAGTCAGTTTCAATGGCTGCACTCCTGTGCTCTGCAGCAGTTAATCGACAATGCTCACCCCGGAAAAGTCGTTACGGCCGAACGGGCTGACCTTGAACCCCTGAACGTTGGCGCGCAGCGGCTGGCTGACGGTCGAGTGGGCAATCGGGGTGATCGGCACCTGTTGCTTGAGGTAACGCTGCGCCTGTTGATACAGCCCGCTGCGCAGTTCCCGGTCGGTGCTGGCGATGGCTGACTTGATCAGCCGGTCGTACTGTTCGTCACACCACATCGAGTAGTTGTTGCCACCGATTGCCGCGCAGCTGTAAAGGGTCCCCAGCCAGTTGTCCGGGTCGCCGTTGTCGCCGGTCCAGCCGATCAGCGAGATGTCGTGCTCGCCGTTCTTGCTGCGTTTCAGGTACTCGCCCCATTCATAGCTGACGATGCGCGCCTTGATCCCGATCTTGGCCCAGTCGGCCTGCAGCATCTCGGCCATCAATCGGGCGTTGGGGTTATACGGGCGCTGCACCGGCATGGCCCACAGGGTCAACTCCGTTCCTTCCTTGACCCCGGCGGCGCGCAGCAGTTCGCGGGCCTTGTCGGGGTTATAGGGCGCGTCCTGAATACTGCTGTCGTAGGACCACTGCGACGGTGGCATGCCGTTGACGGCTTTTTGCCCGGCACCCTGATACACCGCATCGATGATCGCCTGTTTGTTGACCGCCATGTCCAGTGCCTGGCGCACTGCCAGCTTGTCCAGCGGCGCATGGCGTACGTTGTAGCTGATGTAGCCCAGGTTGTAGCCGGGGCTTTCGATCACCTGCAACTGTGGATCGGCCTTGAGCCCCGGTACATCGGCAGGGCGTGGATGCAGGGTGACCTGGCATTCGTTCTTGCGCAGCTTTTGCAGGCGCACCGAGGCGTCGGTGTTGATGGCGAAGATCAACTGATCCAGCTTGACCTGTTCCGGCGCCCAATAATCGGGGTTGCCCTTGTAGCGAATCTGCGCGTCTTTCTGGTAACGCTGGAAGCTATACGGGCCGGTGCCGATCGGCTGCTGGTTGATATCCCGCGCCTTGCCTGCGGCCATCAGTTGCTCGGCGTATTCGGCTGACAGGATCGAGGCGAAGCTCATCGCCAGGTTCTGAATAAAGGCCGCGTCGACACTGTTGAGAGTGAAGACAACCGTCATCGGCCCGCTCTTGGTCACCGAATGGATCTTCTTGTCCATGCCCATGCCGGTGAAGTACGGAAACTCGGTGGGGTAGGCGAGGCGAAACGGATGCTCGGTGTTGAGCATGCGGTTGAAGGTGAACAGCACGTCGTCGGCATTGAAGTTGCGGCTGGGGGTAAAGGCCTTGTTGCTGTGGAATTTCACCCCTTCACGCAGGTGGAAGGTATAAACCAGGCCATCTGCCGATACATCCCATGAAGTGGCCAGCGCCGGGATGGCCACTGTGCCGCCTTTTTCGAACTCGGCCAGCCGGTTATACAGCGGCTGGGCGGCATCGTTATCGGTGGCCGAGGTGTATTGCGCCGTGTCGAAGCCCGACGGGCTGGCCTCGGAGCAGAACACCAGGCTGTTGGCGGCCAGGGCGTGAGGCGCGGCGGTGAACAGCGCCAGGCTCAATAAAGATGCCGTTGCGATGGTAGAGCGCATGATCTTCCCTTTTTCAGGTCACAAGACGGAACGGGCATAGGCCGGGGAGTGCCCGGATGCGCCAGGTTCTGCACTGTATGTCAGTCGATTCGTCCGGTATGTCGGTCAGAAGGCTTCATGTTTCGTAGGAAACGTCCGAGAGATATGGCGTGATGTGTTCGCCGCTAAAGCGGCTCCTACGAGGTACGAGTACACCCACGCAACCGCTGTAGGAGCTGCTTTAGCAGCGAAGCATCAAAGCAGGCTACTTGATGCCCACCCCATAGAACGAGTTCAGGCCGAACGGGCTGATCTTGAAGTCCAGTACATTGGCGCGCATGGGTTGGTAGACCGTTGAGTGGGCGATGGGGGTCAGCGGCACTGCGTCTTTGAGCAGGTGCTGCGCCTGTTTGTACAGCACGCTGCGCTGGTCCTGGCCGGGGGTGGCCTTGGCCTGCTTGATCAGTTTGTCGAAGGCTTGATCGCACCACTTGGAATAGTTGTTGCCGTTGACCGCATCACAGCCAAACAGCGTCCCGAGCCAGTTGTCCGGGTCGCCGTTGTCGCCGCTCCAGCCAATCAGCATGGCGCCGATTTCGCCGGCCTTGGCGCGTTTGAGGTATTCACCCCACTCGTAGCTGACGATTTTGGCGTTGATGCCGATCTTCTTCCAGTCGGCCTGGATCAGTTCGGCCATCAACCGCGCGTTGGGGTTGTAGGGGCGCTGCACCGGCATCGCCCACAGGCTGATCTCGGTGCCTTCCTTGATACCGGCTTGCTTGAGCAGTGCCCTGGCTTTGTCCAGGTCGTAAGGCGCGTCCTTGACGGTGTCGTCATAGGACCACTGGGTGGGTGGCATGGCGTTGACTGCCAGTTGCCCGGCACCCTGATACACCGCATTGATGATCGCCGGTTTGTTGACCGCCATGTCCAGCGCCTGGCGGACCTGCAACTGGGCCAGCGGGTTGGCAGCATCGCTGCCCTTGATCTTGTCGGAAACGTTGTAGGCGATATAGCCCAGGTTGAAACCGGCCTGCTCAGGCATTTGCAGGTTCTTGTCGGCCTTGAGCGATTCCAGATCGGCAGGGCGCGGATATGCAGTGACCTGGCACTCGTTGCGCTTGAGCTTTTGCATGCGCACCGACGGATCGGTGGTGATGGCGAAGATCAGGTTGTCGACCCGCACGTCTTCGGGGTGCCAGTACTCCTTGTTACCGGTATAGCGAATGTTCGAGTCCTTCTGGTAGCTCTTGAACACGAACGGCCCGGTGCCCACCGGCTTCTGGTTGATGTCTTCGGGCTTGCCCTGTTTGAGCAGTTGTTCGGCGTATTCGGCAGACTGGATCGAGGCGAAGCTCATGGCCAGGTTCTGGATGAACGCGGCGTCGACGCTGTTGAGGGTGAACTTCACCGTGTGTTCGTCGAGCTTTTCGATCTGTTTGATGTTGCTGTCCATACCCATGTCGGTGAAATACGGAAACTCGGTTGGGTAGGCCTTACGGAACGGCTGGTCCTTGTCGATCATGCGGTTGAAGGTGAACAGCACGTCATCGGCGTTGAAGTTACGGCTGGGCTTGAACCACGGGGTGGTATGGAACTTCACGCCTTCACGCAGGTGGAAAGTGTAGCTCAGCAGGTCCGGGGCGATATCCCAGCGGGTGGCCAGACCCGGCACCACGGCGGTGCTGCCACGCTCGAACTGGGTCAGGCGGTTGAAGATGGTTTCGGCGCTGGCGTCGAAGTCGGTGCCGGCCACGTATTGCGCGGGGTCAAACCCTGCCGGGCTGCCTTCGGAGCAGAACACCAGATTGCCTGCCGCGTGGGCGTAAGGGGTAGCCGCCAGCAGGCTGGCACTGACGAAAAACGGAATGACCGCAGTTTTGAGCATGGTGGCCTCAAGTTATTGTCATTGGAATGTGGTCAGCCTCATGAGCCAACCTTGTCAGGTGATATGCAGGGTATATACCCGAATCCAGAAACAGCTCGGTGAGGAGGGAATAAATGTGGAACGATCGTACAGGAATGTCGCAAAAATGAATCAAACGGCAGCGTTTGATCGTTTGCGTGGGCACTTTGCCATCGTTTTCTGCGTCAAAATGCGTCAGGCGGGTGGGTAAGATGCACCCGCCTGAAGCGGTTTGTTACTGTCAGGTTATTTGCTCAGGCTGACGCCATAAAAAGGCGTCAGGCCGAAGGGGCTGATCTTGAAGTCCTGAACCTCTTTGCGCATTGGCTGAAACACCTTTGAGTTGGCAATCGGGGTGATCGGCACCTGGGTCTTGAGAATCTGCTGGGCCTGTTGATACAGCTTGACCCGCTCATCGCGGTTGCTGGTGACCTTGGCCTGTTGCACCAGCTTGTCGTAGGCCGGGTCACACCATTTGGCGTAGTTGCTGCCCTTGACCGCTGCGCAGCTGTACAGCACGCCAAGCCAGTTATCCGGATCACCGTTGTCACCGGTCCAGCCGTAGATCATCACATCATGTTCACCGGCTTTGGCGCGCTTGATGTACTCGCCCCATTCATAACTGACGATATTGGCCTTGATGCCGATCTTGTCCCAGTCGGCCTGGATCATTTGCGCTGACAACCGTGCGTTGGGGTTGGAGGCGCGCTGTACGGTCATCGCCCACAGGTTGATCTGCGTGCCTGGCGCGACCCCGGCCTCCTTGAGCAACTGGCGGGCCTTTTCCGGGTCGTGCGGGGCGTCCTTGATATTCGGGTCAAAGCCCCACTGGCCCGGCGGCAAGGCGTTCTGTGCCAGTTGCCCGGCGCTGCGGTACACCGCCTTGATGATCGCCGGCTTGTCGATCGCCATGTCCAGCGCCTGGCGGACCTTGAGTTGATCCAGCGGCGGGTGGGTCACGTTATAGGCGATAAAGCCCAGGTTGAAGCCTGGCTGGCTGAGTACCTTGAGGCGCGGGTCCTTTTCGACCTCTTCGATATCCTGCGGGCGCGGGTAACCGCTGACATGGCACTCGCCGGCCTTGAGCTTTTGCAGGCGTACTGCGGCATCGGTGTTGATCGAGAAAATCAGGTTGTCGATCTTCACATCCTCAGGCTTCCAGTAATCCTTGTTGGCGACGTAACGGATCTGTGAATCTTTCTGGTAGCGCTTGAGTACGAACGGCCCGGTACCCACCGGCTTCTGGTTCAGGTCGGCCGCCTTGCCCTGCTTGAGCAACTGCTCGGCGTATTCGGCAGACTGGATCGAGGCAAAGCTCATGGCCAGGTTCTGCACGAACGCCGCATCGACGTTGTTCAGGTTGAAACGCACGGTCTGCTCGTCGAGCTTTTCAATGCTTTTGATGGTGGTGTTCAGGCCCATGTCGGTGAAATACGGCGACTCGGACGGGTAAGCTTTGCGAAACGGCTGGTTGGGGTCGAGCAGGCGGTTGAAGGTGAACAGTACGTCGTCGGCGTTGAAGTCACGGCTTGGGGTGAAGAACTCGGTGGTATGAAACTTCACCCCCTTGCGTAACGTGAAGGTGTAGCTCAGGCCGTCGGCGGCTACCTGCCACTCAGTGGCCAGGCCCGGTTCGACCTCAGTGCTGCCACGCTTGAACTGGGTCAGGCGGTTGAAGACGGTTTCGGCAGAGGCATCGAAGTCAGTACCGCTGGTGTACTGGCTCGGGTCGAAGCCGGCCGGGCTGGCTTCGGAGCAATACACCAGGGTGGTCGCGGCCTGCGCCAGCGGCGCGCAGGCCAACAGTGCAGCAGTCAACAGCAAGGGTTTGAAGACGGTCTTTTCCATCAGGTCGCTTTTCATTAAATCCCCACGCTAAGGCGGCAGTCAGAGTTGCCGCAGCATGCCCCACTGGCGACTTTTCCTACAAGTCTGCGGAGTCCGCAGTGTCCAGGCTGATCAGATCGCCCAACAGGTGTTCGAACAGCCCCTTCAGGTAATCCCAGGTCGAGCGGCTTTGCTGCTCTAAATTGTGCACGGCCAGGGCGAGTTGGCTGTGCAATTGCTCTTGCAGGGTTTGCAGCTCCGTAAGCGAACTGGCGCGCTCGATCTGATGCGGGTTACCGATCGCCCATTCGGCGAGCAGCTCGTCCTGCCAGTCGCTGTCACGGGCGTGGCAGAAGAAGCTGGCCGTCAGGTGCAACGGGTCTTCACCAGGCTGAGCGTTCCAGTGGTCAATCATGGCTTGCGCCACCCGGCCGACGGCTTGCGAAGCCAGCAGCCCGGCGGGCTCATGCAGGGGGTGTTCGGCATGGTCCTTGGCCAGTTGCGAGTGGGTCGGGTCGCTGGAACCGTTACTGTTGGGGTCGCCGCCAAACAAGGTCTGGGCATCGTCGACATGGCTGCCAAGCAGGCTCAGGACGCCGCGCTGCACCTCATTCCAGGCGTTGCTGACCAGCCGTAGCGGGGCGGTCTGGGCCCAGGCCTTGAGCTTGAGTAGCTGCACCAGCCTGTTTTCGCGCAATACGTCGCGGGCCTCGATCCAGTTCTCGTAGGCGCCTAGCAGGCTGGTGTCACGGTGTTCGTTGAGCAACACCAGCAGCATGCGGTCGGTGTCGCTCAACTCGCCTGGTTTGTCCGGATTGAACTGCCAGTTCTCGTCCGGGGCGATCAGCCTGGCCACCGGTTGGGCCAGGCTGGCGATCACATCGGCACTGGCAAAGCGGCCGGTGACCAGCGGCAACTGCCACTTGCAGTCGACCGGTGAGGTCCAGGCCAGCACCGGGTAGCCGAGCTTGATCAGCCCCAGCTCGATGAAGTTGGAGTGAGCGAAAAAGTCTTCCAGCACATGCAGCGCTGCACCGAAGCGCCTTAGCCCCTCGGGTGTACGGCCGTGCTGCATGGCTGCGCGCAGCTCGTCCTGCATATAGCCGACCGAGCGCTGGATATAGCCCTTTGCTGACGTGGCGAAATCAACCTGTAACGCCGGGTCGCCGGCCAGTACCCACGGCTCGAAGTCCGCGTCGCGTTCAGTCAGATCGAACGCCGCCGTCTCGACCCCGGGGTTGTCGATGTGTTCGCTGGGCCGATAAACCCCGAGCCGTTGCGCGGTGACCTTGAAGCTGTCCGGGTCGCGCAGGCGTGCTTCGGCAAACCGGCGGGTGGCGAGGATATCGACAATCTCGGTCAGCGCCGGGCGCGACAGTAGTTTTGGAAAGTCCTTGGCCATGCCGGGGCCGCGCACCAGCTTGGGGTCCAGCAACTGCGAGTAGTCACGCAGCCAGTTACCGAAGTAAATGGTCTGCCGCTCGTGTTCAGACAAACCCAGTTTCAGCAAGCGCCTTTCGATACGCTCATGGCTGAACTTGCCGTCTTGCTCGCCGGTGGCTTCGAACTGCTCGTGATGCTCGTTGCCCGCTTTACCGGTATTGCGCCCGATGAGCGACTCGCTGGACAGGATCTGCTTGAGGGCCTGTTGTGCGTCGATGTGCAGGCTGACGGGCTGGCCGTTGTTGTCCTGGTAGCTGGCCAGCAGTACCGGCTGCGCGCCAGACCATCCCGCCCTGGCCATGCGCAGTGCATAGCGGCCGCCTTCTTCATTCGGTGCATCGCGATGCACCGGGCCATCGATGCTCAGGTCTTCGCGCAACAGCGTGTCGAGGTGATGGCCGAACTCATGCAGGAGAATTTCCAGCAGTTCCCAGGCCGCCTGCGGATTGGCCTGTACATAGTCCAGCGCTGCGCTGTGCAAGCGCACCGTGCGCTGCTGGCTGTCGTATTCGGCCGGGTAGAAGCCGTCAGCGACGATCTGGCAGCGCGGCGCACTGATCTCTTTATCTTGCAAGGCGGTCTGTAGCCTTAAATAGACTTGGGGCGGCAGGTCCAGGCCGAACACCGGCGCCAGCAGCATGACGAACTCTGGCGCCTGGCAACGCCTGGCCAGCTCGGTCAATTGCTCCAGAACGAAGCGGCTGTGCAGCACGCCAGGCGGCACGCGCTGGCGATGCTGGGGCTGCGGCCTGCCTTTGGCCAGCAGGCTCTGGTGGCGCGAGTGATGGGGCCGGGTGGCCGAGATAAGAGGATTCATTCCTTGATTCCTTGAACAACTGTCAATGAGTGTTTGCAAGGACCGAGTGTACGGTTTGATCAGGAATGCAAAATCGGACGCGCGATACGCAGGCTGTGGGATTTTTAGGCGCAGGCGCGGGGCGTTGGCTGGTGTGACAGGCAGAAAGCATCAGCCAGGGCCGTTCAGCGCAAACAGCCTCGCCCGCGATCAGGCATCGCGGGCAAGGCAGCAGGTGTCAGGGAATCTGCACCTCGATCACCCCGTCTGCGGCGACGGTGACCTTCGAGGTGCCAGCTTCGATATCCGGGGTGACCGACGCTTCGGCACGGTCGGCTTTCATCATCATGGGGGCCGGCGAGCGCAGGTAGGGCTGTGGATAACCTGAGGTATTGAGGTTCAGGCTGACCACTTTGTAGCCTTGGCCACCCATGGCTTCAGTGACCAGTTGGGCGCGGGCCTTGAACGCGGCCACGGCATCTTTGAGCAATGCGTCTTCGCTGGTTTTGCGGGTTGGTGAAGAAATCGAGAACTCCATGCCGCCCATTTTCAGATCGGTGAGCAGCTCGCCGGTGAGTTTCGACAATGCGGTGAAGTCGGCGCTTTCCAGGCGGATCTCGGCACGCTCGCGCCAGCCGGTGATTTTCTGGCCTTTGTCGTCGTAGATCGGCGAGCTGTTGCGGCTGCCCTGGCGGACCTCGACTTCCTTGACCTGGCGGGCCTGGCCGATGGCCTTGTTGAGGGCTTCGCTGACCTGCGCGGCGAGTTTGCCAGGATCACGGTCCTGGGCTTCGGTGTACAGGGTGACCTCCATCAGGTCGCGGGCCACTTCCTTGTCGACTTCGGCGCGCAGCGAAACCTGGTTGTAGCGCGGCTCATCGGCAAGCGCCGGGACGCTGGCCAGCACGGCGGCGCTCAGGGCCAGCAGGGCGGCGGCAGGGCGAAGTTTAAGCATGGGAACTCCTTGTTGAATGGCCTGCGACGGTTGTCGTTCGGCATGGGCAATCAGACTATGGGCTGCGGGGCCGGTTCCGGCAGTGTGGCTGAACAATTCATTGCAGCGATTGTATCTGTGGCGCATTGCCGCATGATTGCCGGTTTTGACCTGTGCTTGGTTATACTCATTGTGATTCATCCGCGCCCGGTGCGCTCAGCAGGAGAGCTCATGCTCGTCCCCGTTCAAATGCTTTCAGCCACCCGGCAAAACCTGTGGCGTCTGACCTTTATTCGCGTGCTGGTCCTGGCTGCCCAGGCAGGCTCGGTGGGCATTGCCTGGTTGTTCGAGGTGTTGCCGCTGCCGTGGCTGCCGCTGTCGATCACCCTCGGCTGTTCGGCGATCCTCTGCGCCCTGACGGCGCTGCGCCTGCGCACGCCGTGGCTGGTCAGCGAACAGGAATATGCCGTGCAACTGGCCCTGGACCTGATCATCCACAGCGCCCTGCTGTATTACTCCGGCGGCTCGACCAACCCGTTCGTGTCTTATTACCTGGTGCCCTTGACCATCGCCGCGGTCACCCTGCCATGGCGCTATTCGCTGATTCTCTCCGGGATTGCGCTGGCGCTGTACACCTGGTTGCTGGCCCAGGTCTACCCGCTGGAGACTTACCCGATCGCCAAGGAAAACATGCAGATCTACGGCATGTGGCTGAGCTTCGTGCTTGCCGCCGGGGTGATTACCTTTTTTGCCGCGCGGATGGCCGAAGAACTGCGGCGTCAGGAACAACTGCGCGCCGAGCGCCGCGAAGAGGGCCTGCGCGACGAGCAGCTGCTGGCAGTGGCAACCCAGGCAGCCGGCGCCGCCCATGAGTTGGGCACGCCGCTGGCAACCATGAGCGTGCTGCTCAATGAAATGCGCCAGGACCACAAGGACCCGGGGCTGCAAGAAGACCTCGCGGTGCTTCAGGAGCAGGTCGGGCAGTGCAAGCACACCTTGCAGCACCTGGTACGTGCCGCAGAAGCCAACCGGCGCATGGCCGTGCAGTACCAGACCGCATCACGCTGGCTGGACGAGTCACTGAACCGCTGGCACCTGATGCGCCCTGAGGTCAGCTACCGTTTCCAGCAACTGGGGCAGGGCAGTGTGCCGATGCTGGCGCCGCCGCCGGACCTGACCCAGGCGTTGCTTAACCTGCTCAACAACGCCGCCGATGCCTGCGCCGAGAATCTGCATGTGAGTCTCGACTGGGACAGTGCCGAGGTCTTTATCAGGATTCGCGACCAGGGGCCGGGTGTGCCTGCCGCGATTGCCGAGCAAATTGGCAAACCGTTTTTCACCACCAAAGGCAAAGGCTTCGGCCTGGGTCTTTTTCTGAGCAAGGCCAGCGTCACCCGGGCGGGTGGCTCGGTCAGGCTCTATCGTCATGAAGAAGGCGGCACGCTCACCGAGTTGCGCCTGCCCCGTGACAAGAAAGGAGAACAAGCATGAGTGAAGAGAATCTGGCCGAACAGGCCGATGGCGAAGAGCTGCCGCACCTGTTGCTGGTCGATGACGATGCGACGTTTACCCGGGTCATGGCCCGGGCAATGACCCGCCGCGGTTTTCGGGTCAGCACCGCAGGCTCAGCCGAAGAAGGCCTGATCCTTGCGCAGCAGGATATTCCTGAGTACGCCGCGCTGGACCTGAAAATGGACGGTGACTCGGGCCTGGTACTGCTGCCCAAGCTACTGGAAATGGACCCGGACATGCGGGTGGTGATCCTGACCGGCTATTCGAGCATCGCCACCGCTGTCGAAGCCATCAAACGCGGCGCCTGCAACTACCTGTGCAAGCCGGCCGATGCTGATGATGTGCTGGCAGCATTGCTGTCGGAACATGCCAACCTCGACAACCTGGTGCCGGAAAACCCGATGTCGGTCGACCGTCTGCAGTGGGAGCACATCCAGCGGGTGCTGACCGAGCATGAGGGCAATATTTCGGCAACCGCCCGTGCGCTGGGCATGCACCGGCGTACCTTGCAGCGCAAATTGCAGAAGCGTCCGGTGCGTCGCTGAGCATTGCCGGCGACATCGGCTAACGGCTCAAAGGCCCGGCCTTGAGCGCCAGCGCGACACTCTGCGACGCATTGCGTGGCGTGCGGCCCATGACCAATGGGCAGATGGGGCTCACACCCTCGGTATCATGGGGTGTGATCGTACAAGCGCTGCGCTATGATTGTGCGTCATAACATACCTGGAAACCCACGTTGGATATGGATACTCAAAGCGAGCAACCCCGCGCACGGCGCAGGCATCGCAGTCTTGCTCAGGAATTGGTTGCCGAGCTGTCCGAGCGTATTCGCAGCGGTCAGCTCAAGCGCGGGGACAAGCTGCCCACCGAATCGGCCATCATGGAAGAGCAGGGCGTCAGCCGCACCGTGGTGCGCGAAGCGATTTCCCGCCTGCAGGCTTCCGGTCTGGTGGAAACCCGTCACGGTATCGGTACCTTCGTGCTCGACGTGCCGAGTACCAGCGGTTTTCGCATCGATCCGGCGACTATCGTCACCTTGCGTGACGTGCTGGCGATTCTGGAATTGCGCATCAGCCTGGAAGTCGAAACCGCAGGCCTGGCGGCGCAGCGGCGCACCGATGAGCAACTGCAACTGATGCGCCAGGCCCTCGATGCCTTGAACGAGAGCGCCGCGCACGCCAGCGATGCGGTGGCCATGGACTTCCAGTTCCATCTGCAGATTGCCCTGGCGACCGGCAACCGCTACTTCACCGACATCATGACTCACCTGGGCGCCAGTATCATTCCGCGCACCCGGCTGAACTCGGCGCGTCTGGCCCATGATGACCAGCAGCACTATATGGTGCGCCTGAGCCGTGAGCACGAAGAAATCTACGACGCCATCGCGCGCCAGGATGCCGACGCGGCCCGCGCCGCGATGCGCCTGCACCTGACCAACAGTCGTGAGCGCCTGCGCCAGGCCCACGAAGAAGCCGCCTCGCAGAGCGCCTGAGCGTTTGCACTGCCTGGCGGGTTTCTCCCGCCGGGCACGCTACACCTTCTGCAGCTTGTCCTGCCCCCCCCCCGCCTGAAGCCTCTCCAGACCTCCTGTCGCCTGATCGGGCAAGCTATTCGTGCCTGTGATATAGGGTGATCGTATGACTATGGTCGCTCTTGATTTTCTGATCAATCCCTTATAGCCAAAGGGTTTGAAGGCAAAAAAAGTGGCTCGTAAGAAAAATCTGCAAATCCCTGTTGTGACATTTCAAGTTCAGTTGTACGATGACCTACGACATCAGCACGGAGCTGATGATTTTTTTCATTCATGTCCCCCAGGGTGTTCGAATAATGAATCCACAAGAACTCAAGTCCATCCTCTCCCACGGTCTTCTGTCGTTTCCTGTCACCGACTTCAACGCTCAAGGCGACTTCCATCGCGAAGGCTACATCAAGCGTCTGGAGTGGCTGGCCCCGTACGGCGCCAGCGCCCTGTTCGCCGCTGGCGGTACCGGTGAGTTCTTCTCGCTGTCGTCCGGCGAGTACTCGCAGATCATCAAGACTGCCGTTGATACCTGCGAGAAAAGCGTGCCAATCCTGGCCGGCGTCGGTGGCCCGACCCGTCAGGCCATTGAAATGGCTCAAGAAGCCGAGCGCCTGGGTGCCAAAGGTCTGCTGCTGCTGCCGCACTACCTGACCGAAGCCAGCCAGGACGGCGTTGCCGCTCACGTTGAAGCGGTATGTAAGTCGGTCAAGATCGGCGTGGTTGTCTACAACCGCAACGTTTGCCGCCTGACCGCACCACTGCTGGAAAAACTGGCTGAGCGCTGCCCTAACCTGATCGGCTACAAGGACGGCCTGGGTGACATCGAGCTGATGGTTTCGATCCGCCGCCGTCTGGGCGACCGCTTCTCGTACCTGGGTGGCCTGCCGACCGCTGAAGTCTACGCCGCTGCCTACAAGGCACTGGGCGTACCGGTCTACTCCTCGGCGGTTTTCAACTTCGTACCGAAGCTGGCCATGGACTTCTACCACGCCATCGCCCGTGACGACCACGAAGCAGTCGGCAAGTACATCGACGACTTCTTCCTGCCTTACCTGGACATCCGTAACCGTAAAGCCGGCTACGCGGTGAGCATCGTCAAGGCCGGTGCCAAGATCGCTGGCTACGATGCAGGTCCGGTTCGCGCGCCATTGACCGACCTGACCAACGAAGAAGTGGACATGCTCGCTGCGCTGATGGACAAGCAAGGCAAGCAATAAGTAACACCGCACAAAGGCCGCTGAGTTCGCTCCGCGGTCTTTGTCGTTGCACGACCTGCAGGTGGAAAACGCCGTCGCCACCGGTGTTTCCAAGGGGCCTGTAGCGCTACACCAAAATCAGCATTAACCCGCGTAAAAAAAATAATGAGTGGGAGTTCTACCAAATGCAAAAGTCCAAGCCGACGCACGTCCGCTATTTGATCCTGTTGATGCTGTTTCTGGTTACCACGATCAACTACGCTGACCGCGCCACCATCGCTATCGCAGGTTCAAGCCTGCAAAAAGACCTCGGCATCGATGCCGTAACCCTCGGTTATATCTTCTCCGCATTCGGCTGGGCCTACGTGGCTGGCCAGATTCCCGGTGGCTGGCTGCTCGACCGTTTCGGCTCGAAGAAAGTCTATGCCTTGAGTATTTTCACCTGGTCGCTGTTCACCCTGCTGCAGGGCTATGTCGGCGAGTTCGGCATGTCCACTGCCGTGGTTGCGCTGTTCATGCTGCGCTTCCTAGTGGGCCTGGCCGAAGCACCGTCGTTCCCTGGTAACGCACGTATCGTTGCGGCCTGGTTCCCGACTTCCGAGCGCGGCACTGCCTCGGCGATCTTCAACTCGGCGCAATACTTCGCCACTGTACTGTTCGCTCCGCTGATGGGCTGGATCGTCTACCGCTTCGGCTGGCAGCACGTGTTTGTCGTCATGGGCGCGGCCGGCATCATCTTCTCCGGTATCTGGCTGAAAGTGATCTACAGCCCACGCCAGCATCCGATGATCAACGAAGCCGAACTCGAGCACATCGCCAGCAACGGCGGCATGGTCGACCTGGACGAGAAGGCCAAGGACAAAACCGGTGGCAAGGCTGCCAGCGGTCCCAAGTGGGATTACATCCGCCAGTTGCTGACCAACCGCATGATGCTGGGCATCTACCTGAGCCAGTACTGCATCAACGCCATCACCTACTTCTTCCTGACCTGGTTCCCGGTGTACCTGGTTCAGGAGCGCGGCATGACCATCCTCAAGGCCGGCATCATCGCCTCCTTGCCGGCCATCTGCGGCTTCATCGGTGGGGTACTGGGCGGGGTGATCTCCGACTGGCTGCTGCGTCGCGGTCACACCCTGACCTTCGCCCGCAAGGCACCGATCATCTGTGGCCTGATGCTGTCGACCAGTATCGTCACCTGCAACTATGTCGACCTGGAGTGGATGGTCGTGGGCTTCATGGCCCTGGCATTCTTTGGTAAAGGCATTGGCGCACTGGGTTGGGCAGTCATGTCCGACGTATCGCCAAAACAGATCGCCGGTCTCAGTGGTGGCCTGTTCAACACCTTCGGTAACATTGCTTCGATCACTACGCCAATCGTGATTGGCTACATCATCAGCAGCACCGGCTCGTTCAAATGGGCGCTGGTGTATGTCGGTGCCAACGCACTGATAGCGGTATTCAGCTATCTGTTTGTGGTGGGTGAGATCAAGCGTGTGGAATTGAAAGAACCCCCAACCAAGGGGTCATCGCTGAGCGAACCTGGCAGCGACCTTTCCCAAGCCAAATCCTGAGGAAAACCGTGATGAACCTGATTCAACATGCCGATTCTCCGCGTTCTATCCGGCTGCATCCGCTGGATAACGTGGTCGTGGTGGTCAATGACCAGGGTGTGCCTGCGGGCACCCGATTCGATGATGGCCTGGAAACTGTGGACAACGTTCCACAGAGCCACAAGATCAATACCGTTGATCTGGCCGAAGGTGACGCCGTAGTCCGTTACGGCCAGACCATCGGTTACGCCTTGCAGCCGATTCCACGCGGCAGTTGGGTCAGGGAAGATCTGTTGCGCATGCCGGCAGCGCCTGAACTGGACAGCCTGCCGATGTCCGACGCAGTCCCCGAGAAGGAGGCGCCGCTGGAAGGCTACACCTTCGAGGGCTATCGCAATGCCGACGGCACCGTCGGCACTCGCAACATCCTTGGCATTACCACCACGGTGCAGTGCGTGGCGGGCGTGCTTGGCCATGCGGTCAAGCGCATTCGCGACGAGTTGCTGCCCAAGTATCCCAACGTCGATGACGTGATCGCCCTGACCCACACCTATGGTTGTGGCGTGGCGATTTCCGCCACCGATGCGTATATCCCGATTCGCACCGTGCGCAATCTGGCCCGCAACCCCAATCTGGGGGGTGAAGCCCTGGTGATCAGCCTGGGCTGCGAAAAGCTCCAGGCCGGCCAGGTGATGCACGAAGATGACCCGTCGGTGGACCTGAGCGACGAATGGCTGTATCGCCTGCAGGACGCTGGCAACGGCTTCAATGAAATGGTCGAACAGATCATGGACCTGGCCGAAGTGCGGCTGAAGAAGCTCGACCTGCGTCGTCGCGAGACCGTGCCGGCTTCGGAGCTGATTCTGGGTATGCAGTGCGGTGGCAGTGACGCCTTCTCGGGCATTACCGCCAATCCGGCCCTGGGCTACGCTTCCGACCTGCTGCTGCGGGCCGGCGCCACAGTGATGTTCTCGGAAGTTACCGAAGTTCGTGACGCCATCTACCTGCTCACCTCCCGTGCCCAGGACCAGCAGGTCGCGAGTGAGCTGGTGCGCGAGATGGACTGGTACGACCGTTATCTGGCCAAGGGCGAGGCTGACCGCAGCGCCAACACCACGCCGGGCAACAAGAAGGGCGGGTTGTCGAACATTGTCGAGAAGTCGCTGGGCTCGATCGTCAAGTCCGGCAACAGCGCCATCAACGGCGTACTGGGCCCTGGCGAGCGGGTCAAAGGCAAAGGGCTGATCTTCTGCGCCACCCCGGCCAGCGACTTTATCTGCGGCACCTTGCAACTGGCAGCCGGGATGAACCTGCACGTGTTCACCACTGGCCGCGGCACGCCCTACGGGCTGGCCATGGCACCGGTGGTCAAGGTTTCGACCCGCACCGAGCTGGCACACCGCTGGCCGGACCTGATCGACGTCGATGCCGGGCGTATCGCCACCGGTCGGGCGAGCATCGAAGACCTGGGCTGGGAGCTGTTCCACTACTACCTGGATGTGGCCAGCGGCAAGAAAAAAACCTGGACCGAACACTACCGGTTGCACAACGACCTGGCGCTGTTCAACCCCGCGCCAGTGACCTGATCCGGCCTCACCGAGCGTGCCAGCCCGTGCTGTATCACGAGCTGGCACACCTCGTCAGCTTCTGCCCTCGCTGTGTTCGCCACGACCTGGCGCCCTCTGCAAGCCCGCATGCAGGCCAACTCAACGGAATCAATGCTATATAGCCGTTGCCGTTGATCGTGATTTTGCTTTGCTTTTGCTCTTCGAACCGAGATGGCACAGGCGCCGCCGAACGCGACGCCCGTCGGGGCGGACCCCGCAGTCCGGTCAACCGCGGCAACAGTTCTTGCATAGACCGAAAAATCTTCGCGGTTAAAGCGGATCGCCGGCCGCACCTACAGCGATCCCAAGTGGCCCGCGCCGGTCAGGACGGCGCCCGAACTACAGCAGCACAGTAAAAGCCCTCTTGGTGGCGCTGATCTTTCCAGCACCGCGAGGGGCATCAATCAAACTGCATCCAGTTCAGAGAACTGATTGATACGCACAGAGTGATCAGGAAACCTGGCAGTCACTTCAAGCTCGCCGCCCATGGCTTGAATGAACCGGCGCAGTGAACTGATATACATGTCGGTGCGTTTTTCCATCTTGGCGACACTGGCCTGGTTGACATGAAGGCTCTGGGCTAGCGACTCCTGAGACAGCCTGCGCGCCCTGCGCAGCTCTGAAAGGTCCATCTGCATACGCAATACCTCGGTCTTCTCTGCGACGCGAGCCTGCGAGGCTTCAGACATATTCTTCTGCAAGGACGAAAAAGATTTTTTACCCGACATCGTTAGTCCCTCCGCTCTTTGTTCAATTCTTCAAGGTGGGTTTCGTAGAGTGCATCAGCGATCGGCACCATCTTTTCATAAAATCGGCCATCGCCGGTTTTATCGCCACCAATGAGTAAAATGGCTGATCGCCTGGGACCGAACGCATAGAAAACCCGGACAGGTTTTCCGCTGCTTTGCACTCTCAATTCACGCATGTGCTCGTGACGGGAGCCGTGGATGCCACTGCAGAATGGAAACGGCAATTGGGGCCCCTTTTCCATGAGCAGGTTGACGTAGGCGCTGACATCTTCCTGGCACGACTCGACCAGATCATTTCACCAGGCTTCAAATTCATCAGTGTACTCAACGTTCCATTCCATGGAGGGAATATCATTCCCTTGAAGGAATGCTCGCAACCTCGCAGATGAGCTTGAGCGATTTTAACTTCAGCACGACTGTTACTCTGCACCAGGTCTTTCGCGGCTAAAGCCGCTCCTACGGGATCGGCGACCACTAGACAGCCTGATTCTTCTACTAATCTGAACTTTACGACGCTCGATACCCTCTTCTATTGCGAGGGGGCCACAAGGGCGCCGCAGACAATAAATGTCGGGAGGTTTCAGATGCCATTATCAGAAATGGGCTTGTGGACAAGCGCCCTGCTGGTCGCAGTCATTATTCTGGCCGACCTGTGGGCCGTGCTGCGGGTCCGCAAAAGCCAGACCAACTCATCCAACAAAGCCATGTGGATCATCGGTATCGTCGCTGTGCCGATTATCGGGGTACTGGCCTGGATCGTCGCCGGCCCACGCCACGCCTCGGACGCTGCGCGCTACTGAGGCTTTGCCCCGCCGGGTGGCGCCGTGCTGCAGCCCCCCGGCCCTCCGTTGCAGCGCTCGCTGCAATGCCTCTGCAACACAGCAATGGTTAGATCCCTCCATCGAAAATAGCCTGGAGGATTAACCATGTCGACCGTCGCCAAATGGACGCTGCAGCTTGCGGTTCTGTTCCTGTTTGCCTGGCTTGCCAGTGTGGCGGGGCAATGGAGCAGCAAGGTGGTCAATGGCACCAGCAGCGAGCGGCTGGCCCAGTTGCAGCCAGGCCCCGTGCTTGGCGGGCCAGTCACCGCTGCGGTGAACACTGTGCCTGCGAGTGTCACGGCTCATTGAGCCGCCGAATGAAAAACGGGCAGGCAAAAAAAATGGCCCGCCAAACGGCGAGCCAAGGGGATTCATCAAAGGAGTGATGTAACTGTAAGACCCCGGACGTGAAGAGGATGTGAAATGGATGTAGGGGAAATGCAAGTTACCAGCGGGCCTTTTGGCCGCGATGTTCACGCTTCGATGTTGAGCCTGTAACGGCCGCTCAATGGGCGGTTGGGCTGAGCGACTCGTCTGCCGCAGGCCGGGGCGGGCCTGGCAGGGGGTGGGGGGCCGCCAGCCGGGTCTGCATCCGCTCAGCGAATTCATCGGCCTCTTGGCGACTGCGGCAAATAACCGGGTAGTCGTCGAGTTTCACGATCCACTCTGAAGCACTGATCCCTTCTTCTATCTGGATAAGCATGACGCAATCTCCATTAGCAGGCCTGTCAGCCAGGATGAACGGAGCCGGATGACCGGCACGGGTAATCGCGCAGGCCATCGTGCACCTGATTGGCGGCAGGCTCCAGTGCTATTTGCGTGATGCGATGAATGTCATGCTGCTGATCAATGACCGGCGGGCCACTGATGAGGCGTAACGACGCAGGGCCATGGCCCTGCGCCGTTTGGCCATCAGAACGCCAGCTTGAAGCCGATCAGGCCCAGCATGATCGCCAGACATGGCCGCAGCAGGTTGTCGGAAACCCGGCCGGCCATATGACTGCCCAGATAGATGCCCGGCAGCGAACCCAGCAACAGGAAGCCCAGCAGGCTCCAGTCCATATTGCCCATGCTGGCATGACCGATACCGGCCACCAGGGTCAGCGGTACGGCGTGGGCGATCTCGGTGCCCACCAGCCGGCGGGTGGGCAGCAGCGGGTAGAGGATGAACAGCGCCACGGTGCCCAGCGCGCCGGCGCCAATCGAGGTCAGCGCCACCATCGTGCCAAGGATCATCCCGGTGATGACCGTGAAGGCATTGAGGCTGGAGCCGTTGAACAGCGAATGGCCTTCGACCCGGTCATGGGCAAAGGCCAGCAGCTTGTTCTTGAACAGAATCGCCAGCGCCGTCAGCAGCAGGACAAAGCCCAGCGCCTGTTTGATGATTGCATTCAGGGCGTCCGGGGCATGGTCCAGAGAACTGAGGAACCACAGGGTCAGCAGCACTGCCGGTACGCTACCGAGGGTCAGCCAGCCGGTAATTTTCCAGTCGATGTTGTCGTTCTTCTTGTGAACGTACACACCGCCGGCTTTGGTTACCGCTGCGTAAAGCAGGTCGGTGCCCACCGCTGTGGCGGGGTTGATGCCGAACCACAGCAGGATCGGGGTCATCAACGAACCGCCACCCACGCCGGTCATGCCGACGATAAAGCCGACTACCAGGCCAGCCACTGTAAAGCCAAGACCGCCAACATCCATTATCACGCCCTGTATCACTGTTATCTGTTGTCAGGTAAAAAGTGGCGGGCAGCATAGCGGCTTATGTTCTGAATGGTTAGAGAGATATGTTCTAAGGTTATAACCGATGCTCTTCTTTGCTCGGCGTTCTGTTGCTGATTGCTGATCCGACCATCGGCAGCGGTTTGCCGCTCCTGAGTGTCTCCATTGGTCGCGTGCATGGATCACCCGTACTACTGGCCACACTCATAACCAATGCGACTGCGCTAAAGCGGTCCGCGTTTATGGAGAATATGCAAATGTCCAGCACTGATAACAGCAACCCCGGCAACTTTGCCAACGACCCCAAGCGTGCCTCGGAAGAGGGCGCCAAAGGTGGCAGCGTTTCGGGGGGCAATTTCAAGAATGATCCTGAGAAAGCGGCCGAGGCCGGCCGTAAAGGCGGTCAGGCCTCTGGGGGCAACAGCGCCGAAGGTGGCAGCAAGGACAGCGAGTCTTCTGACAGCAGTAATCAGTCCGGATCCCAGGGCGGCAGTCAAGGCGGTCAGTCTTCTGATGACAAAGGCCAGCAGGGTTCGGAAGGTGGCAGTCAAGGCGGTTCGACTTCTCAGGATGAAGACGATCAACCCGAGCAGTCCCAGGATGACGACGCGCCATCGGGCAGTCAGGGCAGCAGCAGTAGGCAGCAGCAGAAGTAAGTCCTGCTGACGCATGGGGGGCAATGCTCCCCATGCTGATGGGGTTATTTACGATAAGTCAGCAGCACAATCGCACACACCACCACTGCCGCGCCCAGCACTTGCAGAGTGCCCAGCGCCTGATCCAGCAGTGTCCAGCCCAGCAGCAAGGTGGCAATGGGCTCGACATTCATCACCGGCGCGTTCTGCGCCATGTTCAATCGCGGCACGCAGACAAACAGCAAGGTAAAGGCCATGCCGTACAACACCACCAGGCTTGCCAGGGCGATCCAGCCGGTACTGTTGCCCGGCAGGGACAAGCCTGACGGCATGACCCCGCTGGCGCCGGCAACGAGCATGCTGATAAATACCACCGACAGGGTCAGCAGGCTGCGCACCGGCCCCCGCACGCTGGCCAGCTTGTGATCGGTTATCCACAGCGCGCCGGCAAATACACAGGCGGCGCAGAACGCCAGGCTGATGCCAAGCGTCCAGTGCGCATTGGCCTCGCCGCGGCTGGCCAGCCGCGCAGGGACGTCCAGCGCCAGGATCAGCCCGATCAGGATCACCCCCATCAGCAGCACTGTCCGCAGGGTCGGACGTGGCCCGCCCAGGCTCCAGCCGAGCAGCACCAGCAGAATCGGAAAGGTGTTGCCGACCAGTAACGCCAGGGCAACCGGGATCCGCGCCACGGCCGAGTACAGGCACAGGCTCTGGGTGGCGATCAGCAGGCCCAGCAACAATTGCCAGCCCCGCGTGCCAGCCGGCAGCCCCAGTGGCTGGCGTTGCCAGGCCACCACCGCCGCCAGCACCAGCAGGGTGATGCCGGAGCGACACAGAATCGCCAGCAGCACCCCGGTGTCGTTGTCGAAGGCAAAGCGTGCGGCAATGTGATTGCCGGCAAACGAGCATGCCAGCAGCGCGAGAATCGCGACGGCCAGCTTGCGCGGTAAAAGATTTGGAGTAACAGAAGCAACCGCCATGTGCACATCCATTTGCAGAACAGGGGCGGGCCTGTTACAGCCCGCCGATAACGTTTAAAGCACCACGCCAGGCAGCCACAGGGAAATGGCCGGAATGTAGGTCACAGCCATCAGCACCAGAAACAGCGCCAGGTAGAACGGCAGCAGTGCCTTGACCGTCGCCTCGATGCTGACCTTGCCGATCGCCGAGCCGACAAACAGCACCGCACCTACCGGCGGCGTTATCAGCCCGATGCCAAGGTTGACCAGCATGATCATGCCGAAGTGCACCGGGTCCACGCCGATGCCGCTGATCACCGGCAGCAGGATCGGGGTCAGGATCAGGATCAGCGGCGCCATGTCCATCACCGCACCCAGCAGCAGGAGCATGACATTGATGCACATCAGGATCACATAGCGGTTGTCCGACAGGGTCAGAAAGGTCGTGGTGATCTTCGCCGGGATCTGCATCAGGGTCATGACGTAACCGAAGCTGGCCGCAAACCCGATCAGGATCATCACGATCGAGATGGTTCTTACCGTGCGGTGCATCAGTTTCGGCAGATCGCGCCATTTATAGTCACGGTAGATGAACATGGTCACGAAGAATGACCAGACCACCGCGATGGCCGCCGATTCGGTGGCAGTGAACACCCCCGACAGAATGCCGCCGAGGATGATGACCATGGCCATCAGCCCCCAGAGTGCATCGGCGGCGATCTTCAAGGCCTGGCGCAGCGGAATCACTTCACCCTTGGGGTAGTTGCGCTTGCGGGCGAAGATCAGGCACAGGCCCATCAGCACCGCGCTCATCAGCAGGCCCGGCATGACCCCGGCCATGAACAACGAGGCAATCGACACCGTGCCGCCAGCGGCCAGTGAGTAGAGCACCGAGTTATGGCTGGGCGGGGTGAGCAGGGCCTGGACCGAACCGCTGACCGTGACCGCCGTGGAGAAGTCGCGCGGGTAACCCTTGCGCTCCATTTCCGGAATCAGCACCGAGCCGACCGAGGCGGTGTCGGCCACCGACGAGCCGGAGATGGCGCCAAAGAACGTCGAGGCCGTGATGTTGACCAGTGACAGCCCGCCACGGACAAAGCCCACCAGCACCCCGGCAAACGCCACCAGCCGGCGTGACATGCCGCCCTCGGCCATGATCGCACCGGCCAGCACGAAGAACGGGATGGCCAGCAAGGAAAACTTGTTAACCCCGCTGGCGACCTGAATCAGCATGGCCTGCAAGGGAATGTCGATCCACCAGGCGCCGATCAGCGCCGAAAGGCCCAGCGCATAGGCTACCGGCATGCCCAACAGGATGAGCAGGATAAAACTGCCCAGGAGAATGAAGGCATCCATTTATGCTGCTCCCTCGTTTTCTTCCACCAGGTCGAAACGCACCACCTTGCGGTGGCTCTGGTCGCCCCAGATGAGTTTTTCCAGTACGAAGCTCAGGGTCAGCAGACCGCCGACCGGAATCGGGGCATAGGTCATGCCGACCCGCACGCCCGGCAGTGACGCCAGGTACTGGTTCCAGGTGGTCATGCACAGCCGCGTGCCGTAATAGGTCATGTACACGCACACGGCGACCATCAACAGTTGCACGAGCAGGGCGGCGGCTTGCTTGGGGACCGGTGGCAGGCGGTCGGTGACCATGGCCACGGCCATGTGCGCCCCGGCCCGGTAACTGGCGGCTGCGCCGATGAAACAGAACACCACCATCAGCAGGATCGCCACCGGCTCCGGCCAGCTGGAGCCGCTGCCGAGCACATAGCGGGCGAAGATGCCCCAGGGAATGATCAGCGACATGGCCAGGATCGACAGGCCTGCGATCCAGATACAACTGCTGTACAACACATCGTTGAGGCGCAGGAAGAGGTTTTTCATAGGGCACATCCAGGGCAGCAGGGCGGTAAAGGCCGCCCTGCTGCAGGTCTCGGGGCGGGGGCCAGGGTTACTGTACGGCGGCGATGCGTTTCATCAGGTCGGCAAACGGCGCGCCGTATTTTTCCCGTACCGGCGCGGTGGCGTCATAGAACGGCTTCTTGTCGACGGTGATGAACTCAACGCCGGCGGCCTTGAGTTTCTCTTCACTGGCTGCCGACTTGGCATCCCACAGGGTGCGTTCTTCCATCTGCGCTTCGCGGGCCAGTTTCTTGACCAGGGTCTGTTCATCGGCGCTGAGCTTGTTCCAGGTGGTTTTGGAGATCACCACCGGCTCTGGCAGGATCAAGTGGCCGGTCAGGGTGTAGAACTTGGCGCTCTGGAAGTGGTTGTGCTCCAGCAGGGTTGGCGGGTTGTTCTCGGCACCGTCGATGACCCCGGTCTGCAGGGCGCTGAAAATCTCACCGGTGTCCATGGCAATGCCGTTGCCGCCCATCGCGTTCATCATGTCGATGAACAGCGGGTTGCCCTGTACGCGGATCTTCATGCCCTTGAGGTCTTCGATCTTGCGCACCGGCTTTTTGGTGTAGATGCTGCGGGTGCCGCCATCCATCCAGGCCAGCGCTACCAGGTTGAAGTCGGAATTGGTGATCTTGTCGAGGATCTCCTGGCCAATCTCGCCATCGATGATCTTGCGCATGTGTTCGTGGTCACGGAACACGAACGGCATGTTGAACACGTTCACATCCGGCACCACCGGGCCGACAATGCCCAGGCTGACACGGGCCATCTGTACCGCGCCGATCTGGACCTGTTCGACAACCTCCTTCTCGGAGCCCAGCACGCCGCCGGCAAACATCTTGAAGGTGATTTTGCCGTTGGTGGCCTGTTCGAGTTTTTTGCCCATGTTCTGTTCAGCGACCACGGTCGGGTAGCCCGCCGGGTGGATTTCGGCGAACTTGATATCCAGTGCCGAGGCGCTGGTCGACAGGCTGAGGGCGAACGGCAGAACGGCCAGGAGCAGCTTGCGTTTGAAGGTCATGATGAAACTCCGGTGTTGTTATTGTCTGATTTGGCGTGCATGGACCGGGCAGAGGATGCCGAGAAGGGGAGCCGAGCGCTGGCCAGCGCGATGCTGGCTCGTCTGCCAAAGGTGCTTGCTGTGAGCGGGGTAACAGGCAATTCACTTTGCATGTCGGGCATCCTTGCGGGTTGTCGATCAGTCGAAGGGGCCTGCCGCCACGAAGGCACCGCCCTGATAGACCCGGTTCGGATCATCGGCGGCCGGTGCCGGCTGCTGCTCGACCTGCGCGCGGAACTGCTCTGAACAATCCTTGGGCTGAAAACCCAGGTGGGCAGCGTGGCGGTTGTCCCACCAGACCTCGCGGTTGGCTGAGGCGCCATAAACCACGGTGTGACCGACGTCAGGGGTGAACAGGCTGCGCTCGATCAAATGGGTCAGGTCGTCATAGCTCAGCCAGGTGCTGAGCATCCGCCGGTTGGCCGGCTCCGGGAATGACGAGCCGATGCGCAGGCTGACGGTCTCGATGCCATAGCGGTCAAAGTAGAAACTGGCGACGTCTTCGCCGTAGCACTTGGACAGCCCGTAGTAACTGTCGGGACGCCGTTGCGAGTGGGCGTCGATGCGCTCGTCCTGGCGGTAGAAGCCAATCACATGGTTGGAGCTGGCAAAGATGATGCGCTTGACCCCGTGCTTGCGCGCCGCTTCGTAGATATGAAACACGCCGCAGATGTTCGGGCCGAGGATGTCTTCGAAGGCGTGCTCGGTCGATACGCCGCCAAAGTGGATGATCGCGTCGACGCCGGCGACCAGGTCGTGCACCGCGGCCTTGTCGGCCAGGTCGCATTGCACGATTTCTTCCTGCGCGATGCTGGCCGGCTCGATCGGGCTGATATCAGAAAGGCGCAGCACTTCGGTAAAGCCCTTGAGGCGTTCACGCAGCACTTTGCCGAGTCCGCCTGCTGCTCCGGTGAGCAGCAGGCGCTTGAAGGGTGTGTGAGTCATGCTTGGCTCTGCCTGTAATCGTCAATGGTTGATAGGGGGCGTTAGCTGATCGGTCGGCGTCAGAGAATCGACAGCGGGTAGTTGAAAATCAGCCGGTTTTCGTCGAACTCGTTGTTGCTGAAATCGCGACGAATGCTGGAGTTGCGCCATCTGACGCTCAGATTTTTGAGGCTGCCACTCTGGATGACGTAGGCCAGTTCAGATTCACGGATCCATTCCTTGCCATCGGTAATCACGCCGCTGTGCACGTCCTGGCCGCTGATGTAGCGATTCATCAGGGTCAGGCCAGGAACACCCAGAGAGGCGAAGTTAAGGTCGTGGCGCACTTGCCAGGAGCGTTCGTTGGCGTTGTCGAAGCTTGAGTTGTAACTGTCGTTGGCCAGGGTGCCGCCGCTGGTGCCGTTGACGCGCATCCAGGTATTGCCATCGACTTTCTGCAGGCCGAGGTAGAACGTGTTGGCGCCGATCCTGGCCGAGAACAGGCCCGACCAGGTCTTGTTGTCGAGCCGTCCAGCGCGTCGGGCGCCGTCGTCATCACCCCGGAAATAGCCCAGGTTGGCGCCCAGGGTCCAGTCGCCAAGCGGCTGGCTATGAGTCAGTTGCAGGTACTGCTGTTCGTATACGTCCTTGAGCTGCGCGTTCCACAAACCGATCAGGGTGCGGTTCTGGTTAAACGTGTACTCACCACCGGCAAAGTTGAAACGGTCTGACAGACCGCCGCCGTAACTCATGTCTTCCATGCTGGCATCGTTGCGCGGGCTATTGGCGCGAAACTGCCCGGCATACAGGGTCAGGCCATCGATCTCTTTGGAGGTGATCTGCCCGCCGCGCAGGGTCTGTGGCTGTGAGCGTCCGTCGTCGGCCCGCAGGATCGGCAGCACCGGCATCCACTCACCGACTTTCAGTTCGGTCTTGGAAATCCTCGCCTTGGCCGCCACCCCCAAGCGTCCGAAATCATCCGCCGGGCGGCCGTCGCTATGGCGTGGCAGCAACGCGGTTCCGTAAGTGCCGCCGCCGCCATCGAGCTTGAGCGACCAGCGACCAAGCACATCGACACCGAAGCCGACCGGCCCTTCAGTAAAGCCGGAACGGGCATCGAGGATGAAACTCTGGGTCCATTCCTCAGCCTTGCTCTGGGCGTTGGCCGGGTTGGTGAAATTACGATTGATGTAGAAGTTGCGCAGGCCGAGGGTGGCCTTGGCGTCGTCGGTGAAGCCGGCGGCGCTGGCAGCGCCTGGCAAACTGCCGATCACACTGGCGCCAATCAGCGCGAGGCGTAGCGTCTTGCGGGTATTCATCCTTGTGCACTCCCAAGTTGATAAGAGCTTCCAGCCGTCAGGCTGCGAACGCCTGTGGCAGGAGTCATCAGGCCCGGCCTGGCTGAGCCGTGGGGCCTTGAGTCCGAGTAGCTGACGCAGTGCGGTTCAACGCCTGGCGTGGCCGGCGCGGTTACCGACTGCTATCGAGGGCGTACAGAAGGGGGGATCGTGGGCGAACGGATAAAGTGGCGGCATGGGCATACTCATCATTTTTTGTTTTTGTTGTGCGTTGTCGTACGACATTAAGATTGATAGCAATCTTAAAAAAATGTGTCAATGCTGATTGAGATATTAGGTCGTGTTGCGCACCTTGCAAGGTGCGCCTGGATCAGTTCGAACGCTCTGGAATGGGGGCTAGCCCGGATACTCGACGATGGTCTAGCGGCGCGGGGCTTGACGGGACAGGCTGTGCTGCTAAGGCAGTCGAACGTTGTGGCTCAATGGTACGACGCCCGACATCATTCCAGTGCTTCGCGTAGCCTCGGTGTCAGTTCATCGAACAGCGTCTGCACCGAGCGCAGTGCCCGGCAATCGGGACGGGTCAGCAGCCAGACGCCAGTGTTGCAGCCCACCAGTGGTTCGCTCAAGGCCTCGACGCCCTGCAGGTCACGGGCGGTGAAGTCGGTGAGTGCTGCCACGCCAAGACCGGCGCCGACCAGCTGCGAGACCGCCGCCATGCTGCTGCAGCGATAGCGCGGCACGACATTGGGCCAGGTACGCTCGCGCCAGATCACCGAAACGTGCTCGGGCATCGAGTCGTCCGGGGCGATCCATGGCACCGAGGTGGGGTCTTTTTCCAGCGCTTCACGATAATCCGGCCGCCCGCAGATCACATAGTCGGCACTGCCCAGCTCGCGGCCCACCAGATGCTCGGGCGGGGTGTCGGTCAGGCGCAGGGCGATGTCGGCATCGCGGCGGCTGAGGTTGGCGAAATTATTGGAGGTCGACAGCTCCAGGTTCAGCGCCGGATAAGCCGGCATGAAGCGCGCCAGTGCCGGCAGCAACAGGCTGTGCAACACCGCTTCGGTGCAGGTCAGGCGCACCGTGCCGCTGACCACCTGTTCACCCTGTTGCAGCGCCATGCGTGCAGCGCTCAGTGCCTGTTCGGCGCGCTCGGCCTGCTCGGCCATGGCTTGGGCGATGTCAGTGGGCACATAACCGCGTCGGCTCTTTTCAAACAGCGCGCTGCCCAATGAACTTTCCAGCCGGCGGATCGAACGAAACACCGTGGAAATGTCGACCTGCAGCAGTTCTGCGGCCCTGGCCAACGAGCGGCCGCGCACCAGCGCGAGCACCAGAGTCAGGTCGTTATGGTTGATTTCATATTGCATCGATGCAAACCCGGATTGCCAAAATGCCAATATTTATTGCACTGATTGTAATTTACAGTGACTTCGGGCTGCCAAGGGTTATTTGGCAGGCCACGGCAAAAACGCCGTAGAACGTAATTCTTCGGGGCACAAGGCACAGAAAAACAACAATGCCGCCAATCTTCACTGCGTCGCTTGCTGCTTTCTCTCTGCCACCTCTGTTGCCCCACAAAAAACCAGAAGGTGTCCATCATGTCGTCGGTATCCCCGCGCGCCATTGTCTGTGCTGATGAAGTGAGTGAGTTCCTCCAGGCTCACCCTGAAGTCCAGTTCGTCGATCTGCTGATCTCTGATATGAACGGTGTGGTGCGCGGCAAGCGCATCGAGCGCCCCAGCCTGCATAAGGTCTACGAGCGCGGCATCAATCTGCCAGCGTCGCTGTTCGCCCTGGACATCAACGGCTCGACGGTGGAAAGCACCGGGCTTGGCCTGGACATCGGCGACTCGGACCGGGTTTGCTACCCGATCCCCGGCACCCTGGCCTATGAGCCCTGGCAAAAGCGCCCGACTGCGCAGTTGCTGATGACCATGCACGAGCTGGACGGCCAGCCGTTCTTTGCCGACCCGCGCGAAGTGCTGCGCCAGGTGGTGGCGCGTTTCGATGCCATGGGCCTGCGCATCTGTGCAGCCTTCGAGCTGGAGTTTTACCTGATCGATCAGGAGAACGTGAACGGCCGGCCACAACCGCCGCGCTCGCCGATCTCCGGCAAACGCCCACACTCCACTCAGGTCTACCTGATCGACGATCTGGACGAATACGCCGACTGCCTGCAGGACATTCTTGAAGCGGCCAAGGAGCAGGGCATTCCTGCCGACGCCATCGTCAAGGAAAGCGCCCCGGCGCAGTTCGAGGTCAACCTGCATCACGTCGAAGACGCCATGCTGGCCTGCGACTATGCGGTGCTGCTCAAGCGCCTGATCAAGAACATCGCCTACGACCATGAAATGGACACCACCTTCATGGCCAAGCCCTATCCGGGCCAGGCGGGCAACGGCCTGCACGTGCATATCTCGCTGATCGACAAAGCCACCGGCAAGAACATCTTTGCCAGCGATGTGCCGCAAGAGCATGCCGAGTTGCGTCACGCCATTGCCGGAGTGCTGGAAACCATGCCGGCGTCGATGGCCTTTCTGTGCCCCAACGTCAACTCCTACCGCCGCTTCGGCGCGCAATTCTATGTACCCAACGCGCCGAGTTGGGGGCTGGACAACCGCACCGTGGCCGTGCGCGTGCCGACCGGCGCGGCCAACGCCATTCGTATCGAGCAGCGGGTCGCCGGCGCCGATGCCAACCCGTACCTGATGATGGCGGCGATCCTGGCCGGTATTCACCACGGCCTGACCCACAAGCTTGAACCCGGTGAGCCGATCGAAGGCAACTCTTACGAGCAGCTTGAGCAAAGCCTGCCCAACAACCTGCGCGATGCGTTGCGCGAGCTGGACGACAGCGAGGTCATGAACAAGTACATCAGCCCCGAATACATCGACATCTTCGTGGCTTGCAAGGAAAGCGAAATGGCCGAGTTCGAAGCCTCGATCTCTGACCTGGAATACAACTGGTACCTGCACACCGTTTAAACCACACAGGCCACACAGATAACACAGAAAATCCAGCGCCTTGCATCGGTAGGAGCGAGCTGGCTCGCGAAGGGCGCGCCGCTATAGCGGTTCTTACGGGGCAATCGGGCTGCCGAAAAGAGAATAAATATGAACATCCCGCAACGTGATTACTGGGAACAGCTGCTGCGCAACCTGAGCATCGAAGGCCGGGCCTTTATCGATGGCCGCTACGTACCGGCGGTGTGCGACGCCACCTTCGATTGCCTGAGCCCGGTGGACGGTCGCCTGTTGGCGCATGTCGCCAGTTGTGACCTGGAAGACGTCAACCGCGCCGTCAGCGTGGCCCGTGAGCGGTTCGACAGCGGCCTGTGGTCGCGCCGCGCGCCGGCTGAGCGCAAGCAGGTGCTGCTGCGCTTTGCCGATCTGCTGCTGGCCAATGCCGAAGAGCTGGCGCTGCTGGAAACCCTCGACATGGGCAAGCCGATCAGCGACGCGCTGCAGGTCGACATTCCAGGCGCGGCCAATGCGATCCGCTGGAGCGCTGAAGCCGTCGACAAGCTGTATGACGAGGTGGCCGCAACGCCCCATGACCAGTTGGGGCTGGTGACCCGTGAAGCCGTGGGCGTGGTGGCGGCCATCGTGCCGTGGAATTTTCCGCTGCTGATGGCCAGCTGGAAGCTGGGGCCGGCGCTGGCGGCCGGTAACTCGGTGATTCTCAAACCTTCGGAAAAATCGCCGCTGACCGCCATCCGCATTGCCGCGCTGGCCGTTGAGGCCGGTCTGCCGGCAGGCGTGCTCAACGTGCTGCCCGGCTTCGGTCACACTGCCGGCAAGGCGCTGGGCCTGCACATGGACGTCGACACGCTGGTGTTCACCGGCTCGACACGCATTGCCAGGCAACTGATGGTGTATGCCGGCGAATCGAACATGAAGCGCGTCTGGCTCGAAGCCGGCGGCAAGAGCCCGAACATCGTGTTTGCCGATGCAGCGGATTTACAGGCCGCTGCCGAGGCTGCGGCCAGTGCCATTGCCTTCAACCAGGGCGAGGTGTGCACCGCAGGTTCGCGCTTGCTGGTCGAGCGCTCGATCAAGGATCGCTTCGTGCCCATGGTGGTCGAAGCCTTGAAGGCTTGGCAGCCGGGCCATGCACTGGACCCGGCGACCCGGGTCGGTGCACTGGTGGACGGCACGCAAATGGACACCGTGCTCGGTTACATCGAAGCCGGCCACGCAGACGGCGCGCAATTGCTCAGTGGCGGTGTGCGCACCTTGCAAGACAGCGGCGGCTTCTATGTCGAGCCGACCCTGTTCGACGGCGTGGACAACAGCATGCGCATCGCCCGTGAAGAAATCTTCGGCCCGGTGCTGTCGGTGATCGCCTTCGACAGCGTTGCAGAGGCCATTCGGATTGCCAACGACACCGAGTATGGCCTGGCCGCCGGGGTCTGGACTGCTGACTTGTCCAAGGCCCACTTGACTGCCAAAGCGCTGCGCGCCGGCAGTGTGTGGGTCAACCAGTACGACGGCGGCGACATGACTGCACCGTTCGGCGGCTTCAAGCAGTCGGGCAACGGCCGGGACAAGTCCCTGCATGCCTTCGACAAGTACACCGAACTCAAAGCGACCTGGATCAAACTTTAAGAAGGTGCCTACAAAATGGCTGCGCTCGGCAATACGGCGTTGAAATCGACCTCAAAATGCTCATGTACTGAATGTACATTGCGCGTTTTCGGCCAATTTCGCCTTGTTCTGCCTTCGCTCGCCGACTTTGTAAACACCCTCTGACAGGCGGAGGAATCAATCATGCAACAACAACACGTCCAAAGCGTCTACGCCGCCTCGCGCAACCGGTTCGATGAGTACCCGGTGCTTAGCGAGTCGATCGAGACCGATGTCTGCATCATCGGCGCCGGTTACACCGGTCTTTCCACCGCGCTGTTTCTGCTCGAACACGGTTTTTCCGTCACCGTGCTGGAAGCGGCGAAAGTCGGTTTTGGTGCCTCGGGGCGCAACGGCGGGCAGATCGTCAACAGCTACAGCCGTGATATCGACGTCATCGAAAAAACCGTCGATCCGCACCATGCGCGGCTGATGGGCGAGATGGCCTTCGAAGGCGGGCGGATCATCCGTGAACGGGTGGCCAAATACGACATCCAGTGCGACCTGAAAGACGGCGGCGTGTTCGCGGCCATCACCAGCAAACAGATGGGCCATCTGGAGGCGCAGCAGAAACTCTGGGAGCGCTTCGGTCACCAGCAGCTGGAACTGCTGGATGCCGGGCGTATTCGCCAGCTGGTCGATAGCGATCGCTACATCGGCGGCATGCTGGACATGAGTGGCGGACACATCCACCCGTTGAATCTGGCGCTGGGCGAGGCCGCAGCGGTGGCCAAACTCGGTGGGCGGATTCACGAGCAAAGCCCGGCGACCCGCATCGACCGCGGACCCAACCCGGTGGTGCACACCCCGCTTGGCCAGGTGCGGGCGCGGTTCGTGGTGGTGGCCGGCAACGCCTACCTGGGTAACCTGGTGCCGGAACTGGCCGCCAAGTCGATGCCATGCGGCACCCAAGTGCTGGCCACCGAGCCGCTCAGCGATGACCTGGCGCGCAGCCTGCTGCCCCAGGACTACTGTGTCGAAGACTGCAACTACCTGCTCGACTACTACCGCCTGACGGCCGACAAGCGCCTGATCTTCGGTGGCGGGGTGGTCTACGGCGCCCGTGATCCGGCGGATATCGAGGCGATCATCCGGCCAAAAATGCTCAAGGTCTTTCCGCAATTGAAAGACGTGAAGATTGACTACACCTGGACCGGTAACTTCCTGCTGACCCTGTCGCGTTTACCGCAGGTCGGCCGGCTGGGCGACAACATCTACTACTCCCAGGGCTGCAGCGGCCACGGCGTGACCTACACCCACCTGGCCGGCAAGCTGCTCGCCGAAGCCCTGCGCGGCCAGGCCGAACGCTTCGATGCATTTGCCGGCCTGCCGCATTACCCGTTCCCCGGTGGCCGGTTGTTGCGCGTGCCATTCACTGCATTGGGTGCCTCGTATTACCAGTTGCGGGACCGGTTGGGCGTTTGAGCCGTCGCCAGCAGCCCGGAGCGCCGGACGGCTCCTCCCACCGCTCCGCTGGGAGGGCGCTTTGCTCGCAACGCTGTTGTTCCCGCTTGCCGGTTTTCATTTATCAAGACTCTGATGAGAGGTTCCAACATGTCTCGTCTTCCCCTGATCGGCGTCACCGCTTGCCGGCAGATGCTGGGCAAGTATTCGTCGCACACCGCCGGCGCCAAGTACGTTGAGGCTGCCGGCCATGCCGGTATCCCGGTGGTGTTGCCGGCACTGGATACGCCGGTTGATCCGCAGCAACTGCTGCAATCGCTGGACGGTATTCTGTTCACCGGCTCGCCTTCCAATGTCGAGCCGCATCACTACCAGGGCACGCCCAGTATCGAAGGCACGCGCCACGACCCGGACCGTGATCGCCTGACCTTGCCCTTGCTACGCGCCGCCATCGACCAGGGCGTGCCGGTATTTTGCATCTGCCGGGGTTTCCAGGAACTGAATGTGACGCTGGGCGGCACGCTGCATCAAAGGGTGCAAGAGCTGGAAGGGTTTCTGGATCACCGTGAGCCGCAAAGCGAAGACCTCGCCGCGCAATACGCTCCACAACATGCCGTGACGGTACAGCCAGGCGGGGTGCTGGCCGCACTGGGGCTGCCGGGCGAGTTCCAGGTCAACTCGCTGCACAGCCAGGGCATCGACCGGCTGGCCGCCGGCCTGCGTGCCGAAGCGCTGGCACCGGACGGATTGATCGAAGCGGTCTCGATGCGCGACTCCCGCGGTTTTGTCGTGGGCGTGCAATGGCATCCGGAGTGGCGCTTTAGCGAGAACCCGCAATCGCTGCGTCTGTTCGATGCCTTCCGCGATGCTTGTCAGGCCTATGCGCAGCGCCGGGGGCGCTGACCCCATCCAGCCATAACTCAAACAAGACGGCGGACACTCATGAGTCAAAACAGCGAAACGCGTGCACGCACCAGCAGCAAGGGGCTGGCCAGTGGCAGTCTGGGCCTGCTGGCCTGTGTGGTGCTGGGCATTTCCACCATCGCCCCGGTGTACACCCTGACCGGTGCCTTGGGGCCGACGGTGCGGGAGGTGGGGGCGCATCTGCCGGCGATCTTCCTGGTGGGCTTCATTCCCATGCTGCTGGTCGCCCTGGGCTATCGCGAACTCAATGCCGCCGAGCCGGACAGCGGTACTTCGTTTACCTGGTCGGCGCGGGCGTTCGGGCCGATGATGGGCTGGATCGGTGGTTGGGGGCTGGTGGCGGCGACCACCATCGTGCTGTCCAACCTGGCCGGGGTGGCGGTGGATTTCTTCTACCTGTTTCTCGGCCAGTTGACCGGCCGTGAAGAACTCATCGCCCTGAGTGACCATGTCGGGGTCAACATTGTCACCTGCTGCGTATTCATCGGGATTGCGGTGTGGATCTGCTGCCGGGGTATCGGCACCACGATGGGCGTGCAGTACGTGCTGGTGGCGTTGCAACTGGTGGTGTTACTGGGCTTTTGCATCGCCGCCTTCGGTGAGGCGCCGCAAGGTCCGGCGCTGGAATTCGATGCCAACTGGTTCAACCCGTGGAGCATCGGTTCGTTTTCATCCTTTGCTGCCGGGCTGTCGCTGTCGATCTTCATCTTCTGGGGCTGGGACGTGTGCCTGACAGTCAGCGAAGAGTCGGTCAGCAGCCATGCGGTGCCGGGTCGTGCGGCGGCGCTTACCGTGCTGGTGATCCTTGCGCTGTACCTGGTGACCGCCATTGCCACCCTGCGCTTTGCCGGGGTCGCCGATCAGGGCCTTGGCCTGGGCAACCCGACCATCCAGGAAAACGTCTTTGCTCATCTGGCCGGCCCGGTCATGGGGCCGCTGGCAATCCTGATGTCCATCGCAGTGCTGGCCAGTACCGCAGCGTCGTTGCAGTCAACGTTCATTTCACCGGCGCGCACGCTGTTTGCCATGGGTTACTACCGGGCCCTGCCCAAGCGCTTTGCCAGCATCTGCCCGCGCTCGCTGGCGCCGCGCTTTGCAACCCTGTGTGCCGGCGCGGCGGCTGCGCTGTTCTACGTCAGCATGCGCCTGCTCAGTGAGAACGTGCTGGCCGACACCATCACGGCGCTGGGCATGATGATCTGCTTCTACTACTCGCTGACCGCGTTCGCCTGTGTCTGGTACTTCCGCCGCAGCCTGTTCGACAGCCTGCGGCATTTGCTGCTGCGCGGTGTCTGCCCGTTGCTCGGTGGCGCAGCACTGGCGGTGATTTTTGCCCAGACCGCCGTGGACAGCGCCTCGCCGGCGTTCGGCAGCGGCTCGCATATCGGCGGGTTGGGCCTGGTGTTCGTCATTGCGATGGTCATCCTGCTGCTTGGCGTGGCCTTGATGGTGGTGTTCCGCTGGCTGACCCCGGAGTACTTTGCCGGCGACACCCTGCAACGCCAGACGCCGCTGCAACTGCAGGCCGAGGTTTGAAACCATGCTGAGCGAGCAGGGCCTGTTGCGGCTATCGATTGCGGTCACTGTGCTGGTAGCCGGTTTCGGCATCGTCTTCGGTTTGTTGTCGGGGTCGTTCTCGATTGTTTTCGATGGCGTCTACTCCCTGGCCGATGCCAGCATGAGCGTGCTGGCGCTGATCGTGGTGTCGCTGATCCGCCGCCACACCACCGACGGCGATGCCCATCGGCGGCTGGCCGAGCGTTTCAATATGGGCTTCTGGCACCTGGAGCCGATGGTCCTGAGCATCAACGGCATCCTGCTCTGCGGGGTGTCGCTGTATGCCCTGATCAACGCCGTCGGCAGCCTGCTCAGCGGCGGTCGGCATCTGGAGTTCGGTTTCGCCATCGTTTATGCCGCGCTGACCAGCCTGGTGTGTTTCAGCCTCGCGGCCCTGGAGTTTCGCGCCAACCGCCGCATCGGTTCGGACTTCGTCGCGCTTGATGCCAGGGCCTGGGTCATGTCTGGCAGCATCTCCCTGGCTTTGCTGATCGCGTTCATCATCGGCGCACTGCTGGAGGATACCGAGCATGCCTGGCTGGGTCCGTATATCGACCCGGCGGTGCTGGCGGTGATCTGCCTGATCATCATCCCGCTGCCGATCCGCAGCATTGTTCAGGCGCTGGCGGACGTGCTGATGGTCACCCCGCCAGCGCTCAAGCAGCATGTCGATGAAGTGGCTGAGCAGGTGGTCGCTCAATACGGGTTTCTTGACTGGCAGGCCTATGTGGCCAAGGTTGGCCGCGCCCGGCAGATCGAGCTGTATTTCATTGTGCCCAGCGACTGGCCGGCCTGGACGCTGGGCGAGTGGGATGCGGTGCGCGAGGTGGTGGGTGAGGCGATCGGCGGGGAAGGGCCCAACCGCTGGCTGACGATTGCTTTTACGACCGATCCGCAATGGACCCGTTGATTGCCGGAAGGTTTTTAGACGCGATATAAAACTTCATATAACTGATTGCACTCATCACTCAACGATGAACAAACGTCTGTTTAAATGATTGTTCGACTCCGTCAGGGTTTGCCTGGAGTCTATGCATAATGAATAAGTTTGCAGAGGCGCTGCAAAAGCACTGTCGCAGAAAATAACAGCAAGCTAAATGTTCTCGACACACTGGCGGGTGATGATCAGAGTGCGCAGCTATTTGTCCGTTAATCAGGCCGTTGTACGACAAGGCGCAACAGCGCACCTTGCGATCAACAAAACAATGACAGGCGCCATCAACAGACCGTCGAAAACGCTAGGGGTTTTTCGTCAGCCGGTTAAACGCGGTCGTGCAGCACCTTGCGGCAATGCACCATGGCATCACGGATCATGAAGTTGACCAGGGTCGGCGAGACCCCAAGCTCCTTGGCGATGTCCTTCTGCGCAATGCCGTGCAGCCGGTAGCATTCAAAGGCATAGCGGGTGCGCTGGGGCAGTTCGCTGAGGGCCTTGTCGACGATCATCAGGGTTTCATGATCGAGGTTCTGGCTCTCTGGAGTTGCTCCTTGAACGGCAACGTTCAAACCTTCCTCCTCACTACCGGAGTATTTTTGCTCCATGGCCTGCTTACGGTAGTGGTCAATGGCCAGATTCCGGACAATACGGAATACGTAACTGATCTGTGCTCTGAGCGGCAATGCCATTTTTGGGGTATTGGCCAGTCTCAAGAATGCGTCCTGCACCACATCTTCAGCTCGACTGTGGCAGCCCGTAATTCGGGCAGCAGTCTTGATCAGGGTATTACGGTTATCCAGTAAGGCTTCCAAAAGTGTCGGTGTCGAACTCTCGATATTGCGCTCTACGGATCCATATTCCTGCATGATTTTGCCTTTGCGACGAAGGTTATAAAGAGGTCGATTTCCCTGCGGCGCAAGTAAAATAGTGCTGGTAACCTGATGTGTCAAATGATAATGATTATTTTTTGAGTCTTTTCTTCAGCGCTCAAACGACACGCCTAAAGTGCTATCACGCCATTGCGTCAGGCTAATTTTTCCCCGCTGTCACCCGTCTTCGATTCTATGTAAGCGCGGCTGCCTGTTCCCCCGGTAGCGCGCCCCACCGCATGGATTGAGGACAGGTACAGCGATGGCAAATTTCTTCGAGCGACCGATTTCTCTGGCTCACGCCCTGATGCGTCATGCCGCGTCGCGTGGCGATGAACCGGCCCTGCGTTTTCTCGACGGCCACAGCGAAGAAGGCCTGGTGCTCAGCTACCGCCAACTTGATGCCCGGGCGCAGACCATTGCTGCCGTGCTGGCGCAGCGCTTCAAGCCCGGTGACCGTGCCCTGCTGCTGCTGACCAGCGGCCCGGACTATGTGGCGTCGTTCTTTGCCTGCCTGTACGCCGGAGTTATCGCCGTACCGGCCTACCCGCCGGAATCGACCCGCTCGCAGCATCTGGAGCGTCTGTTGTCGATCATCAGCGACGCCGAGCCGAGCCTGATCCTCACCACCTCGCAACTGTTGCCGGCACTCACTGCCACCCAGGACGAGCATGGCGCACGCCTGCCCGAACTGCTCGCCGTCGATGAGCTGAGCGCCGAGATCAACGCGCCGTGGACCAGCCACCAACCCAAGGCTGAGGACATCGCGTTCCTGCAATACACCTCAGGTTCGACCTCGACCCCCAAGGGCGTTGAAGTCAGCAATGCCAATCTGGAAGCCAACTCCTGGCTGATCCGCCAGGGCTACGCGATCGACCGCGATGTAATCGTCAGCTGGTTGCCGCTGTACCACGACATGGGCCTGATTGGCGGCCTGCTGCAGGGTATCTATAGCGGTGTGCAGGTGGTGCTGATGTCGCCGCAATACTTCCTTGAACGCCCGGTGCGCTGGCTGGAGGCGATCAGCCGCTTTGGCGGTACCATCAGCGGCGGCCCCGATTTCGCCTATCGCCTGTGCTGCGAGCGGATCAACGACAGCAAGCTGGCCGGCCTTGACCTGCGCAGCTGGCGGGTGGCGTTTTCCGGCGCCGAGCCGATCCGTCAGGACAGCCTGCAGGACTTCGCCGCGCGCTTTACCGTGTGCGGCTTCGACGCCAATAACTACCTGGCCAGCTACGGGCTGGCCGAAGCCACGCTGTTCGTTACCGGCAGCCGTCCGGGCCAGGGCATCGACACCCTGCAGCTGGATGCCGAAGCGCTGGCCCGGCATCAGGCGCGTGTCGGGCAGGGCAGTGTGCTGGCCAGTTGTGGCTGGCCGCAGCCGGAGCACCCGGTGCTGATTCTTGATACCGCGACCGGCGAGGCACTGGCTGAAGGCCGGGTGGGCGAGATCTGCAGTGGCGGGCCGAGTGTGGCCCGCGGCTACTGGCGCAACCCTGAAGCCACCGCCAAGGCGTTTTTCGAGCGCGACGGCCAGCACTGGCTGCGCACCGGCGACCTGGGCTTCATCCAGGACGGCCAGTTGTACGTCAGCGGGCGGATCAAGGACCTGCTGATCATCCGTGGCCAGAATCTTTATCCACAGGACATCGAACGCACCGTCGAGAGCCATGTCGAGGCGGTACGCAAGGGCCGGGTCTCGGTGTTCCCGGTGCAGCACGAAGGTGTCGAGTCGTTTGGCGTGGCGGCGGAAGTCGGGCGGCGGGCGCAGAACCAGCAAGCGCCCGAGCAACTGGTCGAGCAGATCCGCCAGGCAGTGGCCGAAGTGCATCGTGAAGTGCCCACGCTGGTCGCCCTGCTGGACCCCGGCAGCCTGCCCAAGACCTCCAGCGGCAAATTGCAACGCTCGGCCTGCGCCGCGCAGCTCAAGGACGGCAGCCTGCAAGCCGTCACGCTGTGGCGCCAGGGCGGCTCTGGTGCGCTAGCGCAAGCGTCGGCGGCTCAGAGCCTGGCACAGCGCATCGAGCGAAGCTGGTGTGCATACCTCAAGGTCGAGACATTAGCCGCTGATGCGAGCTTTTTCGGTCAGGGCGGCAACTCGATCCTGGCCATCCAGATGATCGCCGAGCTGCGCGACGAGTTGGGCCTGGATGTGCAACTGCGCACCCTCTATGAAGCGCCAACCCTGGCTGAGTTCATCGCCGCAGTTGAGGGCCGTGAAGGGCACTCCAGCGGTATCGCGCGGCTGCCACGCGACGGCCTGCTGGCGCAGTCGGCGGCGCAGAACCGGCTGTGGTTTCTCTGGCAACTGCAACCCCAGAGCATTGCCTACAACATCCCCGGTGGCCTGCGCCTGCGCGGCGAACTGGACGTGGCGGCGGTGCAACGCGCGTTCGACACCCTGATACAGCGTCATGAAGCGCTGCGCACGCGCTTCCTGCAACAAGACGACGCCGCTGTGCAACGCATTCTGACCAAGGCTGACTGGACACTGCTGCGCGAAGACCTCAGCCAGCACCCGGCTGGCGAGCGCGAAAGCCGCGCCAGGGATATTCAGGAAGCCGAAGCACGCAGCCATTTCGACCTGGAACAGGGGCCGCTGCTGCGCATCAAGCTGGTCAGCCTCGACGAAGAAGACCACCTGCTGCTGGTGACCCTGCAGCACATCGTCGCCGACGGCTGGTCGCTGGGTATTCTGCTCGACGAGTTTGCCCGCCTGTACGCCGCCTACAGCCAGGGCCAGGACCTGAAACTTGCGCCGCTGGCCGTAGAGTACGCCGACTATGCCGCCTGGCAGCGCGACAGCTTCGACGCCGCCGAACAGCAGCGTCAGCTCGACTACTGGCGCAATGCGCTGGACGGTGAGCGCGAACCGCTGGCGCTGCCGCTGGATCGCCCGCGTAGCGCAGCGGTGTCCGCTGCCGAGCGGCTGAGCCTGCGCCTGGACAAGGCGCTTTGCGAGCGCTTGCACAGTCTCGCCCGCAGCCGCCAGGTGAGCAGCTTTACCCTGCTGCTGGCAGCGTTCCAGACTTTGTTGCAGCGCTACACCGGGCAAAGCGACATCCGCGTCGGGGTGCCCAACGCCAACCGGCCGCTGCTGGAAACCCAAGAGCTGATCGGCTTCTTCATCAACACCCAAGTACTGCGCGCCCAAATCGATTCGCGCCAGGACTTCCATAGCCTGTTGGCGGCGGTCAGCGCCAGCTTACAGGCGGCGCAGGTCAACCAGAGCATCGACTACGAGCAGGTCAGTGCCGCGCTGGGCGATGCGGCCGGTTTCGAGGTGATGTTCAACCACCAACTGCGCAATACCGATGCCCTCAAGCGTCTGCCCGGCCTGCTGGCCGAAGAGCTGCCGTGGCACAGCCGCGAGGCCAAGTGCGACCTGCAACTGCACAGCGAGCAAGACCCGCAGGGCCGTATCCGCCTGTCGTTCGACTACGCTGTCGAACTGTTCGACGCCGCCACCGTGCAGCAACTGGCTGGCCACTTCGTGACCTTGCTGGAGCAGGTGTGTGCACAGCCGCAGCTAGCGCTGGGCGACCTGCCACTGCTGGGCACACAAGAGCGTGAGCAACTGCACCACTGGGGCAGCAACCCGCAGCCATCCGCTGGCTGGCAACTGGCGCAGCGCCTGAGTCAACAGGCCGGCGCCAGCGCTGAGCAGACCGCCCTGGTGTCTGGCGACCAGTCACTGAGCTATGCCGAGCTGGAGCGCAAGGCCAACCAACTGGCGCTACGCCTGCAAGCCCAGGGCATCGGCCCGGAAGTGCGGGTCGGGGTACTGGCCGAGCGCTCGCTGGAGCTGATGATCGGCCTGCTGGCCATCGTCAAGGCCGGTGCCGTCTATGTGCCGCTGGACCCGGATTACCCGGTCGAGCGCCTGCAGCATATGCTCCGCGACAGCTGCGTGGCGCTGTTGCTGGGCCAGCGCCGGGTGCTCGACGGCTTCGCGCTGCCTGAGTCGCTTGCCAGCCTGGCGCTGGATGATGTGGCTCAAGGGCCGGGCGCCGATGCCGGTCCGCAAGTCGACGTGCATCCGCACAACCTGGCCTATGTGATTTACACCTCCGGTTCCACCGGCTTGCCCAAGGCGGTGGGCAACAGCTACGGCGCGCTGATCGAACGCCTGGCCTGGATGCAGCATGAATACGCGGTCGGCCCGCAAGACGTGCTGCTGCAAAAAGCCCCGCTGAGCTTTGACGTATCGCTATGGGAATGCCTGCTGCCGCTGATCTGCGGCAGCCGTCTGGTGCTGGCCGCCAATGGCGAGCATCGTGACCCGCGACGCTTGGTCGAACGGGTGCGCGAGCATGGCGTGACCCTGCTGCACTTCGTGCCGCCGTTGCTGCAACTGTTCGCCGATGAGGAACACTTCAGCCAGTGCAGCAGCCTGCGCCACCTGTTCTCCGGCGGCGAAGCGCTGCCGGCCGAGTTGTGCCGGCGCATTCACCAGCGCCTGCCGTCGGTGACGCTGCATAACCGCTATGGGCCGACCGAAACCGCGATCAACGTTACCTACTGGCAGTGCGACGGCGAAGCCACCGTCCGGGTGCCAATCGGCCGGCCACTGAGCAATGTGCTGACCGCGATTCACGACGCCGACGGGCAACTGGCGCCACGGGGGGCGCGGGGCGAATTGCTGCTGGGCGGCAATGCCCTGGCCCGGGGTTACCTCGGCCAGCCAGCGCTGACCGCTAGCCGCTTTCTGCCTGCCGAGGACGGTGGCCGCTTGTACCGCAGCGGTGACCTGGCGCGCTGGCGGGCCGACGGTGCTCTGGAGTACCTGGGGCGTCTGGATGAGCAGGTCAAGCTGCGCGGTGTACGCATTGAACTAGATGAAATCCGCAACGCGATCCTCGCCCAGCCGGGCATCAGCCAGGCGCTGGTGATCCTTGGCGAAGGCGCGGTGGGTGCCCAGTTACTCGCCTATGTAGTCGCTGAAGGTGACGAGCCGGATGCGGCACTGGCTGAGCGTATCCGCGATGCCCTGCGCAGCGCCTTGCCGGAGCCGATGATCCCGGCGCATGTCCTGCGTATCGAACAATTCCCGCTGACCCCGAGCGGCAAGCTCGACCGTCGCGCCCTGCCGCAACCGGATGTTGCCCAGCGTGAGTACCGCGCACCGCGTAACGAGCTGGAGCAGAAGCTGGCCGCGATCTGGGCTGAAATTCTCGGCCTGCAGCAGGTCGGCCTGGATGACGATTTCTTCGAACTGGGCGGCCATTCGCTGCTCGCCACCCGGATTGTGTCCCGCGCCCGCCAGGCGTTCTCGGTCGAGTTGCCGCTGCGCAGCCTGTTCGAGTCGCGGCGCCTGGAAGACTTCGCCGCCTGGGTCGCCCGGGCCCAGGCCGAGGGCCTGAGCGACACCCAGGGCGCCATCGCCCTGGTCGACCGCAGCCAGCGCGTGCCGCTGTCGTATTCGCAGCAGCGCATGTGGTTCCTCTGGCAAATGGACCCGGACAGCCCGGCCTACAACGTTGGCGGCATGGCGCGGTTGCGCGGGGCGCTGAATGTCGAGGCGTTCGAACGTGCCTTGCAGGCGCTGATCCTGCGCCACGAAAGCCTGCGCACAACCTTCCCGAGTGATGACGGCAAGCCGTGGCAGCGGGTGACCGACCAGTCCGATGTGCAGATGCAGCGCCTGGACATTTCGGCCCAGCCTGCAACTGAGCGTCAGGCGGCCATCGAGCGGCTGGCCGATGAGCAGGCCCATGCGCCGTTCAATCTGGAGACCGGTCCGTTGCTGCGCGTCTGCCTGGTCAACAGCGGTCTGGGCCAGAGCGGCGAGCAGGAGCACCACCTGCTGATCACCCTGCACCATATCGTCACCGAAGGCTGGGCGATGGACATCTTTGCCCGCGAATTGTCGCTGCTGTATGCCGACTTCGTCGCCGGTCACGATTGCTCCCTGGCGCCGCTGCCGGTGCAGTACCTGGACTACAGCGCCTGGCATCGCCAGTGGCTGGAAGGCGGCGAGATGCAGCGCCAGCTCGCTTACTGGCAAGGCCAACTGGGCGGCGAACAGCCGCTGCTGACCCTGCCCAGCGATCGGCCGCGGCCGGCAGTGCAAAGCCATCGCGGCGAACTGCACCGCTTTGATCTGGACGAGAACCTGGCCCGTCAGGTCAGCCGCTTCAACAGTGAGCGCGGCCTGACCCTGTTCATGACCATGACCGCCGCACTGGCCACCTTGCTGTACCGCTACGGCGGCCAGGACGATCTGCGCATTGGCGTGCCGTTGGCCAACCGGATCCGCCCGGAAAGCGAAGGGCTGATCGGCGCCTTCCTCAACACCCAGGTGCTGCGGATCCAGCCGCATGGCCAGATGCGGGTCAGCGAACTGCTGGAGCAGGTGCGCCAGGTGGCCATCGACGGTCAGTCGCATCAGGACATCCCGTTCGACCATCTGGTCGAAGCCCTGCAGCCGCAGCGCAGCGCCGCGTTCAACCCGCTGTTTCAGGTGATGTGCAACGTGCAGCGCTGGGAGTTCCAGCAGCAGCGCGAACTGGCCGGCGGGGTGCAGGTGGATTACCTGGTCAACGACGCCCGCGCCACCAAGTTCGATCTCAACCTGGAAGTCACTGACTTCGACGCGCAACTGCGCTGCTGCCTGACTTACAGCACCGACCTGTTCGACGCCGCGCGCATCGAAGCCATGGCCGAGCACTGGCAGCAGTTGCTGCGCGCCATGCTCGCTGACCCGGACACCCGCCTGAGCGAACTGCCGCTGTTGAGCGCGGCTGATCGTCAGGCATTGCTGGACAACGGACGTGGCACTGAGCTGAACCCGATTCCGGCCAGCGTGCAGGCACTGTTCCAGGCCCAGGCTGGCGCCACACCGGATGGCCGTGCGGTGACCTGCGCGGGCCAGTCGCTGAGCTACGCCGAACTCAACAGCCGCGCCAATCGCCTGGCCCATCGGCTGGTCGAGCTGGGCGTCGGCCCGGAGGTCCGGGTGGGCCTGGCCCTGCGCCGCTCGCTGGACATGGTGGTTGGCCTGCTGGCCGTGCTCAAGGCCGGTGGCGCTTACGTGCCGCTGGACCCGGAGTACCCGCAACAGCGGCTGAGCTACATGATCGAAGACAGCGGCATCAGCGTATTGCTCGGGCATGACGCGCTGTTCGCCCAACTGGCGCCGCTGCCGGCGGGTGTGCAGGCCTGGAGCCTGGAGCAGGACAGCGCTGCGCTGGCCGGCTACCCCGGCACTAATCTGCCAGAGCGCAGCCAGCCGGAGCATCTGGCCTACCTGATCTACACCTCCGGCTCCACCGGCCTGCCCAAGGGCGTGGCGGTGACCCAGGGGCCGCTGGCCATGCACCTGCAAGCGGTGGGCGAACTGTTCGCCACCAATCCGGCAGACTGCGAACTGCACTTCTATTCGATCAACTTCGATGCCGCCAGCGAACGCCTGTTGGTGCCGCTGCTGTTTGGCGCCGAAGTGGTGCTGCGTGAGCAAGGCCAGTGGGATGCCGAGTCGGTGTGCGGCCTGATCCGCACCCATAACATCAACGTGCTGGGCTTTACCCCAAGCTATGGCGGGCAATTGGCCCAATGGCTGCGCAGCCACGACGAAACCCTGCCGGTACGGCTGATCATCACCGGCGGCGAAGCGTTGACCCCGGAGCATCTGCAAACCCTGCGCGACAGCTTTACCCCGCAAGCCGTGATCAACGCCTACGGCCCGACCGAAACCGTGGTCATGCCCACCGCCAGCACTGCGCCGGCGCAATTGTCGCAAGGGCTGGGCAGCGTGCCGATTGGTCGGGTGGTCGGCAGCCGCAGCCTGTACGTATTGGATGCTGATCTGGCGCTGGTGCCGGCCGGTGCCAGTGGTGAGTTGTTTGTCGGCGGTTACGGCCTGGCCCGTGGTTACTTGGCTAGTAGCTACTCGGGGGGCCGCGCCGCCATGAGCGCCGAGCGCTTTGTTGCCGATCCATTTGCGGCAACCGGTGGCCGCATGTACCGCACCGGCGACCTGGTACGCCAGGGCAGCGACGGTCAGCTGGAATACCTCGGGCGTATCGACCAGCAGGTCAAGGTGCGCGGCTTCCGCATTGAGCTGGGTGAAATCGAAGCCTGCCTGCTGGCCCATGAACAGGTGCGTGAAGCCGTGGTGCTGGCCCTCGACGGCCCGTCGGGCAAGCAACTGGTCGGTTACCTGTTGAGTGAGGACGGGGTGGCGGCCAGTGAACTGGTCGAGCAACTCAAGGCGCAACTGCACAGCGCCTTGCCAGACCATATGGTGCCCGCGCACCTGATGCTGCTGGAGCAATTCCCGCTGACCGCCAACGGCAAACTCGACCGCCGGGCTCTGCCGCAACCGGACCTCAGTGCCGCGCAGAGCGACTATCAGGCACCGCGCAATGTTGTGGAGCAGAGCCTGGCGCAGGTCTGGCAGTCGGTGCTGGGCGTGGCGCGGGTCGGGATCGACGACAACTTCTTTGCTTTGGGCGGCGACTCGATCCTGTCCATTCAGGTGGTCAGCCGCGCCCGCCAGGCCGGCGTGCACTTCAGTGCCAAAGACCTGTTCCTGCACCAGACCGTGCGCACCCTGGCCACCGCGGCGCGGCAGACCGAGCGGTTGAGCATCGATCAAGGCCCGGTGCTGGGCGCAACCGGCCTGACGCCGATCCAGCACTGGTTCGTCGAGCAACAGCAGGCCAACCCGCAGCACTGGAACCAGTCGTTGCTGCTCCAGGCTGCGCGACCGTTGCAAGCCACGCTGCTGGAACAGGCGCTGCAAACCCTGGTCAGCCACCACGATGCGCTGCGGCTGCGCTTGACTGATGGCGCGAGTGCGCAATTCGTCGCCCATGACCCGAGCCAGGAACTGCTCTGGGTACGCCTGGCCGACAACGCCGAACAACGTCTGGCGATCTTCGAACAGGCCCAGCAGAGCCTTGACCTGCAACGCGGTCCGTTGCTGCGTGCGGTGCTGATTCCCGGTGAGCAGGATCGCCTGCTAATCGCGGTGCATCACCTGGCGGTGGACGGTGTGTCGTGGCGGGTGCTGTTGGAAGACCTGCACAACCTCTATCAGCAACTGGAACGCGGCGAACAACCGCAACTGCCGGCCAAGACCAGCTCGCTGCGCGACTGGGCCGGGCGCTTGCAGGCCTATGCCGGCAGCGAGTCGCTGCGAGAAGAACTGGATTGGTGGCAGACCCGGTTGCATGGCGCGCAGGGTGACCTGCCGCTGGACCGCGTCGGCCAGCCGAACCTGGAGCGCGATGCCCGGCGGGTCAGCCTGAGCCTGGATGCCGAGACCACCCGGCAACTGTTGTACCAGGCCCCGCAGGCCTACCGGGCGCGGGTCGACGACCTGCTGCTCAGCGCCCTGGCCCGCACCCTGTGTGCCTGGACCGGCCGCGACTCGGCGCTGGTGCAACTGGAAGGCCACGGTCGTGAAGAGCTGTTCGACGACATCGACCTGAGCCGCACGGTCGGCTGGTTCACCAGTGCCTACACCTTGCGTCTGCAACCTGCCGCCGAGCCGGGTGACAGCCTCAAGGCGATCAAGGAACAGCTGCGCAGCGTGCCGCACAAAGGTCTGGGTTACGGCGTGTTGCGCTACCTGGCCGATGCCGGTAGCCGCCAGGCCATGGCAGCGTTGCCGCAAGCACGAATCACCTTCAACTACCTGGGGCAGTTCGATCAGGGCTTTGCCGACGACGCCCTGTTGCGCCCGCTGGACGAAGCCGGTGGCGCCCAGCATGCCGCCGATGCCGCATTGCCCAACTGGCTCAGCGTCGACGGCCAGGTGTACGGCGGTGAACTGACCCTGCGCTGGACCTTCAGCGAGCAACTGTTCGACACCGCGACCATTGAGCGTCTGGCTGCCGATTATCAAACCGAACTGCGCACCTTGATCGCCCATTGCCTGGCTCCCGAAGCCGGTGGCGTCACGCCGTCGGACTTCCCGCTGGCGCGGTTGAACCAGGCCCAGCTCGATGCACTGCCGCTGCCGTTCAAGGCCATCGACGATGTGTTCCCGCTGACCCCGATGCAAGAGGGCATGCTGCTGCACACTCTGCTCGAATCCGGTACCGGCATCTACTTCATGCAGGACCGCTACAGCATCGACAGCGAGCTGGACGTCGAGCGCTTCGACCGTGCCTGGCGCGCGGTGGTGGCCCGTCACGAAGCGTTGCGCGCCTCGTTTGTGTGGAGCACCGGCGAGCAGATGCTGCAGATCATCCACCGTGGTGATGGTGACGGTGTGGAATTGCTCGACTGGAGCGCCTTGCCGCCAGACGGCCATGAGGCCCGTCTGCAACAATTGCTGGAAGAGGAGCGGCTGGCCGGTTTCGAACTGCTGCAAACCCCGCCACTGCGCCTGCGCCTGATTCGTCTGGCCAATGACCGGCACTGGTTCATCATGAGCAACCACCACATCCTGATCGATGCCTGGTGCCGTTCGATCATGATGGGCGACTTCTTCGCCTTCTATCAGGCGCTCGGTGAAGGCCGCGAGGCCAACTTGCCGACACCGCCGCGGTATCGCGAGTTTATCTCCTGGCTGCATCATCAGGGCCTGGCGCAGTCCCGTGAATACTGGCAAGAGGCGCTGGCCGGCTTCGAACGCCCGACCCTGATCCCCAGCGACCGGCCGATCCTCCACGACAACGGCGGCATGCGCGTCGGCGATGTGTACAGCCGTCTGCAAGCAGAGCAGGGCGCACGCCTGCGGGAACTGGCGCAGCAGCACCAGTTGACCGTCAACACGTTCGCCCAGGCTGCCTGGTCGCTGGTATTGCGTCGCTACAGCGGCGAGCGTGATGTGCTGTTCGGCGTCACCGTGGCCGGTCGCCCGGCCAGCCTGCCGCAGATGCAGAACTGCGTCGGCCTGTTCATCAACAGCATTCCATTGCGCGTGCCGATGCCGGCCGCCGGCGAGTCCTTAAGCGTGCGTCAGTGGCTACAACAGGTGTTCGAGCGCAATCTTGAACTGCGCGAGCATGAGCACCTGCCGCTGGTCAGCATTCAGGAATGCAGTGAACTGCCCAAGGGCCAGCCACTGTTCGACAGCCTGTTCGTGTTCGAGAACGCGCCGGTAGACGCCACCGTGTTGCAGGGCGCCGAAGGCCTCAATGCGCGCTCCGGCTCCGGCCGCACCCACACCAACTACCCGTTGACCGTGGTCTGCTACCCCGGTGACGACCTCGGCCTGCACCTGTCCTATGACCAGCGCTTCTTCGACGAGCCGACCGTGCAGCGCCTGCTCGGCGACTTCCAGCGTCTGCTGCTGGCCCTGGCCGACGGCTTCGACCAAGACTTCGCCGCGCTACCGCTGTTGGGCGACGACGAGCGCCGCTTGCTGACCGAAGACTGCAACCGTAGCGAACGCAGCTACCCCTTCGAACAGGGCTACGTGCCGCTGTTCGAGGCCCAAGTGGCCGCCCATCCGCAGCGCATCGCCGCCGCCTGCCAGGGCGAAGCGTGGAGTTACGCTGAGCTGGAGCGCCGTGCCAATCGCCTGGGTCATGCGTTGCTGGCGGCCGGGGTGCAGCCCGACCAGCCAGTGGCGCTTCTCGCCGAACGCAGCCTGGCGTTGCTGGGCATGATCAACGGCACGCTCAAAGCCGGTGCCGGTTACCTGCCGCTGGACCCGGCGCACCCGCAGCAGCGGCTGGCGCAGATCATCGACACCAGCGCCGCCGACGTGCTGGTGTGCAGCACGGCCTGTCGTGAGCTGGCCGAGCAACTGCTCGAAGAACTGGGCTGCGCCACGGGCCGGCCAAAACTGCTGGTCTGGGACGAGGTTCAGCAAGGTTCGGGTAACGAGACCGCGCCGAACGTTCCGGTCAGCGGCCAGCACCTGGCCTACGTGATCTACACCTCCGGTTCCACTGGCGTGCCCAAGGGCGTGGCCGTGCACCAGGCCGGCATGCTCAACAACCAGTTGAGCAAGGTGCCGTACTTTGGCCTCGACGAACACTCGGTGATCGCCCAGACCGCCTCGCAGAGCTTTGATATCTCGGTGTGGCAGTTCCTCGCCGCCGGGCTGTGCGGCGCCAGGGTCGAGATCGTCCCGGACCTGATCGCCCACGACCCGGCCGCGCTGCTCAGCCACGTTCGCGCAACCGGCATCACCGTGCTGGAAAGCGTACCGTCATTGATCCAGAGCCTGCTGGCCGAGCCCCAGGCCGAGCTGAGCACCTTGCGCTGGTTGCTGCCGACCGGTGAAGCCATGCCGCCGGCGCTGGCTCGCCAGTGGCTGGAGCGTTATCCACAGGTCACGCTGGTCAACGCCTACGGCCCGGCCGAATGTTCCGACGACGTGGCGCTGTTCCCGGTCGATCAAGCCTCCACCGCCGGCAGCTACCTGCCGATCGGTACACCGACCGACAACAACCGCCTGTATGTCCTCGACGAAGAACTGCAGGCGGTGGCCGCCCTGGCCCATGGCGAGCTGTTCATTGCCGGCACCGGCGTCGGCCGTGGCTACCTGAACGACCCGCTGCGCACCGCCAGCAGCTACCTGCCCAACCCGTTCGGTGCCCCCGGCGAGCGCCTGTACCGCAGCGGCGACCTGGCCCGGCGGCGCAACGACGGCGTGCTCGAATACGTTGGCCGCGCCGACCATCAGGTCAAGATCCGTGGCTACCGCATCGAACTGGGCGAGATCGAAGCGCGGTTGCGCCAGTGGCCACAGATCCGCGACGGCGCCGTGGCCGCGCAGCACACCGCCACCGGCCATTACCTGGTCGGCTACCTGGTCGGTCGTGACGACGCGGTTGATGTTGACGCACTCAAGGCCCACCTGGCGCAGACCCTGCCCGAGTACATGGTGCCGCGTCACTGGCAGGTGCTCGACAAGCTGCCGCTCAACCCCAACGGCAAACTCGACCGCAAGGCCCTGCCAGCCCTGGAGTTCAACGCCAGCCAGCACTACCAGGCACCGACCAGCGAACTGGAAACCACCCTGGCGCAGATCTGGAGCGATGTGCTGGGCGTCGAGAAAGTCGGCATCACCGACAACTTCTTCGACCTCGGCGGCCACTCGCTGCTCGCCACCCAGATCGCCTCGCGTGTGCAACAGACCCTGCAACGCAGCGTCCCGCTGCGGGCCATGTTCGAGTGCAGCACCGTGCAGGAACTGGCGCAGCACATCGAAAAACTCGACGGCGCCGCCCTGACCGAAGAAAAAGTCAGCGCCATTGACGACCTGATGGCGAGGCTGGAGGCGTTGTAACCGTACCGATTAATCAGGTGAACACCTGTGGGAGCGAGCTTGCTCGCGAAAGGGCCTGGCCAGGCGATACATCTCTATCGCCTGGCAGTCCGTCTTCGCGACCAAGGTCGCTCCTACAGATTTAATCAGCTACATCACGGCTTTTAACCGTATCCAGGAGCGCAACCATGAGCACAGCGTTTGCCGAAAGCCCGACCAAGGCCCAGGACGAAGACAAGGATTACCACTTCGAAGACAACCCCATCCTGGCCCGGCAAAAGCAGCAGGAATCCAATGCCCGCAGCTACCCGCGGCGCATTCCGCTGGCGCTCAAGCGCGCCCGTGGCATTCATGTCGAAGACGTCGAAGGGCGGATCTTCATCGACTGCCTGGCCGGCGCCGGGACCCTGGCCTTGGGGCATAACCACCCGGTGATCACCGACGCGATCCGCAAGGTGCTCGACGACGAACTGCCGCTGCACACCCTGGACCTCAGCACGCCGATCAAGGACCGCTTCGTCCAGGACCTGTTTGCCGTGCTGCCGCCCGCGCTGTCGGCCAAGGCCAAGATCCAGTTCACCGGCCCCACCGGCACCGACGCGGTGGAAGCGGCGCTGAAACTGGTACGCATCGCCACTGGCCGCAGCACCGTACTGGCCTTCCACGGCGGCTACCACGGCATGAGCCAGGGCGCGCTGAGCCTGATGGGCAACCTCAAGGCCAAGACCCCGCTGGGCTCGCTGCTCAGCACCGGCGTGCAGTTCATGCCATTCCCCTACGACTACCGCTGCCCGTTCGGCCAGGGTGGCGAAGCCGGGGTACAGACCAACCTGCATTACCTGGAGAACCTGCTCAGCGACCCGGAAAGCGGCGTCCAGCCACCGGCCGGGATCATCGTTGAAGTGGTGCAGGGCGAGGGCGGGGTGATTCCGGCGGCCAACAGCTGGCTGCGCGGCCTGCGTGAGATCACCGCCCGGCACAAGATTCCGCTGATCATCGACGAAATCCAGAGCGGCTTCGCCCGCACCGGCAAACTGTTCGCCTTCGAACACGCCGGCATCATCCCCGACGTGGTGGTGATGTCCAAAGCCATCGGCGGCAGCCTGCCGCTGGCCGTGATGGTCTACCAGGACTGGCTCGACGCCTGGCAGCCCGGCGCCCACGCCGGCACCTTCCGCGGCAACCAGATGGCCATGGCCGCAGGCTCGGCGGTGATCCGCTACATCGAACAACACAACCTGGTGCAGCACGCCGCCGACATGGGCCAGCGCCTGCGCAGCCACCTGCTCGAGCTGCAACAGCGCGTACCGCAACTGGGCGATGTACGCGGCCTGGGGTTGATGCTCGGTGTTGAACTGGTCGACCCCGACGGCAAGCCGGATGCCCAGGGCCATGCGCCGCACAACGGCGCCCTGGCCAGTCGGGTTCAGCGCGAATGCCTCAAACGCGGGTTGATCCTCGAACTGGGCGGCCGCCACGGCAGCGTGGTGCGTTTTCTGCCACCGCTGATCATCAGCGCCGAACAGGTCGACCAGGTCGGGCGGATCTTTGCCAAGGCCGTGCATGCAGCGATTCTCTCGGCCTGATGGTGTGTGTACCCGGTGGGAGCGAGCTCTGCTCGCGAAAGGGCCGGGCAAACCACCGAATTCTTTGCGGATATACCACAGCATTGCGTGGCACCTGCTGATTCGGTGGTGGTTTCTCAGGCGGCAAATGAAGACTTAATTTTCATTCATCCCAATCGTTTATTCCTCAGAGCGGCGCTGCGCGCTGCCCGACGACTCTCAGCCTTACTACGGAGCTACACCCATGACCTCAGTATTCGATCGTGAAGACATCCTGTTCCAGGTGGTGGTCAACCACGAAGAGCAGTACTCCATCTGGCCTGACTACAAGGAAATTCCGAACGGCTGGCGCACTGTGGGCAAGAGCGGCTTCAAGAAAGAGTGCCTGGCCTACATTGAGGAAGTCTGGACCGACATGCGCCCGCTGAGCCTGCGCAAGCACATGGAAGAGCAGGCGCGCCTCAAGCAAGAAGCCCAGGCCGCTCACTGAGGCTCGCAGCATGACAACCGTGCAACTCTTCTGCCTGCCGTATTCTGGCGCCAGCGCCATGGTCTATAGCCGCTGGCGGCGCAAGCTGCCCGAGTGGCTGAGCGTGCAGCCAGTCGAGCTGCCCGGCCGTGGCGCGCGCCTTGGCGAGCCGCTGCAGACCGACATGCAGGCCCTGGCCCGGCAACTGGTCAAGGAGCTGATTCCGCGCATCAACGGCCCTTACGCCTTGTTCGGGCACAGCCTCGGTGCACTGTTGGCCTTTGAAATGGCCCATGCCCTGCGCGAGTTTGGCGCGCCCGAGCCGGTCTCACTGTTCGCCTCCGGCACCGCCGCGCCGAGCCAGCGTGACGACTATGCCAAAGGCTTTGCCGACCCGAAGACCGACGACGAACTCAAGACCGAACTGCGCGAGCTCAACGGCACCCCGCAAGAGGTGCTGGACAACGACGAGCTGATGGCCCTGACGCTGCCCATTCTGCGGGCGGATTTTCGTCTGTGCGGAATTTATGAATACCGGCAACGACCGCGTCTGAGCTGCCCGGTCCATGTACTGGGCGGCAAGGAAGACAAGGCCACCCAGGAGCAGTTGATCGCCTGGCAACTGGAGAGCAGCGCCAACTTCTCTCTGGAAATGCTGCCGGGCAAGCACTTCTTCATCCATGAGCAGGAAGCCAAGGTGCTACGGATTCTGCGCTCCAGCCTGGAAATGGATTTACGCAAATATCAGAGGCTCACAGATGTGGGAGCGACCTTGGTCGCGAAGGCTGTGTGCCAGGCGCTATAAATGTGGCGCCTGGTACATAGCCTTCACGAGCGAGACGGATCGCCGCCCGCTCGTTCCCACAGTATTCCAAATCACGACCTCCGACCGGATGGTATTTGTTTTAGCCGCCAGGCGCCTCAGTCCAGAACCCGCCCCAGCCGCCAGTAACCCATGAAGGTGAGGGCGCGTTTATCCAGCCCCAGTTCACCGACCAGGTGCCGACGAATTGTCATGACCGCTGCTGACTCACCAGCCACCCAGGCATAAAATTCCTGATCGGCCGGCCTGGCCCGATCCCAAAGGATCTGTGTATCCACATCCACCTCTGCAAGCTTCTGCGGTTTAGCGGCTCGTGCCGCCGATTCCGGCAGCGTGGCCAGCTCCAGCGCGGCGCGGCGCATACCCTCGCCATGACCCAGCCCCAGCTCATCACGGACCAGCCAGTTCACCTGAGCATTGGCCGGTTGGCGGATCTGCTGACGGTCCGTGGCATGCGGCACCTCGATAAACGCCTGCACTTGCGGTGGCTGCGGCCAGTCGCTCAACTGCTCAAGGATTCCGGCAATCGCTGGCAGCGCCGTTTCATCGCCAATCAGCAACACATGCCGGATGCCTGCCGGTGGCTGCCATTCATAACCGCCCGGATCGCCGCCTTGCGCGCCATCCGGCGCAACCATCTGCAAGCGGTCACCGGGCCTGGCATGGGTTGCCCAGCTCGACGCCGGACCCGTCTCGCCATGCAGCACGAACTCCACATCCACTTCGGCCTGATCACGGCGCAAGGCACGGATGGTGTAGGTGCGCATCGGCGGCTTTTTCTCTGCTGGCAGGCCGCGCAGGGTCTGATGCCAGTTACCGTCGTGGGGGAGCTGGGGCGCTACGCCGTCTGTGCCTGGGAACAGCATCTTGACCCGCTGGTCGGGCGCCAGGGTGTTCATCAACTGCACCTCGGGGCCGGTGAAGACAAAGCGGGTCAGCGATGGGCTGATCTCGATGCGTTGCTTGAGCTCGATATCGAAGATCCGGTAGCTGGGCTTTTTGCTCGGGATGATCTTCTGCACAGCGTTGCGCAGGGTTTGTGTCAGGGAAGACATGGGGCGCCGCCTCTTGCAAGGATGGATAACCAGATAACGAGTAGCGACCCTTGGGCTTTACCTGTGCGCCGGGTATCGCGGGCGTGGCTAATTTTCCCCGGCGGGTAATCGTCCCAGCCTGAAACAGAGCAGTTCGTTCAATGCCCGTGTGCAGATCCCGTTATCCATCATCGCCTGGGAGCCTCGCCCTCATTTGATTGCGGCAACAGGCTTACTTGAGCGCCAGAGGTTATTCCATGAGTGAAGTGTTGAGTTTCGATATCAAGCCGCTGCAGGCAGACAAAGGCAACCTGCCGTTGATCATCCAGGCGCCAGAGCCAGGCCTGGACCTGCTGGAAGCCTTTGCCGAACTCAAGCCGCTGGTTGATCGGCATCTGATCGAGAGTGGCGGCATACTTTTTCGCGGCTTCGAAGTCGCCGGTAATGAGGCGTTTCGTGAGTTTGCCGCGTCGTTCGGTCACTCGCTGCTCAACTACGAGTTCGGTTCGACCCCGCGCAGCAACGTCACCAAAGGTGTTTACACCTCCACCGAGTACCCGGCCCACCAGAGCATTCCGCTGCATAACGAGCAGGCCTATACCCTCGAGTGGCCGATGAAAATCTGGTTCTACAGCGTGATCCCGGCCGAGACCGGCGGCGAAACGCCGATTGCCGACAGCCGGGAAATCTACCGGCGGGTGCCGGTCGCCATCCGCGAGCGTTTCATCGATAAGCGCCTGATGTACGTGCGTAACTACGGTAACGGCCTGGATGTGGACTGGAGCCAGGTGTTCAACACTGAAGACCCGGCGGTGGTAGAGGCTTACTGCCGCGCCCACAATATTCAGTGCGAATGGAAAGACGATGGCGAGTTGCGCACCCGACAGATCTGTCAGTCCGTCGCCCGGCATCCGGTTACCCAGGACTGGGTGTGGTTCAACCAGGCGCACCTGTTCCATATCTCCAACCTGCAACCGGAAGTGCGCGAAAGCCTGCTCGACATCGTCGATGAGGAAGACCTGCCGCGTAACGTTTACTACGGCGATGGCAGCCCCATCGAAGACAGCTTGCTGGACGAGATCCGTGGCGTGCTGGACGAATGCACCATCAGCTTCCCGTGGCTGAAAAACGATGTGTTGATGCTCGACAACATGCTCGCCGCGCACGCGCGTTCGCCGTTTACCGGCAGCCGCAAGGTGGTGGTGGCCATGGCACAAGGGCACTCGGACAGCATCCGCTCCTGATCACGGGCTAACAATCTTGTACAAGACCGTTTGATGTTTCCGGCCGGCCCTTGATGGGCCGGTCGTGCATTCGGCGTTTGCAGATCGCCAACCTAAATCATGCTTCGCGCTTTTCGTTCTTCAGGGATCGACCGGGCCCTTTGGCCCAGCTTCCTATCGACAAGGACGCATTGCATGAATGCCCAAGACGCACTGAAACTTGCTCGCCGCTTTATCGAACTGCCTCAGGAAAAACGCCGCCTGTTTCTGGAGGGACTGCAACAGCAAGGGGTGGACTTTGCCCTGTTCCCGATTCCGGCCGAGGTGTTGGTAGACGAGCGTGACGGGCTGTCTTATGCCCAGCAGCGGATGTGGTTCTTGTGGCAGCTTGACCCGCAGAGCGCCGCCTACAACCTGCCGATGGCTGTGCGCCTGAACGGCGAGCTGGATAACGCCGCTTTACAGAGTGCCTTCGATGCCCTGGTCGCTCGGCATGAAACCCTGCGCAGCCAGTTCAGTGAACAGGATGGCGTGGTCCGCCAGCGGATTGTCGAGCCGTTTGCGGTCAGCATTGCCTGCCATGATTTGAGTGCCCTTGCTACCGACGCTCGCGAAGAACAGGTCCGCACCCTCGCCGATGCCGAGGCCCTGGCGCCTTTCGATCTGGCCCACGGCCCATTGCTGCGCGTGCAGTTGCTCAAACTTGCCGATCAAGAGCATGTGCTGCTGCTGACTCTGCACCACATCGTCGCCGACGGCTGGTCGTATAACGTGCTGATCGACGAATTCATTCGCCTCTACGATGCCGCCAGCAGCGGCAGTGACGCAGCCCTGCAACCGCTGCCGATTCAGTACCGCGACTACGCCCTGTGGCAGCGCAGCTGGCTGGAGGCCGGTGAGCAGGATCGCCAACTGGACTACTGGCGCGCCAAGCTCGGCGATGACCACGCACCACTGGAATTGCCCATCGACCATTCGCGCCCGGTAACGCCGAGCTATCGCGGTGCGCGTCACGAGTTCCAGGTTGAACCGGCCCTGGCCGAGCGCCTGCGTGGCCTGGCCCGTGAACAGGGCGTGACCCTGTTCATGGTGCTGCTGGCGGCCTTCAAGGTACTGCTGCATCGCTACAGCGGCCAGCAGGCGATCCGCGTTGGCGTGCCGGTGGCCAACCGTAATCGGGCGGAAGTGGAAGGGCTGATTGGTTGCTTTATCAATACCCAAGTGCTGCATACCGAGATTGATCCGCTGATTGATGTGCGGGAGTTATTGCAGCGGGTCAAGGAGACTGCGCTGGGTGCGCAGGGGCATCAGGAGTTGCCGTTTGAGCGGTTGGTGGAGGCTTTCGGTCTGGACCGCAGCCTGAGCATCAGCCCGCTGTTCCAGGTGATGTTCAACCACCAGTCGCAGGTGGCGGATGCCGGAGCGATCAAGGGACAGTCCGGCCTGAGTATTGCGGCGCTGGAGCGGGAAACGCGGATTGCCCAGTTTGATTTGTCGCTGGATACCTACGAGAAGGGCGGCCAGCTATTTGCAGCGTTCGGCTATGCCACTGACCTGTTTGACAGCTACACCGTGGTGCAAATGGCCGGTCATTTCCGCCATATTCTCCAAGCGCTGGTTCAAGGCTCGCAGATGCGCCTTGGCGAGTTGCCGATTCTGGGTGATGCACAGCGCCAGGAAATGCTCTACGGCTGGAATGCCACCCAAGTCGACTATCCGCTGGGTCGCGGTGTACACCAGTTGATCGAGGCGCAAGCTGAGCGCACCCCCGAGGCGGCTGCCTTGACGTTCGGCTCACAGACCCTGAGTTATGCCGAACTGAACGCCCGCGCCAACCAGTTTGCTCACAACCTGATTGCCCGGGGTGTCAAACCCGATGGCCTGGTAGGCATTGCCGTCGAGCGCTCCATCGAAATGGTGGTCGGTTTGCTGGCCATCCTCAAGGCGGGCGGCGCCTACGTGCCGCTTGACCCCGAGTACCCGACCGATCGCCTAGCCTACATGCTCGAAGACAGCGGCATCCAGTTGCTGTTGAGCCAGTCGCACCTGGAACTGCCGCTGGCCGAAGGCGTACAGCGAATCAACCTTGATCAGGAAGTCGATTGGCTGCAAAACCATAGCGCGGCCAATCCCAATGTCGTGCTGACTGACGAGCACTTGGCCTATGTGATCTATACCTCCGGATCCACCGGTAAGCCCAAGGGCGCCGGTAACCGACATTCGGCACTGACCAACCGCTTGTGCTGGATGCAAGAGGCTTATGGCCTGGACGCCAGCGACGCCGTGGTGCAAAAGACGCCGTTCAGCTTCGACGTTTCGGTGTGGGAGTTCTTTTGGCCATTGATGACTGGTGCGCGTTTGGTGGTGGCACAGCCGGGAGATCATCGCGACCCTGCAAAGTTGGTCGAGCTGATCAAGGCCGAACGCGTGACCACGCTGCACTTCGTGCCCTCGATGCTGCAGGCCTTTCTGCAGGATCCGGGCGTCGCCTCGTGCACCGGCCTCAAGCGCATCGTGTGCAGTGGCGAGGCCTTGCCGGTCGATGCGCAGCAGCAGGTTTTTGCTCTTCTGCCGGATGCTGGCTTGTACAACCTGTATGGCCCGACCGAAGCGGCCATCGACGTGACCCATTGGACGTGCGTGGACGAAGGCCGCGATGCGGTGCCGATCGGTCAGCCGATTGCCAACCTGGGCTGCCATGTACTGGACGGCAATCTTGAACCGGTGCCGATCGGGGTACTGGGCGAGCTGTACCTGCTTGGCGTAGGCTTGGCACGCGGTTATCACCAACGCCCCTCGCTGACCGGCGAGCGATTCGTCGCCAGCCCCTTCGGCGACGGCGCGCGGATGTACCGCACCGGCGACCTGGCGCGCTATCGCCCCGACGGCGTGATCGAGTACGTCGGGCGTATCGACCATCAGGTCAAGTTGCGCGGCTTGCGCATCGAGCTGGGCGAGATCGAAGCGCGGCTGCTGGAGCATGAGACGGTCCGCGAAGCGGCCGTGCTGGCGGTGGATGGCAAGCATCTGGTGGGTTATGTGGTGCTGATCGCCGAAGCCGACGGCTGGCGTGAAGAACTGGCTGCGCATCTGGCGCAGCACGTGCCGGACTACATGGTGCCGGCACAATGGCTGAGCTTGGAGCGCATGCCGTTGAGCCCCAACGGCAAGCTGGACCGCAAGGCGTTGCCACGCCCGGATGCCGGTCCGTCGCAGCATGAATATGTGGCGCCACAAGCGGGTCTGGAACAGCGCATTGCTGCGATCTGGCAAGACGTCCTCAAGCGTGAACAGGTTGGCCGTAACGACAACTTCTTCGAGCTGGGTGGCGACTCGATCGTTTCCATTCAGGTGGTGAGCCGGGCACGACAGGCCGGTATTCAGTTCACGCCCAAGGATCTGTTTCAGCATCAGACCGTGCGCAGTCTGGCGACTGTCGCGGTGGTGGGCGAGGGTCGCAAGCTGGTCGACCAAGGGCCTGTGACTGGCGAGACGCCACTGACGCCCGTACAGCACTGGTTCTTCGAACTGCCGATGGCTGAGCGCGGGCACTGGAATCAGTCGCTGCTGTTGGATGCACGCGAACCTGTTGTCGCGCCTGTGCTGGAAAAGGCATTGCAGCATCTATTGAAGCACCACGACGCCTTGCGCCTGCGATTTGTCCAGCAAAACGGTGAGTGGCATCAGTACCATGACGACCTGGACACCCAGCACCCATTGCTGTGGGAGGGCCCGGAAAGTGAGGCGTTCTACGCTGAAGTGCAGCGCAGCCTGGACCTGAGCAAAGGGCCTCTGCTACGTGCGGCGTTGCTTGAGGTAGAGGGGGGTGGGCAGCGCCTGTTGCTGGCCATCCATCACCTGGTGGTGGATGGCGTGTCTTGGCGCGTATTGCTGGAAGACTTACAGGCGACTTATCAGCGCTTGCTGGACAATCAGGCCCCGAACCTTCCGGCCAAGACTAGTGCTTACCAGACTTGGGCGCAGCGTCTGCAAGCGTATGCGCAAGAAGACTCGATGCTCCATGAGCTCGATGACTGGAAAGCTCGACTGGAGGATGTCTCGCAGGAACTACCGCGTGACAATCCAGAAGGCGGGCTGCTCAACAAGCACGGTGCGACCCTGGACATTCGTCTGGATGCCGAGCGCACCGAGCAGTTACTCAAGCAGGCACCTGTCGCCTACCGCACGCAGGTCAACGACCTGCTGCTGACCGCGCTGTCGCGCGTGCTGTGCCGCTGGAGTGGCGCTGAGTCGGTGCTGGTGCAGATGGAAGGTCATGGTCGTGAAGAACTGTTCGACGACATCGATCTGACCCGCACCGTGGGCTGGTTCACCAGCCTGTTTCCGGTAAAGCTGACCCCGGCTACTGACCTGGCAACCTCGCTGAAAACCATCAAGGAGCAACTGCGTGCCGTACCCGGCAAAGGCCTGGGTTACGGCGTGTTGCGATATCTGGCACCGGCCCAAGTACAAGATGCTCTGAAAGCGCTGCCGCAAGCGCGCGTGACCTTCAATTACCTGGGGCAGTTTGACGGTCAATTCGGTGAAAAAGCTTTGTTCGTGCCGGCAGGTACTGCGGGAGGCAAGGCGCAGGCCGATGATGCACCGCTGGCCAACTGGCTGACTGTGGAAGGGCAGGTATATGGCGGTGAACTGTCCCTGCGTTGGGGGTACAGCACCGAGATTTATCGGCAGGAAACCATTCAGCGACTGGCTGATGAGTTTATCAGTGAGTTGCAGGCGTTGATCGAGCACTGCGCCAGCGCGACTGCGTTTGGTGTTACCCCGTCGGATTTCCCGCTGGCGAAGCTGACTCAGGCACAACTGGATGCGTTGCCGATCCCGGCACGGGATATCGAAGATATTTATCCGCTGTCGCCGATGCAGCAGGGGATGTTGTTTCACACCCTGTATGAGCAGGAGGGCGAGGATTACATCAATCAGATGCGAGTTGATGTAGAGGGGCTGGATGTCGAGCGTTTTCAGGCAGCCTGGGCGGCGGCGGTGGCCCGGCACGATATCCTGCGCACCGGATTTGTGTGGCAGGGAGATTTACCGGCTCCCGTGCAAATTGTATTGCGTGATGCAACCTTGCTACTGGTTGAGCACGATTGGCGCAGCGCGCTGGCGCCACAGGTAGCGCTGGATGAGCTGGCTGAGAGCGAGCGTCGTCAAGGCTTCGACTTGGCTCTGGCGCCGTTGTTGCGATTGGTCTTGGTGCGCACGCTAGAGCAGCGTTACCACTTGATCATGACGAGCCACCACATTCTGTTGGATGGGTGGAGTACTTCGCAGTTGCTCGGGGAAGTACTGCAACACTATGCGGGGGACGTTTCACCCGCATCGATGGGGCGCTATAGGGATTACATTGGCTGGTTGCAGGCTCAGGACAAGGTAGCCAGTGAGTCGTTCTGGAAAGCGCAATTGCTGAATCTGGAGGAGCCAACCCGGTTAGCGCAGGCGATCACAGTCGAGTCGCACAGAAGGGCGGGGCGTGGCGAATATGTGCGGGTACTGGAGGCGGCGCAGACAGACCGGCTGAATGAATTTGCCCGCTCGCAGAAAGTGACGATAAACACGCTGATTCAGGCAGCCTGGTTGTTATTGCTACAGCGCTACACAGGGCAAACGACAGTGGCTTTTGGGGCCACCGTTGCAGGGCGACCTGCAGCGTTAAAAGGCGTGGAGACGCAGATAGGCCTGTTCATTAATACATTGCCGGTGATTGCTTGTCCGCAGCCGCAGCAAAGAGTTGGTGATTGGCTGCAACGGCTTCAGGAACAAAACCTGAACCTGCGTGAACATGAACATACGCCGTTGAGTGACATCCAGCGGTGGGCAGGGTTCGGTAGCGAGGCGTTGTTCGACAGCCTGATTGTTTTTGAGAATTACCCTATCTCGCAAGCCTTGGAGCGGAGTGCTCCGCCGGGTGTGAAGTTTGGCGCGGTCACGAATCAAGAGCAGACCAACTACCCCCTGACGCTGGGTATCACCTTGGGCGAGTGCTTAAGTGTCGCCATGAGTTTTGATGGGGCTCATTTCAGTACCACAACGATTGAGCACCTGAGTTCTCAGCTACGGCATCTGCTCCTGACGTTTGCCGATTACCCGTTACGGTCTATCGGTGAAATCTCTCTGGCCAGTGAGAAAGAGCGCAGTTGGCATCAATCTTACAATGAGGTACTGCCCTTTTCAGCAGATGTTCTGGTCCATCAGCGTTTTGCACATCTGGCCATGCAAAGGCCTGAAGAAACCGCCGTCATCTTCGATGGGCAGCGTTATGGTTATGGTGAGCTGAATACGCGTGCTAATCGCCTGGCTCATGAGTTGGTCGCTCGCGGTGTGGGTACTGAGACGCGTATTGGAGTTGCACTGCCACGCAGTGAACACTTTATTGTTGCACTCCTGGCTGTACTCAAGGCCGGCGGTGCTTATGTGCCTTTGGACACTAGCTACCCGAGCGAACGCCTGGCGTACATGATGAAAGACGCGGGTCTTTCTTTACTGCTATCGGATTCTCGGTTGTCGGGGCAATTGCCAGACCAGGCTGATATTGCGGTCATCGAACTCGATGGGCTTGACCTTGGCAGTCATCCGCCGTCCGCGCCTGAGGTGGTGATTTCGCCGGACAATCTGGCCTATGTGATCTACACATCGGGTTCTACCGGAAATCCCAAAGGGGTAGGTGTCACTCATGGGCCGCTGGCCATGCATTGCCAGGCAATCGGCGTACGTTATGAAATGTGCGATAGCGATTGTGAGTTTCATTTCATGTCGTTTGCATTCGATGGCGCGCATGAGCGTTGGCTGACCAGTCTGACTCATGGTGGTTCGCTTTTGATCCGCGATGACAGCCTCTGGACGCCCGAGCAGACGTACAAGGCAATGATCGAATACGGCGTCACCGTAGCTGCATTTCCTCCGGTCTATTTGCAGCAATTGGCCGAGTATGCAGAACAGGTCGGTAATCCACCTAAAGTGCGAGTCTATTGTTTTGGTGGGGATGCCGTATCGAGCGCCGCTTTTGAACGGGTCAAGCGTGCACTGAACCCGGAGTACATCATCAACGGCTACGGACCTACGGAAACAGTTGTAACGCCGCTGATCTGGAAAGCCGGCCGTCATACTTCCTGCGAAGCGGCGTATGCCCCAATCGGCAGCCGCATCGGTAGTCGTAGCGCGTATGTTCTTGATGCTGAAATGAATCTGCTACCACGGGGAATGGCCGGTGAACTGTACCTGGGTGGGTATGGTGTCGCGCGTGGCTATTTGAACCGTCCGGGTCTGACTTCAGAGCGCTTTATCGCTGACCCGTTCTGCCCGGATGGGCGAGTGCTGTATCGCACCGGCGACAGAGTACGCCAGCGTACTGACGGTACTTTCGACTATCTGGAACGCATCGATAACCAAGTAAAAATCCGCGGCTTCCGCATCGAACTTGGGGAAATTGAAGCTCGCTTACAGTCACTTGATGGCGTTCGTGAAGCAGTGGTAGTTGCTCAGGAAAGTGCGGGTAGCAAACGCTTGATTGCTTATGTGGTGGGCGGCTCACAGCGCAGCGATTTCGCCGAACAACTGCGTGTGCAGCTCAAGGACGTTTTGCCGGCGCACATGGTACCGGCTTATGTGTTGACTCTGGAACACATGCCGCTTACACCGAATGGCAAGTTGGACCGCAAGCGCCTGCCAACCCCTGACGCCAGCCAATTGCAGCAACGCTATGTCGCACCCTATAGCGAGATACAACAGCAACTGGCTACGATCTGGCAGGACGTACTGAAACTTTCTCGGGTCGGCTTGAACGACAACTTTTTTGAGCTGGGTGGCGATTCGATCATCTCACTTCAAGTGGTCAATCGCGCCCGTCAGGTGGGGGTGCGGTTTACGCCAAAAGATATTTTTCAGTGCCAGACCATTCAGGCGCTTGCCGGCGTGGCAGAGACCAGTGAGCCGTTACAACTGATCAATCAGGAAGCCGTGACCGGTAAAACTCTACTGTTGCCGGTTCATCAATGGTTTTTTACACAGTCGGTTCCCGACCGTCATCACTGGAATCAATCGGTGATGTTGAGAACCACGCAACCGTTGGACGCACGCGTAATGGAGCAAGCATTACGTGCCTTGATCATGCACCACGATAGCTTGCGTCTTGAGTTCAAAGAGCAGGCTTCTGGCTGGACTGCGCAGTATCGTGAAGTTGACGCGCTGTTGAGTGATACGACTGTGTGGCAAGTTGATGTCGCTGGTCTAGCAGAGCTAGAAGCTATCGGTAACAAGGCTCAGCGAAGCTTGAAACTGAGCGGTGGGTCGCTGATTCGAGCCGTGCTGGCTAACCTGGCCGATGGTAGCCAACGTTTGTTGTTGATTGCACATCACCTCGTGGTCGATGGCGTGTCTTGGCGCATTCTGTTCGAGGATCTGCAAAGCGCTTATCGGCAGATCCATTCGGGGGCGCAGGTGCAACTGCCGACCAAAACCAGTTCAGTCAAAGCCTGGGCCGATGGGTTGACGGAATATGCCTCCAGCACTCGGTTGTGCGACGAGCTGGAATTCTGGCGACAACAATTGCAAGGGGCCTGTTCCAGACTGCCATGTGATAACCCGCAAGGCGGTCAGCAGCAGTGCCATGCTCAGACAATACGCAGGCAATTAGATAAAAAGCTGACACGCCAATTATTACAAGAGGCTCCGGCGGCCTATCGCACTCAAGTCAACGATTTGCTGTTGACTGCATTGGCTCGGGTAATGGTGCGCTGGACGGGTAGTAAAAGCGTACTGGTACAACTGGAAGGCCATGGCCGTGAAGATATTTTTGACAGTGTGGATCTGACCCGCACCGTCGGCTGGTTTACCAGCCTATTCCCGGCGCGCTTGGCCCCGGCATCTGATCTCGGTAGTTCGTTGAAGCAGATCAAGGAACATTTACGATCAATCCCGAACAAGGGTATCGGCTTCGGCGCTTTGGCCTGTCTAGGCGATGAGCACACACGAGCAGTGCTGCAAGCCTTGCCGAAACCGTGCCTGACCTTCAATTACCTGGGGCAGTTCGATGGCAGTTTCGATGATACTGCCGATTCCTTGTTCGTGCCGACCGATGAGTCCGGAGGCGAAGAAGTCAACATGCAAGGCCCGCTAGGCAGTCCACTGGCACTCGACAGCAAGGTGTTGGGCGGTGAGTTGGACCTGAGCTGGACGTTCAGCCATGAGATGTTCGCCCCGGCAACGATCCATCGTCTGGCCGACGAATATGTACAGGAACTGACCGCGCTGATCGCCTATTGCTGTGACAGCGCCAACCGTGGCGTGACGCCGTCTGATTTTGCGCTGGTGAAGTTGTCCCAGGCCCAACTCGATGTATTGGTTCCGCAACCGCAGGCTATCGACGACATCTACCCGCTTTCTCCGATGCAGCAGGGCATGCTGTTCCACTCCCTGTTGAAACAGGGCAACGGCGATTACATCAATCAGATGTGTCTGGATGTCGACGGTATTGATCCCGATCGTTTCCACGCGGCGTGGCAGGCGGTAGTGAATACTCATGACATTCTTCGCACCGGTTTCGTCTGGGAAGGCGATCTGGAACAGCCGGTGCAAGTCGTCCAGCGTCAGGTCGCCGTGCCGTTCCGTGTGCTCGACTGGGAGGGACTGAGTGAACTTGAAGCGGCGTTGAAAACTCTTGCCAATGAGGAGCGTGCACAGGGTTTGAATCTGGCCAATGCCCCTCTGTTGCGTCTGGTACTCGTGCGCACGGCCGCCAGTCGTTATCACATGATTTACACCAACCACCATATTCTGATGGACGGCTGGAGCAGTGCGCAGTTGCTGGGGGAAGTGCTACAGCACTACAGAGGCGAGGCGGTACCGATTCCTGCAGGTCGTTATCGTGATTACATCGCGTGGTTGCAGCGTCAGGATGCGGGGCTTGGTGAAGCGTTCTGGAGCGATCAGTTGCGCTCTTTGGACGGGCCAGTGCTCCTCGCGAAGGTGATTGCACAACCGGCACAGGATATTGCACCCGACCTCTATGCCCATCAACACCTGCAACTTGATGACGAGCAAACCCGACGCCTTGGCGAGTTCGCGCGTGAGTCGAAAGTTACCGTCAACACGGTGGTGCAGGCTGCCTGGCTATTGCTGTTGCAGCGTTACACAGGAAAGTCCAGCGTAGTCTCTGGCGCGACTGTATCCGGCCGCCCAGCGGATTTGATCGGTGTCGAACAGCAGATCGGATTGTTCATCAATACCTTGCCCATCATTATCAGTCCGCATCCCGAGCAGAGTGTAGGAGACTGGTTACACAGCGTGCAGGCACACAATCTCGCACTGCGGGAGTTCGAGCACACGGCGCTTTTCGATATCCAGCGTTGGGCCGGGCACGGAGGCGAGGCGTTGTTTGATAGCATCATCGTGTTCGAAAATTACCCGATTTCCGATGCATTGGAGAACGGGGCGCCCGAAGGGCTGCGTTTTGGTGAGGTGATTAATCTTGAACAGACCAACTATCCGCTGACCCTGATGGTTGAACCTGGGCGCAGGTTGACAGTGCAGTTTAACTATCAGTGTGCAAGCTTCACCGATGCGGCGATCAAACAGATCGGCACACACCTCAAGCGTCTTTTGCTGCAAATGAGCAGTGATGCCAAGTGTTCTTTGGGGGCGCTGAATCTGCTGGATCCAAGCGAGTCCCGGCAACAGTTGCTGGAGTGGAATGCTACGCAGAGCGCCTATCCTGGTGAGCGCTGCATTCATCGTTTGATCGAGGCTCGTGCCTGTCAGGCGCCGGATGCCATTGCATTGGTATTTGCTGGTCAATCAATGACCTACAGTCAGCTGAATGCCCAGGCCAACCGCCTTGCGCATCGTCTGCTCGACTATGGTGTGCGTCCTGATCAATGCGTCGGGATTGCCTTGGAGCGTGGTCTGGAGATGATTATCGGGCTACTGGCAATTCTCAAGGCTGGTGGTGCTTATGTGCCACTTGATCCGCAGTATCCGGCAGATCGTTTAACACACATGATCGAAGACAGTGGCTTGCGTTTGCTCTTGACTCAAGCGTCGCTGTTGCAGGTACTACCAATCCCTTCAGACGTACAGACTCTGTTGCCGAGTGCACTGGATGAGCCAATAGCTGTTGATCAGATGGCCAACCCTCAGGTGTCGTTGGAGGGTGAAAATCTCTGCTATGTGATTTATACCTCGGGCTCTACAGGCAAACCCAAAGGGGTGATGGTAAGGCATGGTGCGTTGGTGAACTTCATCGCCAGCATGGCCCGTGAGCCGGGTATGGGAGCCAGCGATCGAGTCTTGTCGCTGACCACCTTCTCCTTCGATATTTTCGGTCTGGAACTATATGGTGCTTTGTTCAGTGGTGCCGCCGTCGTGCTGGTGGACAAGCAAAGTGCTCATGATCCCAAAGCCCTGCTGGAAATCATCGAACAGAATCAGGTCAGTATTGTGCAAGCCACGCCATCGATGTGGCGTATGTTGCTTGAGGACCCACTGGCAGAGCGTCTCACCGGCAGAAAATGTCTTTGTGGAGGCGAGGCATTACCCAGGGATCTGGCCGAATGCTTGCTTCAGGTGACGGCTGATCTCTGGAACCTTTATGGTCCGACAGAGACCACTATCTGGTCTGCGGCATACCCGATGACGGTACAGCAATGCGTACCCTATCTGGGGCGGCCAATTGCCAATACCTCGTTGTTTATTCTGGGCGAACATTTTTTGCCCAACCCTGTTGGTCTGCCCGGAGAGTTATTGATCGGCGGTGATGGCTTGGCCCGCGGCTATCACGGGCGTGCGGCGCTGACAGCTGAACGTTTCCTCCCAGACCCTTTCGGCAGCGGGGCACGTCTGTACCGTACCGGCGATTTGGCACGATACGTTGTAGATGGAACGATCGAATACATCGGTCGTATCGACCATCAAGTGAAAATTCGTGGTCATCGCATTGAGCTGGGAGAGATCGAGTCGTGCTTACTGGCTCATGAACTGATTCGTGACGCGGTTGTGATACCTCAGGAGGGTCCGGGCGGGCCACAACTGGTGGCGTATCTGGTTGCGTCTGATCACGAGAATCTCGCGACGAAATCACCTATGGCGCTGCGCGAAGAGTTGATGTCGAGACTTTCTCTGATGCTGCCGGACTACATGATCCCCGCGCACTGGATATTACTGGAACGCTTCCCTCTGACCCCCAACGGCAAGCTTGATCGTAAAGTCTTGCCGCTGCCAAACGTCAATCAGTTGTTGCGCACCTATACGGCCCCACAAGGCCCCCTTGAAGAGAACATAGCCCTGATTTGGCAAGACGTGCTCAAGGTGGAAAGAGTCGGTCGCGACGATAATTTTTTTGAACTGGGTGGACATTCGCTTCTGGCAACTCAAGCGACAGCACGTCTGCAAATGGCGCAGGACGCCACAGTTCCGCTGGACTTGTTATTCAGAACTGCCTCGCTGTCCGAGTATGCCGAACAACTGGCGGTTCACCTGACGCCTCATTCGTTTGAAGACATGAGTGAGATGCACGATTTCCTGGCAGATCTGGAGACCCTTTGAAATGACTCAGTTTGATAACCTGTCTCTGGTCCAGCGATTTATCCGTTTGCCACTTGCACAGCGGCAAGTGTTTCTGAAAAAGCTGCATAGCAAGAACATGAGCCTCGCAGCGATGCCAATTCCGGCCGTACGCGAAGAGTTTGAAAGCATCGATTTGTCGTATGCCCAAGAGCGGCAGTGGTTTCTCTGGCAAATGGCTCCCTCCAGTGCCGCCTATCATGTACCGACGGCGCTACGCTTGCACGGCACGCTTGACCTGAATGCACTGCAGTACAGTGTTGATGCTTTGCTGGCGCGTCATGAAGTCTTACGCACGGTATTTGTAGATGGCGGTGACGGTACATCACAGGTAATTCTGGGTGCCCTGAGTCTGCCAGTCATTGCTGAGGTGCTGGATGATAAGCCTGATGAGGCAGCGCTCAAGACTTTGATCAATGCCGAGATTGGTGTCTTGTTTGATCTGCGGCGCGGACCGCTGGTGCGGATAAAGTTGTTGCAGTTGGCGCCGGACGATCATGTGTTGGTGCTGACGCAACACCACATCATCTGTGACGGTGCTTCGGCACAGATCATGGTTCGGGATCTGGTTGAGTTATATGGTGCCTTCAGCTCCGGGCAATCAGTGAACCTCCCCCCGCTACCGATCCAGTACGCCGATTATGCGATCTGGCAAAGAAAGTGGATGGAAGCTGGTGAGCTGGAGCGTCAGCTGGAGTATTGGGTCAAGCGGCTGGGTGATGGCGGTGAAGTGCTGTCGTTGCCGCTGGATCGTCCTCGCCCGGCAGTACAAAGCCATCGCGGTGCGCGTCTGGACATTACTATTGAGGCCGGGTTGACTGAAGCGCTTAAACAGTTGGCCCAGCGTGAAGGCTGTACTGTGTTCATGGTGCTGCTGGCATCGTTCCAGAGTTTGTTGCATCGCTACAGTGGCCAGGAAGATATTCGTGTTGGCGTTCCAATTGCCAACCGCAACCGGATTGAGACGGAAGGCTTGATCGGTTTCTTCGTCAATACACAAGTAATGGATGCCCGTATTCAGGGTGCCATGCCATTCAGTCAGCTATTGGCCCAGGTCAAGCAGGCTGCGATGGGCGCGCAGGCGCATCAGGATCTACCGTTCGAACAACTGGTTCAGGCACTGGCACCCGAGCGTCATACCAGTCACAGCCCGCTGTTTCAGGTGATGTTCAATCATCAGCAGAGTAGCGCCGGTCAAGCTTTGCAACTGCCAGACTTGCGGGTCGAAAGCCTGGACTGGAGCTCGCACACTGCGCAGTTCGACCTGACCCTGGACACTCTGGATGCCGATGGACAACTCAGTGCTGCTCTGACCTACGCTACGGACCTGTTCGATGCAGGCACCGCGCAACGTATGGTCACGCACTGGCTCAACCTGTTGCAGGGGATCGTCGCTGACCCGCAGCAACGCATCGGTCAATTACCCTTGCTGGGTAGCGTTGAACAGCAACACACGATCAGCCAGTGGAACCCTCGTCCCCAGCAGTTCCCCAGCGATACCTGTGCACATGAACTGATCGCCAGGCAGGCGCAGTTGCGCCCTGATGCCATTGCTCTGCGTTACAACGGGAAAACCCTGAGCTACAGCGAACTCAATACTCAGGCCAACCGTCGCGCGCATCAGTTGATCGCCCAGGGTGTCGGTCCGGACGTGTTGGTGGGTCTGGCTGCGGAGCGCGGGATCGAGATGATCGTGGGCTTGTTGGCGATTCTCAAGGCCGGTGGTGCCTATGTCCCTCTGGACCCTGCTTACCCACTTGATCGTCTGGCTTACATGATTGGAGACAGCGGTATTCAGTTACTGCTGACCCAGTCTTCACTGGTCGGACAGTTGCCGGTACCAGCAGGTGTACAAACCTTGCTGCTGGACAGCGAGGTTAACGCGTTTGCCGACAGCGATCCGCAGGTGCCGATGGATCCGTCCAGTCTCGCCTACGTGATTTACACCTCAGGTTCCACTGGCAAGCCCAAAGGCACCTTGCTGGCACACCACAACATCCTGCGCCTGTTCGCCGCTACTGACACCTGGTTCGGCTTTGGTCCACAGGATGTCTGGAGTCTTTTCCATTCCTACGCGTTCGATTTTTCGGTCTGGGAAATTTTCGGTGCATTGCTGCATGGTGGCGAACTGCTGATTGTGCCCTATGAAGTCAGTCGCTCGCCGCAGGAGTTTCTGGAGTTGTTGTGCGATGCGGGAGTCACGGTGCTCAACCAGACACCGTCGGCGTTCAGGCAGTTGATGCATGCAGCCTGTGCGGACCCGCGCAAGCATGCCTTGCGCTATGTAGTGTTTGGCGGTGAAGCGCTGGACATTAAAGGGCTGCGCCCGTGGTTCGAGCGTTTTGGCGACAAGGCACCGCAACTGATTAACATGTACGGCATCACTGAAACCACGGTGCATGTAACGTACCGTCCATTGGCGATGAGCGACCTCGAACAGGATGCCGGCAGTCCGATCGGTGAACCGATCAGCGACCTTTCCTGGTATTTGCTCGATGGCGAACTCAATCCTGTGGCCAAAGGTTGTATTGGTGAGCTGTACGTGGGGCGTGAAGGTCTGGCGCGCGGCTACCTGAACCGGGGCGATCTGACTGCGCTGCGTTTTATTCCCAATCCGTTCGATGCAGAAGGGACCCGGCTGTACCGCACCGGTGATTTGGCACAGTACCGCAGTGATGGAGAGATCGAGTACATCGGCCGTATTGACCACCAGGTGAAGGTTCGCGGCTTCCGTATTGAACTGGGAGAGATCGAGGCACGCCTGAACGCGCTGGAGTCCGTGCGCGAAGCGGTGGTGCTGGCTCAGGAGGGAGAGAGCGGCCAGTATCTGGTGGGTTATGTGATCCCTGTGCAGGCTGCTGATGAAAGCGAACTGCGTGATCGTCTCAAGGCACAGCTGAAGGCCGAGCTGCCGGATTACATGGTACCGCCGCACTTGTTGTTCCTGGCGCAATGGCCGTTGACTGCCAATGGCAAGCTGGATCGCAAAGCGTTGCCCAAACCTGATGCCAACCTGTTACAGCAAGAATATGTAGCCCCTCAAAGTGACCTGGAGCAGCAGATCGCCGCGATCTGGCAGGATGTGCTCAAGCTGGAGCGGGTAGGCCTGACCGATAATTTCTTTGAACTGGGCGGCCATTCACTGTTGGCAACTCAGATGGTGTCGCGGATTCGACATACTTTGGGCTTGAACCTGCAACTACGCAGACTTTTCGAAAATGCCAGCCTTGGAGCCTGCGTCGCCGCTCTTGAAGAAAGTCAGGTGACGCTGCCGAAAAGTATACCTGCGATACCTCGTACCGAGCCGATGCCGCTGTCTTATGCCCAGCAGCGCCAGTGGTTTCTCTGGCAAATGGAGCCTGCAAGCACGGCGTACCATATTCCGGCGGCTCTGCGAATTTATGGCGCTCTGAATCTTCCAGCATTGCAACGCAGCTTCAACGCGCTGGTGCAAAGGCATGAGAGTTTGCGCACCACTTTTACCCAAGTGGATGAGCGCGCTTTCCAGATCATTCATGCCGAACTGCAGCCGCTGTTGATTCCACAGCCTGTTCCGTTAGAACCGGGCGATACGGCCTCGCAGGTCGAGGCTTTCGTCCGCCATCAAGTCAGCGAACCTTTCGATCTGCAAGATGGCCCGCTATTGAGGGTTGGATTACTGCAAGTAGCCCCCGACGAATATGTGCTGGTACTGACCCAGCACCACATCGTTTCTGATGGCTGGTCAATGCAGTTGCTGGTCAAGGAAATAATCCAGCGTTATGCCGCTGACTGTCAGGGCGTGTTGCCTGAACTCCCCCCGCTACCGATCCAGTACGCCGATTATGCGATCTGGCAAAGAAAGTGGATGGAAGCTGGTGAGCTGGAGCGTCAGCTGGAGTATTGGGTCAAGCGGCTGGGTGATGGCGGTGAAGTGCTGTCGTTGCCGCTGGATCGTCCTCGCCCGGCAGTACAAAGCCATCGCGGTGCGCGTCTGGACATTACTATTGAGGCCGGGTTGACTGAAGCGCTTAAACAGTTGGCCCAGCGTGAAGGCTGTACTGTGTTCATGGTGCTGCTGGCATCGTTCCAGAGTTTGTTGCATCGCTACAGTGGCCAGGAAGATATTCGTGTTGGCGTTCCAATTGCCAACCGCAACCGGATTGAGACGGAAGGCTTGATCGGTTTCTTCGTCAATACACAAGTAATGGATGCCCGTATTCAGGGTGCCATGCCATTCAGTCAGCTATTGGCCCAGGTCAAGCAGGCTGCGATGGGCGCGCAGGCGCATCAGGATCTACCGTTCGAACAACTGGTTCAGGCACTGGCACCCGAGCGTCATACCAGTCACAGCCCGCTGTTTCAGGTGATGTTCAATCATCAGCAGAGTAGCGCCGGTCAAGCTTTGCAACTGCCAGACTTGCGGGTCGAAAGCCTGGACTGGAGCTCGCACACTGCGCAGTTCGACCTGACCCTGGACACTCTGGATGCCGATGGACAACTCAGTGCTGCTCTGACCTACGCTACGGACCTGTTCGATGCAGGCACCGCGCAACGTATGGTCACGCACTGGCTCAACCTGTTGCAGGGGATCGTCGCTGACCCGCAGCAACGCATCGGTCAATTACCCTTGCTGGGTAGCGTTGAACAGCAACACACGATCAGCCAGTGGAACCCTCGTCCCCAGCAGTTCCCCAGCGATACCTGTGCACATGAACTGATCGCCAGGCAGGCGCAGTTGCGCCCTGATGCCATTGCTCTGCGTTACAACGGGAAAACCCTGAGCTACAGCGAACTCAATACTCAGGCCAACCGTCGCGCGCATCAGTTGATCGCCCAGGGTGTCGGTCCGGACGTGTTGGTGGGTCTGGCTGCGGAGCGCGGGATCGAGATGATCGTGGGCTTGTTGGCGATTCTCAAGGCCGGTGGTGCCTATGTCCCTCTGGACCCTGCTTACCCACTTGATCGTCTGGCTTACATGATTGGAGACAGCGGTATTCAGTTACTGCTGACCCAGTCTTCACTGGTCGGACAGTTGCCGGTACCAGCAGGTGTACAAACCTTGCTGCTGGACAGCGAGGTTAACGCGTTTGCCGACAGCGATCCGCAGGTGCCGATGGATCCGTCCAGTCTCGCCTACGTGATTTACACCTCAGGTTCCACTGGCAAGCCCAAAGGCACCTTGCTGGCACACCACAACATCCTGCGCCTGTTCGCCGCTACTGACACCTGGTTCGGCTTTGGTCCACAGGATGTCTGGAGTCTTTTCCATTCCTACGCGTTCGATTTTTCGGTCTGGGAAATTTTCGGTGCATTGCTGCATGGTGGCGAACTGCTGATTGTGCCCTATGAAGTCAGTCGCTCGCCGCAGGAGTTTCTGGAGTTGTTGTGCGATGCGGGAGTCACGGTGCTCAACCAGACACCGTCGGCGTTCAGGCAGTTGATGCATGCAGCCTGTGCGGACCCGCGCAAGCATGCCTTGCGCTATGTAGTGTTTGGCGGTGAAGCGCTGGACATTAAAGGGCTGCGCCCGTGGTTCGAGCGTTTTGGCGACAAGGCACCGCAACTGATTAACATGTACGGCATCACTGAAACCACGGTGCATGTAACGTACCGTCCATTGGCGATGAGCGACCTCGAACAGGATGCCGGCAGTCCGATCGGTGAACCGATCAGCGACCTTTCCTGGTATTTGCTCGATGGCGAACTCAATCCTGTGGCCAAAGGTTGTATTGGTGAGCTGTACGTGGGGCGTGAAGGTCTGGCGCGCGGCTACCTGAACCGGGGCGATCTGACTGCGCTGCGTTTTATTCCCAATCCGTTCGATGCAGAAGGGACCCGGCTGTACCGCACCGGTGATTTGGCACAGTACCGCAGTGATGGAGAGATCGAGTACATCGGCCGTATTGACCACCAGGTGAAGGTTCGCGGCTTCCGTATTGAACTGGGAGAGATCGAGGCACGCCTGAACGCGCTGGAGTCCGTGCGCGAAGCGGTGGTGCTGGCTCAGGAGGGAGAGAGCGGCCAGTATCTGGTGGGTTATGTGATCCCTGTGCAGGCTGCTGATGAAAGCGAACTGCGTGATCGTCTCAAGGCACAGCTGAAGGCCGAGCTGCCGGATTACATGGTACCGCCGCACTTGTTGTTCCTGGCGCAATGGCCGTTGACTGCCAATGGCAAGCTGGATCGCAAAGCGTTGCCCAAACCTGATGCCAACCTGTTACAGCAAGAATATGTAGCCCCTCAAAGTGACCTGGAGCAGCAGATCGCCGCGATCTGGCAGGATGTGCTCAAGCTGGAGCGGGTAGGCCTGACCGATAATTTCTT
>NZ_JAMYDZ010000007.1:0-269188 GCF_024129905.1 Pseudomonas sp. 21LCFQ010 | reverse complement strand
GCTGTTGCGGTAGCGCAGCCAGCCCAGCTTGGGCAGAAACAGGCGGCTGTTGGTCTGGTCGAGCTTGATCTGTTTCGGGTCGGGATAGCGGAAACTGTCGCGCTGCCCCTTCTTCTTGAGTCGGGGAAAGTCGGCTCGTCTGGCGAAGAAGTTGGTGTAGGCCCGTTCCAGATCCTTGAGGCTCTGTTGCAATGGGTGAACAGGCGCATCGGCCAGCCATGCGGTTGGCGGGCTATTGCGCCATTCGGTCAGCAACTTGCACAGGCCCGCATAGCCGAGCTTGTTCTCGCCTTGCTCGTGGCGCTGCTTCTGCAACGCCAGCGCCTTGTTGAAGACGAAGCGACAGGAGCCCGCAAAGCGGCGCATTTGCCGCTCCTGCTGGCCGTCTGGCATGAGTTCGTACTTGAAGGCTTGAAGTCGTTGCATGCTGCTCTTGAGCCATGAGCAATGAAGACGCCATTAGGCGCGGACGGGATGGTGTTTTCAAGGTGCATGCCCATGGGGTCTTTGTAACGAAATACCGCCGTAGAGGGGCCTACTGTGTCGCCGTATTACTTCGCATCATCCTGTGGCGGTGCGTCCATCGAGCAGCAGCAGCCCCCCACGGCAACTAGGGACGGCTACGCCGTCCGCGCTATCCTTCCCCGCCCTGAACGGCGGGGCTTGTCGCGCCTCGATGGTCAGTGGCCAAACACCTCCCGTCCTCGCACCACCATCTGCTGCGCCGGTACCCGGCCGTGCCACTTCACCACACCCCGCGCTTGCACCCGGTACTGGCTGCTGAACAACTGCCCGTCCAGACGGGTGTCGATTTGCAGCAGAAAATGATCACCATTGAGCAACAGCCCCTCAGTCAGCCGGGCAAAGGCATCGTCATCCATTGCGCCCATAACCTGACGCAGGTCGCTGGCGTCTTTATAGCCGCTGGCCGGGCGGCCGGTGATCAGGCGGGTCAGTTGGGCGCGGGACAAATCACCCTGGTACAACGCCTCCAGCAAGGGCAAGTGCGCAAGGTTCAGCGCATTGGCATTGAGCCGCCAGCCTTCGTGGTCCGGCAAGGCGCACAACGCACCCGCCGCGCCGGGCATGCGCAGCGCCAGCAGGTTCAGTTCACTGATGTCGGCCATCGGCTGGTTGGCCGCCAGGCGCGGTGGTGACTGGCGTGAGTATTCGTGGTTTTCCGCGCCATGCAGGCGTGGCTGATGATTGGCGTCCAGCCAGTCGATCAGGCTGTCGGCCAGCCGCTCGGCGGCCAGGTCATCGCCCAGCAGGTGCAACAACTGGCCGCGAGCGCGCTCCGCTTCCGGGCCGATCAGGCTGTTGACGTTGAAGCAGGTGTGCAGGTCGATAATGCGGATGCTGGAACTGCCACCCTTGAAGTCATAGCTCAGCGGCTGGCCGCGCAGCGCCTGCCAGAACATCGGGCTGGCACGCCACAGCGAGTCCTTGAGCGCCTGTTCGGCAAACGCCAGGGCGGCCTTCTCGATGGCGCGGGCCTGCACGCGCTGCTGAATCAGACGCACGCCGTCGACCTCCTGACGGCCCTGTTGCACCAGCCAGGTCAAGCCACCGGCGAGCATGGCCAAGACCACCAGCACCATCAGCAGCGCCGCGCCTTGTTGTCGATTCCGGTCCATCATCACACCTGTCTGCCGCGTTGGAACGTTAGGGGCTGTTGCCGTTTCAGCGAAAACCGCAGGGCCGTGGCTGTTTCGTCGCACGCCCTCCAGCAGACTGAAGCCTATGTAAACCGACAAAACAGACCTCGGCGCGGTTGTGATGAAACGGCAACAGCCCCTAGTCAACACAGGCAATGTTGCAACCTCATGTAAACCGCGCAAAAACGTCACGTGCCCGTCATACAGGCCCGGCAAGATGCGTGTTCATTTTGCAAATCAATTACCTGGAGCGTTGCGTAATGGGCGGTATCGGAATCTGGCAACTGTTGATCGTGCTGCTGTTGGTGGTCTTGCTGTTCGGCACCCGCCGCCTGAAAACCCTCGGTGCCGACCTTGGCGAGACGATCAAGGGCTTTCGCAACTCAGTGAGCGACGCCAAGGGCGACGACACCCTCGCGCATCACAACAGCCTGAACGACGCCAGCCGTGCAGCTGCGCAGCAAACCGAAAGCAAGCACTGAGGCCGGTCAGTCTGCGCTCTTGGCCAACTCGCCGATCTTCTCCAGCCGTGCGCGCACGATATTGCGGCTGATGCCCAGCAACCGGCCGGTCTGCAACTGGTTGCCATGGCAGAAACGGTAGGCCGTGCGGAACAGGGTTTCCTCGATGTGTTCGTACAGGTCCGGGATGTTCTGTTCGAACAGCGCAATCAGGGCACTTTCCAGATTGGCCGGCGGCGCCAGCGGGCGCGGCGCCGCCGCAGCCTGCACTGCTTCTTCCTGGCGAATGCCGGATGAACGCATGTCCACCAGATGCAGATCGGCAGGCTGCACCACTTCGTTGCGGCACACCAGCAAGGCGTGGTGAATGGCGTTTTCCAGCTCACGAATATTGCCCGGCCAGCTGTGCATCAGCAGCTTGCGCTCGCTCTCTTCACTCAGCGAGGCGCGGTTATAGCCCAACCGCTGGCAGTGTTCGCCGATGAAGAAATCGGCCAGCGGCAGGATGTCGCCCGGCCGCTCGCGCAGCGGCGGCAGGCGAATGGTCGCGACGTGCAAGCGATAGAACAGGTCTTCCCGGAAGTGCCCGGCCACCACGGCGTCGGCCAGGTTGACGTTGGTCGCCGCCACCAGCCGCACATTGATCGGAATCGGCGTGCGTGAACCCAGCCGCACCACCTCGCGTTCTTGTAAAACGCGCAGCAGCTTGACCTGCATGTTCAGCGGCAGATCACCGATTTCATCGAGAAACAGCGTCCCGCCGTCAGCGGCCTCGAACCAGCCGGCCTTGCTGTTGGTGGCACCGGTAAAGGCGCCCTTTTCATGGCCGAACAGTTCGCTCTCCACCAGTGATTCTGCAAAAGCGCCGCAGTTAAGCCGGTCACCGCCGGCATCCGCTCGCTACCTTTGCGTTTAAGGAACTGCCATGAAATTGATTCGCCCGTTCAAGCATTCGGTTGCCACGCTGGCCGTGCTGTGTTCGATCAACGTGCTGGCTGCCGGTGTGCACGCGCCCAAGCCCGACCCGCTGCAAGGCGATGGCCGGGTCTCGGCGTTCTACACCTGGGAGGAAGTGATTCCTGACACCCCCGGCAAGTTGCTGCGCAGCGAACCGCTGGATGCCACCCTGAGCCTGCCCAGCGCCGCCTCGCAGCAACGCATCCTCTACTCCTCACTCAGTGGCATCGACGGCAGCACCCCGATCGCCGTTTCCGGCGCGCTGTTCATTCCCAAGGGCACCGCGCCTGAAGGCGGCTGGCCGGTGCTGAGCTGGGGTCATGGCACGGTCGGCGTCGCCGATATCTGTGCGCCATCCTGGGCCGGCCGCTCGTACCGTGACGTACAGTTTCTCGACCGCTGGCTGCGCGAGGGCTTCGCCATTGTCGCCACTGACTATCAGGGGCTTGGCGTACCTGGCGGCCACCCGCTGCTGAACAACCGCGCCGCGGCCTACGGCATCCTCGATGCCGCCCGCGCCGTCGTGAAGTCGGTGCCGGGGCTGGCCAACAAAATGTTGATCGTCGGCCAGTCGCAAGGCGGTGCCGGCGCCTTTGCCGCAGGCGCCTATGCCGCCACTTATGCACCGGACCTCGGCGTCAAGGGCAGCATCGGCACCGGGGTGATCTACACCGTGGGCGCCAAGAGCGTGGGCAATCAGGACAAGACCAAAGTCGATGCGGCGCTGACCTACGGCTTCTACACCTTGCTCGCAGCGCAGCAGTACGACCCGAGCATTGACCCGAAAGACCACTACACCGACAAGGCCCTGCCGCTGTTCGAGCAGGCACGCACCAGTTGCCTGGCCTCGCTGACCAGCGACGTGCTGGCGCTGGGCCTGACCCCGGCCGAAGCGCGCAAGGACAACGACGGCGCCAAGCTCAAGCCGTGGTCTGCCCAAGTCAGCTACCCGACCCTCAAGCTGGCCCAGCCGATCTTCATCGGCACCGGCGCCGAAGACAAAACGCCTGCGGCCCAAACGCAACTGCAACTGATGAAGGACGCCTGCAAGGCCGGCTCCGTCGTCGAGGGTCATCTGTACAAGGGGCTGGGCCATAGTGAAACGGTCAATGCCTCGCTGAAGGACTCGATCCCGTTCGCCAAGAAAGTCATCGCCGGCCAGACCATTACTCCGATCTGCGAACCGACCGCAGGCTGATTGAAAAAGGGCCTTGTGTGCACCCGCCGGGAAGCTGCCAGGGCAGTTTCCCGTTGGCCCTCCATTGATTGTCGAGACCACCCTCATGAGCATCGAATTCTTCAGCCGCCTGCCGCTGCACGGCGAAACCCAATACCTGCCGGGCGACCCGCGTAACCGTGGTGACTGGGGGCCCAGTGACGGCACCGGCGCGGTGTCGGACTTCAAGGTCGGTGACCCGTTTACCTACATCGATTACCTGGGCCAGATCGCCCGCGCCAACGAGATCAATCGCTTCGGCGGGGTGCTGATGGTCAACGCGCCCAGCGGTGAAGAACCGTGGACAGTCTGCTCGCTGCTGGCCCGGGAAACCCGCACCCTGAAGTTCGTCACTGCCTTTCAGCCTTACCACTACACACCCTGGGTGGCCGTGCAGCAGGCGGCGACCTACCAGCGAGCGACAGGCAACCGCCTGGTGTGGAACACCATCAACGGCGGCTCTGACGCGATCCAGCGACAGGTCGGTGACTTCAGCGACCACGATGAGCGCTATGAACGCGCCACGGAATTTCTCGATGTGGTCAAGGGCTTCTGGCACAACGAAAACTTCCACTATCAGGGCAAGTTCTACAGCGCCGAAGGCGGCGGCCTGCGGCATCCGCTGAACAAGGCCGAACTGCCGGTGATCTGCACCGCCGGCTCGTCGATTGCCGCAAGGGAATTTGCCGCCAAGCATGCCGATTACTACCTGATGCGTGCCGAGCATCCCGAGCAGATCGCCGCGCTGATTGCCGATGTGCGCGAACGCGCCCTCAAGCACGGCCGTCAGGATATCCACTTCGGTTTGTCGATTGATGTGATCACCCGCGAAACCGAGGAGGCAGCCCACGCCGAGGCCAAGCGCTTTTTCGACGACGGCATCGCCCGTGGCGCGGCCAAGGCCGTGGCGGCGCACTCGGGCCTGCGCACAGCGCGCAAGCTCAGTTACGAAGAACAGTTCGGCCAGCACGAAGACGTCAAACAGTACGACGACTTCTTTATCTACCTCAACGTCTGGGCCGGCTTCGGCTATATCGGTGTACCGCCGGGCTGCGCGCTGGTTGGCAGTTACGCAAACGTGGTGGCGCGCATTCGCGAGTACAACGCGCTGGGCCTGGAGCTGTTTTTCCTGGCCGGTTACCCGCACCTGGAAGAAGCCTATCGCCTGGGCCAGCACATCCTGCCGCACTTTCGCAGCGAACGTGGCGAACTGGTGAAAAGCTCGGCCAGCGTGGCGCCACTGGCGGCCGTCGCCAACGCCCACTGAAACCTGAACTCAAGGAGCGCCACGCATGATCAGCCGCAGGCATCTGCTCAACAACACCGCATTGCTGGGGGCCGGCCTGGTGCTGGGCGGCAGCGGCCTGCTCAGTGGCTGCGACGGCGCGGCCCCGGCCAGCCAGGCCAGCGGCCAAGGCACTGGCCAGCCGCAGTATGGCGGGCGGCTGCGGCTGGGCATCATCGATGGTAACCAGAGCGGCAACCTCGATGCCCACAAGCCGGTGGGCAGCGGCATCGTGCGTGGCTTTGCGCTGTACAGCAAACTCTGGGAGTGGGACGAAAACATGCAGCCGCGTCTGGCCCTGGCCGAAGCAGCCGAGGTCAGCCCGGACGCGAAGACCTGGACCCTGCGCCTGCGCCAGGACCTGGAGTTTCATCACGGCAAGACCATCGATGCCGATGACCTGATTTTCTCGATCCGCCGTCTCACCGACCCACAACTGGCCTCGCCCTATGCGGCGCTGCTGCACTGGGTCGACCGCGACAATCTGGTCAAGCTCGATAAACGCACCGTCCGCCTGAGTTTGCGCGACGGGCGCAGTTACTTTCCGCTGGCAGAAACCTGGGTCAACTTCGGCGGCATCGTGCCGGGGGACTATCACCCGGTCACCAACCCGGTCGGTGCCGGCCCCTACAAACTCAAGAGTTTTACCCCCGGCCAGCGTTCGGTGTTCAGCCGCTTCGAGAACTACTTCAAGAACGGCAAGCCCTATGCCGACGAGCTGGAAATCATCGATTTCAAAGACCAGATCTCACGCCTGGCCGCACTGCGCGCCGGGCAGATCGACATGGCCAACGGCATGCCCAGCGAGCAACTGGATGTGCTGCGCCGCGACCCGCGCATCAGACTGATCAGCTCCGTGACTGGTAACTGGCTGTCGTTTGACATGAACACCGCCAAGCCACCCTTCGATGACCCGCGCGTGCGCCAGGCGTTTCGTCTGCTGGCCAACCGTGGCAACCCTGTGCACCGCCCCGGCCATATTGCCCCCGGTCGGCTGCCTGACGGCGCAGCGGACGGCTTTGGTTACATCGATTACATCGCCCAGGTGGCCAAGGCTGCCGAGCTGGCAGGCTTTGAAGGTGCGCTGTTGCCCACCGGCCCCGAGCCATGGATGGTCGCCGCAGCGCTGGCCCGCGAAACCCGGCGGATCCGGTTTCTGGTGGCGTTCCAGGCCACCTGGACGCTGCCGGCCTATGCCGCGCAGCAAGCGGCGATTTTGCAGAACCTGAGCCATGGCCGGCTGGACTGGAACATCATCACCGGTGGCAACCCGGCCAGCCAGCGCGCCAACGGCGACTTTCTCGAACACGACCTGCGCTACAAGCGTACCGGCGAGTTCCTCGATGTGATCGACGGCCTGTGGCACAACCAGCGGTTCTCCTATGAAGGTGAGATCTACCGTCTGGAGAACGGCGCCCTGCCCCCAGGCCTGCACCACGAGCGCAAACCCGGCGTGTACTTTTCCGGGTTCTCAGATGCGGCGCTGGAGGTCGCCGCCCGCCACGCTGACGTGTACCTGAACTGGGCGGAACCGGTCGACAAGCTCAAGCCGCACATCGAGCGGGTTCGTGAACTGGCCGCTCGTCAGGGGCGCAGCGTGCGGTTCGGCCTGCGCGTCGACCTGTTCGCCCGGGAAACCGAAGCCCTGGCCTGGAGCGACCTGCGCCGCCAGTTCGAGCGCTTCCACCAGCCTGGCGCACGTCCGTTCGGTGCCGGCGGCTCGGACTCGGTGGGCGGTGCGCGGCAGACGGCCTATCACCAGAACATCGACCGCTTTGAAGACCTGATCATCGGCCCGAACCTGTGGGCCGGTTTCGCCAAGGCCAAGCCTGGCCCCACCGTCGGTCTGGTGGGCAGCCATGAGCAGATCGCCGAGCGCTTGAGCGAGTACCGCGACGCCGGTTTCTCGACCTTTATCCTGGCCGGCAATCCGCATCTTGAAGAAGCCCTGCGCATCGGCCAGCAAGTGCTGCCGCTGGTCCATCAGCATTCACCTACCCCATTGGCAGGAGCCACGGCATGAGCCAGCCACTCGATACCCTTTGGTACACCCGCTGCCCGGTGCCCACCGGCCTGGGCCTGGCGGTCCAGAAAGGCTGGCTCAAAGAGGCGCTTGACCCATTGGGCACCGCCTTGCAGTCAATCCGCGAGTCCAGCCAGCAGAGCGTGCGCGAATCGCACTTCGACCATACCTTGCGCAACTCGGTACGCCATGGCGGCAATATCCCGGCCATCTGGGCTCGCGCCCAAGGCCGTGAAACCCGGCTCATCGGCCTGTCGTGGGTGGATGAGGCGCAGTTGATTCTGGCCCGGCCCGGCAGCGGCATTGGTTCGGTCAAGGACCTCAAAGGCCGGCGCTTTGGCCTGCCGCACTGGCGCAACGCACAGATCGACTTCACCCGCGCCCAGGCCCTGCGCGGCCTGGAAAATGCCCTGCGCCTGGAAGGTCTGCAAGTCGGTGACGTGGAGCTGGTCGACTATGTCCACGGCAGCACCTTCAGCGATGCTCCAGCCGAGGCGGTGGATAACACCCTGGTCAGCAGCCACCGCGCCGAAACCCGCAACGCCGAACTGGTCGGCCTGTTGCGCGGCGAAGTCGATGCGATTTTTCTCAAGGGCGCGCATGGCGTGCAACTGGCCCACGAGTTCTCGCTGGTGACAGTAATCGACACCGGTGCCCATCCCGAGCCGCTGATCCGCAGCAATAACGCGACACCCCGGACCCTGAGCGTCGATCAGCACTTGCTGGACCAACACTTGGACGTTGCCACCGGCATTCTCGGCTCGGTGTTGCGCGCCGAGCAGTGGGCGCGCAACAACCCGCAAGAGACACGACGTTTTCTGTCTTATGAGGTCAACAGCAGCGAATACTGGGTCAGGCGTGCCTATGGCGAAGATGCCCATCAGCGCCTGAACACCGGCTTCGACGAGCAGGCCATCGCCGGCCTGCAGGATTTCACTGATTTTCTCCAGCGCTGGGCCTTCATCGCGACCCGCTTCGATGTCCGTGACTGGATCGACACCCGCCCCCTTGATGCGCTGAGCCTTGCCCCTGGCAGGTTGACCGGCTGATCACTTTGCGACGAGACACTTATGAGCCAATCACTCGAAACCCTCTGGTACACCCACAGCCCGGTCCCCACCGGGCTGGGCATCGCCGTGCAGTCCGGCCGGCTGGCCGAAGCTTTCCAGCCCTACGGCACGCGCATTCAGTCGCTGCGTGAGTCCAGCGAGCAGGATGTCCGCGAAGCCCACTACGACCACCACCTGCCCAACTCGGTGCGCCATGGCGGCAACATTCCGGCAATCTGGGCGTACTCCAGCGGCGTGCCGACCCACCTGCTGGGGCTGTCCTGGAGCGATGAGGTGCAGTTGATCCTGACCACCATCGACAGCGGGGTAAAAACCATCCGCGACCTGAAAAACCGCCGCTTCGGGCTGCCCAAGTGGGCCAACGTACAGATCGACTTTACCCGCGCCCAGGCGCTGCGCGGCCTGGAAAACGCCCTGCGCCTCGAAGGCCTGAGCGTCTCGGATGTCGAACTGGTCGATTACCCCTACGGCGGCACCTACAGCGACGAGCGCAAGCACCATAAATACGGCTCGGAAGTGAACCTGGACGTCGGCAGCGTGCGCAAACGCAATAACGAACTGATTGGTCTGCTGCGCGGCGATATCGACGCGATTTTTCTCAAGGGCGCGCACGCCGCGCACCTGGCCAACGAGTTCGGCCTGCAGGTGGTGGTCGATACCGGCTCGCACCCCGACCCGCTGATCCGCAGCAATAACGGCACGCCTCGGGCGCTGACCGTAGACTCTCACCTGTTCGAGAACCATTTCGACGCCTGTACCCGCATCGTCGACGTGGTGCTGCGCACCGAGCAATGGGCCTGGGCCAACCCGGAAGAAACCCGGCGCTATCTGGCCCGCGAGCTGAACACCAGTGAATACTGGGTGGCCGCCGCCTACGGTGAAGACGCCCACCGGCGCCTGCGCACAACCCTGGACCGGCGCTCGATCGACGCCTTGCAGGACTTCACCGATTTTCTCTATCGCTGGAACTTCATCCCGCGGCATTTCAATGTCAATGACTGGGTGGACTTCAGCGTGCTGGAAAAGGTCATCGGCGCCACCTCAAGGCTGGCGGTCTGACGGACCTGCCGCCGGCAGTTTGCCTGCGGCAGCTCACGCGCCCTGGTCCAGGCCATTGAGCGGAATCTCGAAAGACTTCTTCACCGTGCGGATCACCAGGGTCGAAGAGTAGGTCCTGATCGGGATGTCTTTGTAGGTTTCCAGGAAGTTGTAGATGTAGTCGGTGTATTCGGTGGCGTCACGCAACTTCGCCACCATCACGAAGTCGAACTCTCCGGTGATCAGGTAACACTCCTGGACCTCGGGCCGGCTGGCCAGAATCTGCTGCATGCGCCGGTCGATGTCGGCGGTGTCCTTGTCGAGCTTGATCATGAACATGGCCGTGACCTGCAGACCAAGCTTTTTATCGTCCAGCACCGCCACCCTGGCACGGATCACTCCGTTGTCCTCCAGGCGCTTGATGCGTCGGTAGCAACTGGTCGGTGACAGGCCCACGTTGTCGCTAAGCAACTCCAGACTCTGGCTGCAATCCTTCTGTAAGCGCCCCAGAATCCTCAGATCTATCGCATCTGCCATATTTACTGCGTCCTCCCTGAAAAAATGCAAAAAAACAGCCACTGCGCAGTGGCACTTTGCACGAAATCGTCGCGCCTTCAAATTAACATCATTGCGCGAATCAACGTCAGCTCAATAAGCAGTCAGGGCCGGAGAAGGACCGATGAGCGCTACAAAACCGACATGGACGACGGATATTCAGCGCCTGGTCAGTGAATCGTGCTGGCAATTGCCGCTGCAAAGAGTCGCACTGAGCCTCTCCTGGATTGAAGCCACGCAAGGCCAAATCATCAATCTGCGTCAGATCGAGTCGGTCCGGCAATGGTCGCCGCTTATCTATCAGCATCTGACGGCTTCAACGCTCGCGCATCCTGAGCTGAGCCCGTCGGTGTGGTTCGAGGACTCGCTGGAAATCTTCCGCCGCTGGGTCAATCAAGGCTGGCGCATCGATGCCCATGCACCGATGAACGTCGCCGAACGCATCGCTCGAAGCCCACGCCGCCCCCTCCCCGAGCAACCCTGGCACGGCCACGCCGGCCTGCATTCCCATGACCGCAAGCCGTTCGCGGTGCGCCACCTGAATCTGTGCCGCGAGCCTGCGCGCCTTGTCGAGCAGGCACCGGGGCGCGTCGGTCACGCCTGATACAACCCATCACAGCGCTGAACTGCTGCGCAGCATGTGCATCAGGTTTCGACCGCAACCGTGCAGGTTCTGGTTTGCGCGCCTCTTTTCATTCACCGCTTGCCGTTGGAGATTTGTCATGAGTACGCCTTTAAAGCAGTTCACCTCGCCCGCCGGGCAGGCCCCGAAGGACTTTCAGAAACTGGGCCTGGAGCAGCAGTTGCCGCAATTTGAAACCGACTGGAGCAACAACCTCGATGGCTGGACCCAGGCGGCGATCATCGGCAACCCGTGGAGCAGCCTCAATGACGCACCACGAGCGGGTTACTACAACCCGCTGGTCGAGGGCTTCGACGACAACGCAACGCCGGTTGAATGGACCCCGTTCCCCAACCGCCTGATTGTCTACCTGACCCAGGCAGGCTCGGCCGCCAACCCGCAACTGGGTGGCAAACCACTGAGCATGGAACAGGTCATGGCCCTGGCCGACAACGGCGAGATCGACGTCAACGGCACGGCCCTCAAGCTGTATGACCCGCAAGGCACTGGCAACCTGCTCAACCTGCCAACCGTCCGCTGTCCGCAGATCGACTGGAACGGTCCCTACAAGCCGTTCTCGCCATCCGGCCCACGTGGCTGGCTGGACGAATACTGCGAGTGGTCGATCACCCGCGATGCCAACGGCAAGCTGCGCAGCGTCATGTTCACCTGCGAAAACCCGGCTTATTACCTGACCCTGTGGCGTATCAATCCTGAAGCAGTGCTGGGCCTGTACAAGGATTACATCGATCCGTCGGTGGTGATTGAGGACCTGTACCTGCGCTACGCCTACGATCAGCCGACCGGCAAGAAAGGCGAGCCGGTGATCGATCCGACCACCGGGCGGGCGGCTTACGACGTGACCAATAAGTGGAACTCGGGCACCGCACGCGTTCCCGGCCAGTATGGCGGCGCGCTGCACCTGACTTCCGGGCCCAATACCCTGAGCGCCGAAATCTACCTGGCGGGGGCCGCAACCATTCAGCGTCCCGACGCCAGCAGCGTCAACGCGCAGACCCTGATCTGCTGTGCACAGTACGGACAGAATTTCCGTAACTCCGACCCGTTCATCGGTTTCAGTGCCAATAGCCTGGCAGGCTCTAACCGCATCACCCTGACCGACCCGGTGGGCCTGTATCTGCAGCAGCCGCAGAGCTTCGCGAACTGGAAAGGCCCCAAGGGCGAGGATGTCAGCCAGTACTGGAAAGTCACTCGTGGCAGCGCCGGCACCGGCCCTGGCGGCATCGACCAGATCCTCCATGCGGTGTTCGAAATCCCGGAAAGTGCCGGTTTTTCAATCAGCGACGTCACCATCGACGGCAAGCCGATCGAGTACATCGGGCAGATTGCCAACCAGATGAAAGTGGCGCTGTCGGCCAGCACACTGAACAGCATTGAGCCGCCCATCAGCCCTTGCGTGGCTGACCGCACCACGGCGATCCAGCCTTATCCGGTGCAGTTGCTGCCGCTGGAGCTGTTCTACGGCGAGTCGCCCAGCGACCTGCCGGCCTTGCTCAAGCCCGGCAGCAGCCATCAGTTCGTGCTGGTGGTGCAAGGCGCCGATGCCGGCACCACCGCCGCAACGGCGCGCATCGAGTTCTCCAACCCTGGGGTGACAGCACAGGTCAGCGAATTTCTGGCCAACGCCACGCCGGTTCCGGGAGTGACCTCGGCCAACGGTACCCAAGGCTATGTCATGACCATCAAGGTGGCGGCCAACGCCGCGCCCGGACTGGTGCAACTGCGTGCGCTGAATCCGTCCGAAGCTGCCAACCCAAGTGCTGACGAGCATCCATGGGCCAGCTCACTGGCGATCGTGCCGGCCCTTTAATCAATCATGCCGGGCCCGCGCAGCGCACTGGCTGGCGCGGGTCTGCGGCTTGCAGGGAGCAGTATCATGCGCTTGTTTACCGCCCTCATCGAACGAGGCCGTGCAGGCCTGCTCGGCACCTTGCTGGCGCTGCTGTCGTGGGGGCTGACTGCCCAGACCAGCCTGGCGGCGGCCAACCCGCAGACACCGGAACAATGCGTACAGCAACTGGTGTTCGACCCCAACAGTGGCAGCTTTCTGACCAGCGACAATCCATTTTTGCTGTCGCAGAAAACCATCAATTGTTACGCCTGGCAGATGTTCATCGCGATGAACTGGCCGGTCAATCCAGGCTGGCCAACCAACCCGAGCCTGGCCGGCGAGCCAGACCTGCACAGCCCTGCCAGCCAGTTCGGCGTACCGACCCACACCAGCCAGCCGATGAGCATCGCGCCGCTGTGGTCCAGCTATAAAGACGCCAACGATATCTTCCTGCCCGGCGCGGTGCCGCCCAGCGCGTGGGGCGTCCAGGCGCCGGCACCGGTCGGCTGCCAGGCCAGGGCCAGCCTCGGCTCGGTGCGCAGCGGTGCGCGCAAATTTCTGACCGCCACCTCCGAAAGTGCGGTGAGTGCCAGACACCGCTTTCATATTTCTTCCAGCACCCCGGCCACCACCCCTGATCCGACCCTTGAAGCCACTGGCGGCTGGCTGACCGACCAGGCCGGCAATCTGGTGTACTTCGAGCGCAAGGTTGGCAAGGCCGAGTTCGACTACATTGTCGCCAATTCACTGTATGACGCCGCCGACCAGTTACGGGTCGCCACCAACCAGGATGGCAACAGCCCGCAAGGCCTGTCGCTGCCAGCCGGCGCCCACTTTCGCAACCCGCCCGCCAAACCGGTCGCGCAGGAACAGCTGGGGGCCTTCGAGATCAAGGCGGCGTGGCGTATCCTCACCGGCAAGCCGCAGCTGTATTCGCGCTACCTGACCAGCGTGACCTGGCTGCAACGTCCCGACACTGGCGAGTGCGCCCAGGAAGTGGTGGGGCTGGTCGGCCTGCACATCATTCACAAGACCGAAAGCCTGCCGGACTTCGTCTGGACCACCTTCGAGCATGTCGACAACGTCCCCGACGGCGGACCGGCGCCGGCGGCCGGCTACACCTTCAACAACCCCAACTGCACAGGCAGCGCCTGCACCCCCAACCAGGAACGCATCACCTGCAATGCCTCAGGTTGCACCGATAACTTCCCGCGCAGCGAACCGGTTCAGGTCAGCCGCGAGTACCCGCTGAGCAGCTACATGAACGCCCTCAACAGCGCCGTGCAGCAGGCCATTGCCAGCAAGACCAACGGCCAGTCGGTGTTTCAGTACTACAAACTGATCAACGTCCTGTGGGATGGCTCGCCGACCGCGCCTAGCCCCGAACCTGGCGCCAACGCGCCTGCACCCTTGGTGTACGGCACCTTCAACAGCGACGGCAATGTTCCGGCGGCCAACACCGTGCTGGAAACCTATATTCAGAATGTCTCGTGCGACGGTTGCCACAAGAACGCGAAAATCGCCGGCAAGAGCGGCCTGGCCGCGGATTTCTCGTTTCTGTTCGAAAACGCCGACTCGGCCAAGCAGCCGAAGTTGATCAGAAGCTTGCCCTGAGCGTTCGACAGGCAGCCGCTGGCTACCTGGCTGTCTCGCCTCCAGCAGCGCAGTGCTGCTCCAGAAGCAGCCCGCCAGCAACCCCTGACGGCCAGGACGCAGTCTGGCCCGAGCAATGAGCCGCGCGGCCGCAAAAGCCGTCCACGCGGCCTGCTGATGAAAATAAAAATCCTTTTTAATCAATTAGTTAAAAATTAGAAAGTTTCTCTGGCCACGGCTTCGGCAACTGGCACAGACCCTGCTATTCCCCCTCTGAGCATCTAGCGCATCCACCACCGACAAGAATGCGCAGTCGTTACTTCTTGCGTCTTATGGGGATTTCATCATGTTGAAGATCAATCCGATTACCCGGGGCATCTGGCTGACCCTGGCCCTGGGTGGCAGCGGCACCAGCCTGGCCTGGGCTGCCGAGCAGACCGGCACCACAGCCGAACCGGCGCCAGCCCTGAAAACCGTGACCGTCACCGCACAGCGCCGCGAACAGACCGTGCAGGAAGTGCCTGCCGCCGTGTCGGTGGTCAACGGTTCGAGCATCACCGCCGACGGCGTGCGCACAGTGGGCGACATCACCACCTTCGTCCCCAATGCCGCGGCCAAGAACCCCGACGGCGACGGCCGTCCGCGCTGGTACATTCGCGGCCTGGGCACTGGCGATACCGGTGCTGCCACGGTTTATCCGGTCGGGATCTACGCCGACGACGTGTACCTCAATGCGCCTATCGCCGGCGGCGGCCCGCTGTTTGACCTTGAGCGCATCGAAATCCTGCGTGGCCCGCAAGGCACCCTGTACGGCAAGAACACCACCGCCGGTGCGGTGAATATCATTTCGAAGAAACCCGGCTTCGACACTGACGGCTACGGCACCATCGGTTTTGGCAGCAAGAACGAGCGTATTCTCAGCGGCGCGCTGGGCGGTGCGCTGGTGGATGAAAAACTCGCCGCTCGGGTGTCGCTGTACTCCGAAGAGCGCGATGGCTTCACCACCAACGAAACCAACGATCACACCTACGGCGACGTCAACAAGAAAGCCGCCCGCGTGCAGTTTCTCGCCCAACTGACCCCGGACCTGGACGCCCTGTGGAAAATCCACAGCCGCGAGTACAAGGGCGACGGCAGCAACGGCTCGCTGCCGACCGGCACTTATTACAACGTTGGCTACCAGCGCCCCGAAGGCCGCCGGATCGAGCTCAACGTCAATGAAAGCTCGCGCCTGGACCATGACGGCAGTTCGCTGACCCTGAACTGGCACCTGGGCGACTACACCCTGACCTCGATCACCGCTTACGACTACATCCGCAGCAAATCGGTCAGCGACGGCGACTACACCCCTTACGAAGTCAACGGCACCTCACGCAGCGACAACCAGTACCGCCAGTACTCCCAGGAACTGCGCCTGGCCTCGCCGCAGCAGGAGCGCCTGCGCTGGCTGGCCGGCGCGCATTATTTCCACGAAGACCTCGACAGTTCCGGCATCCGCAGCATCGCACCGGGCACCTCGCCCAACGGCACCGGCTCCAATCAGGTCGGTGCGACCGTGCTGCGCGACCTGAATTTTGACCACAGCACCGACAGCTACGCGCTGTTCGGCAACGTCGCCTTTGACCTGACCGACAATTTCACCCTGACCACCGGCCTGCGCTACACCCAGGAAAACAAAGACATCGATCTGAACCTGACCCAGCTGACCCGCGCCACCGCCAGCGGCCCGCTGATTCCGCTGAGCAGCGCCGGGGCCAATGGCAGCAGCGAGCGTGACAAGACCTGGGACGCCTGGACCTACGACGTCACGCCTGAATACCGCATCAACGACAACGTACGGGTGTTCGCCCGTTACGCCCACGGCTTCCGTTCCGGCGGTTTCAACACCGGCCTGTCCACCAGCCTGGCGCAGCTCAGCACTGTCGACCCGGAAGAACTGGATGCCTACGAACTGGGCCTGAAATCGGAGTGGTTCAAGGGCCGGCTGATCGCCAACGCCAACGTGTTCTACTACGACTACTCCGACATCCAGGTGAACCTGCTGACCGTCAACAACGGCATCCTGACCACCGCACTGACCAACGGCGCCAAGGGCAAGGTCAAGGGCGCTGAGCTGGAACTCGAAGGCCAGCCGACCGAGTACCTGCACCTGCGCGCCGCGCTGTCGTATCTGGACACCGAATACACCGACTTCAAGAACGTCAACCCGACCACCGGCGCAGTGACCGCCGACTATAGCGGCAACCGCTTCGTGCGCTCGCCCAAGTACGTGGTATCGCTGGGCGCCGACTACACCATCCCGCTTGAGGTTGGCGGCAAGCTGGTGGTAGGCGGCGACGTGAGCTTGCGCGACAAGGAATACTTCCTCGCCGACCGCCAGAGCAGTGTCGACAAAGAGCTGAGCCAGCCGCATTACACCCTGGCCAACGCACGCCTGACCTGGTTCAGCCCGGACGAGAAACTCAGCGTCACCGGCTTTGCCAACAACCTTACCAACCGCGAATACCAGGTTCACGGCCGCCCCAACGGCGCCGCCGGGCAGAACGTGATCGTCTATGGCGACCCACGCACCGTGGGCGTCTCGGTCACCCAACGGTTCTGAGAAGCAACGGCAGGAGCGGCTTGATCCGCGAATGGGGTTTAGGGGTTTAGGGGTTTAGGAGCTTCGGGGCTGAAGCCCCTCCTACGGCCCCTCCTACGGCCCTCCTGTGTACCTGAAAAATTGCCTTTCCCTACAGGGGTCATCATGAACGTGCGTCTCAACCCACTGGCCGGTGCCATTGCACTGGTCGCCAGCGGCCTGGCCTTGCCCGCGCTGGCCGCAGAAACCTCAAGCCCGGCCGCCAGCGACAGCGCCGGTAAACTCGACACCGTCGTGGTGGTCGGCACCCGGCGCAGTGACCTCACCGCACTGGAAAGTGCCGCACCGGTCGATGTGCTGTCTTCAGAGCAACTGCAAACCACCGGCGCCAACGACTTGCAGTCGGCGCTGACGGCACTGTCACCGTCGTTCAGTTTTCCGCAATCGCCCCAGGGCGCATTCGCCGGTTCCATCGCCCAGGGCGCTTCGCTGCGGGGCCTGGCCTCTGACCAGGTACTGGTGCTGGTCAACGGCAAGCGCCGTCACGCCAGCGCCAACGTCACCCGCCAGGGGGTGGTCAACGCCCGTGGTGCGGCCGCCGTGGACCTGAGCCTGATTCCGCTCAGTGCCATCGAGCGGGTGGAAATCCTGCGTGACGGCGCCGCCGCGCAGTACGGCTCCGATGCCATTGCCGGGGTGATCAACATCGTGCTCAAGGAGCGCGATGAAGGCGGCAACATCGGCTACCGCTTCGGCGGCTACGACAAGGGCGACGGCCTGCAACGCAAACTCAGCGGCTGGAAAGGCTTTGCTCTGCCCAACGACGGCTTCCTGACCCTGAGCTTCGACGCCGGCAATCAGGACCCGGCCAGCGATACCCGCGACGACAACCGGATCTTTTATGCCGGTTCACCGAACATCAACACCGCCCGCGAACAGAACAACGGTTACCGCAACTGGCGCTGGGGCTCGGGCGCGGTCTCGGATCAGTACAATTTCATCGCCAACAGCGAAATCAATCTCAGCGACTCGCTCACCGCCTACGGTTTTGCCAGCTACGGGCACAAGAACACCGACTCGGAAAACTTCTACGATCCGCCCACCACCCTGGCCAGCAACTACGGCAGCGTGGCCCTGGCGCGCTACCCGGACGGGCGGATTCCGATCACCCGCTACAACCTTGAAGACTACGCGGCCACCGGCGGCCTGCGCTGGGAGGATGCGCAACTGGGCAAGTTCGACCTGGCGTTGAACTACGGCAACAACACGCTCAAGTCCACCGACCGCAATGCGATCAACCCCAGCTACGGCAACGCCAGCCCATCGAAGATCTACACCGGCGAGCGTGAAGCCGACCAGACCAACCTGACCCTGGACTGGGTACGCGACTTCGATACCCGACTGCTGTACAAGCCGCTGACGGTCTCGGCCGGCCTGGCCTGGCGCAAGGAAAACTACGAGCTGAGCGCGGGGCAAGCCGAAGGCTGGGCCAACGGTCCGCTGTTCAATACCCTGGACCCGGTTACCAACCGCCGCCTGGCCGGCTACTACTCGGGGATTACCCAGGTTGACGCGGCCTCGCTGGAGCGCAAGGTGTTCGGCGGCTATGTCGATGTCGAGGGGCAGATCACCGAGAAATTCCAGGCTGGCGTCGCGCTGCGCTCCGAGCACTACTCTGACTTCGGCGACACCACCAACGGCAAGCTATCGCTGCGCTACGATTTCACCCCGCAACTCGCCGCCCGCGCCACCGCCAGCACCGGCTACCGCGCCCCGTCACTGGTGCAAAGCGGCCTGTCGTCGTTCAGCGTCCAGGCGGTGGAGCAACCGACCGGCAGCGGTAACTGGGTCGAGGTGCAACAACGCCTGCTGCGTGCCGACAGCCCTGAAGCCCGCTTGCTGGGCGGCCAGGCACTCAAGCCGGAAGAGTCGACCAGTTTCTCGCTGGGTCTGGTCTGGCGACCGCTGGAAAATGCCTCGGTGACGGTCGATGCCTACCGTATCGAGATCGACAACCGGATCACCCTGTCGGACCAACTGACCGCCGCCACGGTCGCACCGGTGTTTGCCGGCACCCAGTACAGCAACATTCAGAGCGCAGCGTTCTACACCAACGTGGCCGACACCCGGACCAACGGGATTGAGGTGACCGGTAACTATCGGCTGAACCTCAATGAATTCGGCAAGCTCAATCTCAATGCCGGCTTCAGCCAGAATGACACCAAAATCACCGGGCTGCGGGATGTGGGCGGTATCAGCGGTTCGCAGATTGTGGGCCGCAACACGCAAGGCCTGATCGAGGAAGGCACGCCAGAGAACAAATTCACCCTGGGCGCGAACTGGGCTTATGGCAACTGGGGCGTGAACGTCGCGCAACGGCGCTACGGCGAGTGGAAAAGCCGTAATGCAACCAACCCGGCCCTGGACCAGACCTTCAGCGCACAATGGGTCACCGACCTGGATGTCTCATACACCTTCGCCAAAGGTGTAAAGCTGACCGTGGGTGCGATCAACCTGTTCGACAGCCACCCGGACAAACTGGAAGGGTCGCAGTTGTATGGCGTGCCGAAGTACAGCATCACCTCACCGGAAGGCGCCCAGGGCGCGTTCTACTACACGAGTGTGAGTTACGACTTCTGATCGGTTGAATGCTGCCAGACCCTGTAGGATCGCCGCCCGGCCGCTCCTACCGGCCAACAGGCATTCGCGAGCGGGCCAACTGGCCGCTCGCGTGCCGGGGTATACCCGTCAGGACGACAGGTAGGAAGAGCGGGTCAGGCCCAGCCGCAGGGCATCGAGGTACTGGGTGCGTTCACGCGGGCTGATCCTGGCGCTGGCGACCTTGTCGCGGTAGTGGGTCATCAACTCCTCCGGCGACAGGTGCACATAGCGCAGCATGTCTTCGATGGTGTCGTGGGTCTCGATACCGGCGTGGTACACGCTGCCGTCCTGGTTCTGGTAGATGTTCACCGAGTCGGTGTCACCGAACAGGTTGTGCATGTCACCGAGAATTTCCTGGTAGGCACCGACCAGGAAGATCCCCAGCAGGTAATCTTCGCCGTCCTTGAGGGCATGCACCGGCATGCTGGTCTCGATGCTCTGCTCGTCGACGTACTGGTTGATCTTGCCGTCCGAGTCGCAGGTCAGGTCCTGCAGCACAGCGCGGCGCACCGGCTCTTCGTCCAGCCGGTTGAGCGGGATGATCGGCAATACCTGGCCGATGGCCCAGGTGTCAGGCAGGCTCTGGAATACCGAGAAGTTACAGATGTACTTGTCGGCCAGCTTGTCGTTGAGTTCGTCCAGCACCTGGCGGTGCGAACGCTGGCGAGCCTTGAGCGAGTTGTGCAGGCGTCGGCACAGGGCAAAGTAGCACTGCTCGCCCAGCGCCTTCTGGGCCAGGGTGATCTTGCCATCAGCATACTGGGTGGCGATGTCGCTCATGTAGTGCGTGGCGCGCCAATAGGTCTCGGTGACCATCTCGATGTCGTTGTGATCGATCAGGTCGACCAGCCACTGCACGGTTTCCGGCAGGCTGGCCTTGTCTTCGATTTCGGGAACCTGGTCGTTGTGGCGCTCCACGTCGGTGACCTGGACCACCAGCACCGCATGGTGAGCGGTCAACGAGCGGCCGCTTTCCGAGAAGATATGCGGGTGCGGCAGGCCCTGCGCGTCGCAGAATTCCTTGAGCATGCCGACCACCACACCGGCGTAGTCGTCGATGTCGTAGTTGATCGAACTGGCGTTGCGCGAGTGGGTGCCGTCGTAATCGACGCCCAGGCCGCCGCCGACGTCGATATGGTCCACCGGCAGGCCGAGGCTGCGCAGTTCACCGTAGTAACGGATCGCTTCCTTGAAACCGTGCTGGTAGTCGGCCAGGTTGGCGATCTGCGAGCCCATGTGGAAGTGCACCAGCCGGATGCCCTGATCCAGGCCGGCCTTGCGGAAACGCTCGACCACCGACAGCAGTTGCGCGGCAGACAAGCCGAACTTGGATTTCTCGCCGCCGGTGTCGGCCCACTTGCTCGACGCCAGCGACGACAGCCGCACGCGCAGACCGACCTGGGGCGCCAGCTTGAGTTCGGCGGCTTCCTCGATCACCAGTTCGACTTCGGATTCTTTCTCGATGACGATGAATACGTTGTGGCCCAGCTTCTGGCCCATCAGCGCCAGACGGATGAACTCACGGTCCTTGTAACCGTTGCAGACGATGGTGCCGCCCTTCGGCGCCAGCGCCAGCACGGCCATCAGCTCGGGCTTGGAGCCGGCTTCCAGGCCGATGGAAACGTTTTGCGTGGCGATAATGTTTTCCACCACGGCTTCTTGCTGGTTGACCTTGATCGGGTACAACGCGGTGTAACGGCTCTGGTATTCCAGGCGCGCGATGTTGTCATCGAAAGCGCCAGTCAGCTTGCGCACGCGATCCTGCAGAATGTCCGGGAAGCGCACCAGCAACGGCAGGGTCAGGCCACTCTTGCGCAGGTCGTCGACCTGCTCGTAGAGGTCGATCGGGGTGCTACCGGCACCGTTGGGACGAACTTCAACGCGACCGGCTTCGTTGATCGCGAAATAACCGGCGCCCCAATGGCGAATTCCATAAACACTGCGGCTGTCCGCCACGGTCCATTGGCTGCCATCGTCTTTGCGTGTGCGTCGTACGGACATCGAAGTCCCCTGTCTATAAGTCGGTAAACGTCGGCCAAAGGCCGACCGGGCGCAGTTTAAAGCGCGGAAATGACGGTTTGGCTCCAGCGGCGCGGTTCAGCCGCCGGATTTTTTAGCCTTGAAACCTTTCTTGACCAGCTCGGCGATCAGCAGTTCGACATGATCGCCCTGGATCTCGATCACGCCGTCCTTGAGCGAACCACCGGTGCCGCAACGCTGCTTGAGCGCTTTGGCCAGGTCTTTGAGGGCATCTTCAGCCAGTGGCACACCGCTAACTGTAGTTACGGTTTTGCCACCACGGCCTTTACTTTCGCGGCGCACGCGAGCGATACCGTCACCGGCAGGGATAACCGTTTGCTTGCAGATACAGGCATCGACGGGTTGACTGCAATCGGGGCAATGGCGCCCGGCGTCAGTTGAATACACCAGCCCACCGAGGGCTGCGAAGGAAGCGGCTTTCTTGACCACGGGAAATCCTCGGCTTGAGGACTGAACACTGGACCGTCAGGGGACCTGCGGCCGCGAAGCCCCACTCTGGCAGGGGCAGCGCTGATCGGGCAACGACACTGCCCGAAGGCCGCGCAGTGTAACGGCAAATTTCCTGATTGCTAAGGGCCGGAATGCGGCAATTTACTGGGTTTTTGCGACCTGCTGCAGATAGGTCTGCAACGCCACCAGCGAGTCGGGGCAGCAAGGCTTTTGTTCACTCAGGCGCCGAGCCTGCTCGATGGGCAGGAAACAGGCTTCCAGGACCTCTTCTGGCTGCAACCGCAACGGGCTGTCCGAGACCGCCGAGAACACCGCGCACCAAAGCCGGTTGCCGCGCTCGTCAAACAGGAAACGGCCGTGATCTCGCAACGCCACACCGCCCACCCCCAGCTCTTCTTCGAGTTCGCGGGCCGCTGATTCAGCGTAAGTTTCATCCGGCTGGACCATGCCGCCGGCCGCAACATCCCAGTAGCCGGGATAAACGGCTTTGCTCAAGGTGCGACGATGCACACACAGCTCGCCGACAGAGTTGAATAACAGGATGAAGGTGCCACGGCCGATCAGCCCCTTGTCGCGCAGCTCGGCACGCGGCACACCGCCGAGCAGGCGGTCCTGTTCATCGACCCAGGCCACCAGCTCAGCGTCGGAGGCCGCCCGATGAGCGGCCTCCTGTTCCAGCGTAGTCACTGACTCACTCACCCCTTAACCCTGCGACAGCAACTGACGCAGGTCGATGACCGCGGCGTTGGCCCGCGAGATGTAGTTGGCCATTACCAGCGAGTGGTTGGCCAGCACGCCGAAGCCGTTGCCGTTAAGGATCATCGGGCTCCACACCGCAGCCTGCGACGCTTCCAGTTCGCGGATGATCTGGCGGACGCTGACCGTGGCATTCTTCTTGGCCAGCACGTCGGCGAAGTCGACCTCGATGGCGCGCAGCAAATGCGAAAGCGCCCAGGCCTGACCACGGGCCTCGTAAAACACGTTGTCGATCTGCATCCAAGGGGTTTCGACCACTTCTTCGTCAACCTTCAATACTTCACCGGGCTTGACGTTGATGTTGTCGGTACGCGCAGCAGCATTGAGCTTGACCTGGCCGACACTGGCCGACAGCCGCTGGGACATTGAGCCCAGGCGGGTTCCGACATCACCCAGCCAGCTGTTCAGGTTGTCGGCGCGGGCATAGAACTGCGCACCGTTCTGGCTCGCCAGACGAGCCTGGTAACGGCTCAGGGCGTTGATCCCTTCCTGGTACTGCGACTCGCTGGAAGGCATGATCCAGCTGCGATCATTGAAGTTGAACAGTTGTTCGGCACGTGCCAGATCGCCGTCTTCGGTCGATTGCGACTGGGAGCGGGCAAAGTCCTTGCGCAGGGCCCGGTTCAGGTCACGTACCTGGACCAGTACGCCGTATTCCCAGCTCGGCATGTTGTCCAGCCACACCCCTGGTGGAAAGCGGTCGTTGGCCAGGTAACCACCGGGTTTGTTGAGCAGGGTGCCGGTCACCGACTTGAGGGTTTCAACGGTGGTGTAGCCGATCACCATCTGTTTGCCTTCACGCTCGGCGGCGGCCTGGGCGTTCTGCTGGACCGGAAACAGGCCTGGTTCGTTGCTCCAGTACCAGCCAACCAGAGCGGTCACTAACAGGTAGATGAGGACCAGTACGCCGAGGGCGCGGCTGAAGAAGATCCCGCCCAGATAGCCGCGTCTTTTGACCGCAGCCGTGTCGGCAGGGCGTTCGTCCGCGCTGCCTGCGCGGTTTTTCCAATCCAGCATGTCAGGGTCCTTTCGGTGGTTGGGCTCAGAAGCTGTGACCGCAACCTTACCCCAAGGTGCGTTTGCCCGGCACCCATTGCGTGTTTTTTGTCGGTGTGCAGGTCGCTGGGCAGCGATTGGGCGTCGCAATGCGACTTCGGTAAATGGCCGTAGGAGCGGATTTATCCGCGAAGACCTTTCGACCAGCGCAAGGCTTTTTGCCGCGGTTGACTGGACCGCGGGTTCCGCCCCGACGGGCGGGTTCCTTTGGGGCGCCAAAGGAACCAAAGCGCTTGCTCCTGGCTTGGGTCCGCCCTGCGGGCGAACTTCCCTCTGTTTTAAACCACGCCCAGTTGTTGCCATACCGGCAAGATTTGTCGCTCGAACGCTTCCAGCTCGGCGTCCAGCCCGGTTTCTGTGGCCTGGATGTTCAGTTGCCGGGCGCTGGCCAGTGCGGTTTGTTTGAGCAGTTTGCCGCGCAATTGCGGGTAGTCCAGCAAGACCCGTGCGAGCAGCATCTGCAGCGGGCTGGCAGCCACTGCCGAGCCCAGGGTCGGGGCGGCCAGCCATTGGTAGGTTTCGCCCTTGAGCGCGCGTTCGCTGATCACCCGGTTCAGGGCCTGGCAACGTTCGACGTCCAGTTCGCCCGGCAGCAGCGGATGTACATGGCCAGCCCAGGCCAGCATTTGCAAGGCCGGGCTGATCGCGCCGGTCTGGCCGCCAAGCGCTGGCAGCCCGGCCAGGCTGGCGAAGGTCTGTGGATAATCGGCCAGCGCCTTGAGCAACGGCCCGAACAACCCGACCGGTCCCTGGACCGGGCCGATCCGGGTATCGAATTCGATTGGCCCGGCCAGCGGCGCGCCGGGCAGCCGGGTCACACATTGTTGCCACAGCGCCTGACGATGCTGGCCGGTGGTCAGTGCTGCGACACCGCGCTTCTGGAACAGGTCGCAACGGTCCGACTGGTTGCGTGCCAGGTCTTTGAACAATTCCCGCTCGGCGACACCGGGCAGTTGATTGAGCAGCGCCAGGACGTTGCCCGGCACCGAGACTTCATCGATGTTTTCCAGCGCCGTGGCGCTGCCGATGAAGTCACAGGCCAGCTCACTCATTTGCTCGATCAGTTCGCCGCTGTTGATCGAGCTCCAGTGTTCGTTGAGCAGCTCATGGGCCACGTAATGCACATGGCGGCTGGCCAGGCTTTGCAGGTAAATGCTGGCCTGCGGGTGCTCGGCGAAGAACCCCACGCGGGCGCTGGCCATGCCTTGCAGCAGGTTCAGGGCAGCGCTGACCCGCTGCTCAAGGCTGCCCGTCGCCCCTTGCACATGACGGCGCAACAACTGCTGCAACGGGCCCAGGAAGAACAACCCCGGCTGGCTCATATACCCCAGGTAAGCCAGCCCGCCGGGCTTGAGCAACTGCGCGACAGCCTGGCGCATCTCGCCTTGCACCGCCGGGCTGACCCAGGAGTAGACCCCGTGGCTGATCACAAAATCGAATGCATCATGCGCACAAGATTCAGAAAAATCACGGAAGTTCGCCTCGATAAACTCGATATTGGCCACCCCGGCCGCAGCGGCCAGCGCGCGGCCATGCGCTATATGTCGGGGGTTGATATCCACCGCCACAAAGTGCCCGTTGGGGTTGGCAGCGGCGTTGATGACGGCGCCATAGCCCTGCCCGCAACCCAGTTCACAGCTGCGGTAGGCGCGGCTGATATCCGGCACCGCACGGCCCAGCGCGGTGCCAACAAAGGCCAGCCAGTTGGGGGTGGCCTGGGTCTGGAAGTGATGCGGGTAGGCAACGTCGGTGAGGTAGCTGGCAGAACTCATGGTGATTCCTGAAAACGCAAAGACCGCCTCATAGCGAAGCGGTCATTGCAGGCGGTAACGCTCAGCTCATCAGAACGACGCGGTAACCGAAGCGTAGAACGAACGGCCTGGCTCGTTGTAGGTGTTGGCGCCCTGACTGGTGCCCTGCCCTTCACGGTACATGCGCTTGTCGAACAGGTTGTTGATACCGGCACCCACCGACAGGTTCTTGCTGAACTCGTAGCTGCCGCCGACGCCCCACAGGTGGTAAGGATCACGGGTGGACAAGGCATTGGCTGCGGTGATCGGCCCCGAAGACGGCAGGGTCGGGTTCAGGGTACGCGGCTCCTGTTTGCCATACCAGGTGGCGTTGAGGTTCAGCGCCAGCTTGTCAGTGGCCTGCCAGTCGAGGAACGAGTTGATGGTGTACTCCGGGATCACCGACAGCGGCTGGCCGGTACGATCAGCATTTTCATCCATATAGGTGAAGTTGGTGCTCCAGCTCAGCGTCTCGCCACGCTCGCCCAGCAACGGCACGGTCAGGTTACCTTCCCAGCCCTTGACCACCGCGTCGGTGGCGTTTTCCCAACGCAGCACTGGCGAGGCGTTGGTGCCGCCGGTGGCCAGTTCACGCACGGTAATGCCCGAGGTGATCTTGTTGTCGTAGTCGTTGCGGAAGTAGGTCAGGCCTGCGCTCCAGCCATCACGATCGAAGCTGATGCCGATTTCCTTGTTGACGCTGACTTCTGGCTCAAGGCTGTCATTGCCCAGGATGTAGCACCCGCCACCGAGGTTGAAGGTCGGATCACAACCCATGCCCATGCTGAACAGCAGGTAGTTGGGGTTGGACTGGTACAGGTTCGGTGCCTTGAAGGCCCGGGCGATACCGCCTTTGAGGGTGATATCGGGGGTCAGTTTGTACGAGGTGTTGAGGCTCGGGCTCCAGTTGGAGCCGAACTGGTCATGGTGGTCCAGACGCACGCCGGGGGTCAGCATCCAGTCCGGGGTCAGTTCGATGTTGTCCTCGATGAACACGGCGGCGATGGTTGCGTCCATATCGGTCGGCCGCGCCCCGGCCACCGAATTAGGCAGCGCAGAACCGCCGGAGCCGGCACCGCTGACGGTCTGGTTGAGCGCCGACGGGTCATCGAGCGTCTGCCGGTTCCATTCGGCGCCGATGGTCAGCACCTGATGCACCAACATCTCCAGCGGGATGTTCACCTCACCACTGACCAGGAAGCTGTCGTAATCGCTGGTGATCTCGCTGGCATCGGCGTTGATGTTGCCGTCGCTGCCGCCCGACAAGCCTTCCTGCAGGCGGCGGTTCTGGGTGCCTTCGTACTGCGCGGTCAGCTTCGAGGTGCCGAACGCCCAATCGCCCTGATGGGTAATCGAGTAGGTCTGACGGTACAGGGTGTTGGTTTCACGGCCATACAGCGCCGAAATACGCTCTTGCAGGGCCGCCGAGTCGTTGATCGCATCGCCGCCGGTGTCGCCCGCGTAGATATTGCCCTGACGGCTGTAGCCGGCTTCAAAGTCGATGGTCTGCGCCTCATCCAGGCGCCACGACAGCAGGCCGTTGATGTCCTTGTTACGCACCCCTTCACGACCGGCAGCGTAGGTTGGCGAAATACCATCAGCCGCCGCTGCCGCATCGGTCTTGGCCCAGTTGATGTCCAGATCGTCGGCATCGGTCTTGTTGAGGTTGCCGTAGACCCGAAAGCTCAGCGCGTCGGTCAGCGGACCGGCGAGGCTGAAATTGGTGCGTTTGGTCACCCCTTCGGCGTCGTCTTCAGGCAGGTTGGTGTAAGCGGTGATCGAGCCTTGCAGCCTGTCGGTCGGGCGCTTGGTGATGATGTTCACCACCCCGCCCATGGAGCCGGAACCATAACGGGCCGCCGCCGGGCCACGCAGCACTTCGATGCGCTCGATCATTTCAGCCGGCACCCAGTTGCTGTCGCCACGGGTATCGCGCTCGCCGGTACGGGTCATGCGCACCGAGTTACGCGAAGTCACCGGCTTGCCGTCGATCAGGATCAGGGTGTTTTCCGGGCCCATGCCGCGCAGGTCGATCTGCCGGTTGTTGCCACGGCTGCCGGTGGTGCTGTTGCCGGTCAGGTTGACGCCGGGCATCTTGCGCACGATCTCGGAAATGTCGTTGACCGGCGGGCGCTTCTTGAGGTCTTCGGCGGTGATGATGGACACGCCCGACGCCTGCTTGAGCTCCTGCTCGGCGGTGCCGATGACATGGGTATCGCCCAGTTCCAGCGCGTCTGGCGAGCCATCGGCAGGCAGTACGCTGTCCGGTTTGACCGCTTCGTCAGCGGCTGCGCTGATCACTTCGGCAGCGCCGACCGGCGCACTGCAGGCCAGAACGATGGCTGACGCCAGCAGGTTAGGCTTGTACTTCGGATTCATGTCCATCTTCCCCATTGATCGTGCGCCCGAGACGGGCAGAAAAACGGCGGAAAAGGCTTTATCCAAACCTGCTTAATAGTGCCTGAAACCTTGCTCCAGAGGTTCCCCCGCCGCTCCAACGGGACGGAATGATATTTAATCTCATATGGGAGTAAATTGTTTTTACGTTATTTACACAGCCTGGAAGGCAACTGACCGCTGTCACGCACATGTTTGCCCCGCGCAAACAAGACACCCTCTAAAGCCAATACTGTTCAGTTAAGTACTGCATGCCTTTGTAGGAGCGACCTTGGTCGCGAAGAGGGCGGCACATTCGCAGCAGATGTAGTGTTTTTACTGGCCTCTTCGCGAGCAGAGCTCGCTCCCACTGTGGGCATACAGTGCTTAAGTGACCAGTATTGCCTCTAAAGCGAGTGCTGCAACGCCTCGAGAAAGTGGTCCAGCACCAGGTTCTGGCGGCGCCCCTTGCGGGTGGCAATCGCCAGCCGGGCCTCGAAGAACAACCGCTGCGGGCAGAGCGCTGCCATCAACCCCTTCTCCACCCACACTGCCGCGTAATGGTCAGGCAAAAAGCCGATGTAGCTACCGGTGAGGATCAGAAAAGCAATCCCTTCGCGGTCACTGGCCGAAGCCACGCAGTTGAGCAACTGGTGCAAACCGATCGCCTCGGCGGTCATCCGGTAACTGGGCACCACGGCATCGAAATCCTGCAGTTCTTCGTTGCTCACCAAGGCGGCGCGGGCGAACAGTGGGTGTTCATGGCTGCAGTACAGGTTGGAGCGTTCTTCGTAAAGCCGTGTGTAATCGAGTCCCGACAACGGAGCGATCAGTGGAATCGCACCGACATGCAGGCGCCCGTCGAGCAGGCCGCGCTCAATCTCACCCGGGGTGCTCATGCTCAGGTTGATGCGCACCCCGGTGCCCTCGCCACGCACGGCCTTGAGCGCCCGGGTGATACGCATCTTCGGCTGGGTGACCAGGTTGTTGACGATACCGATGTTCAGGTCGCCGCGCAGTTGCCGGTGCATCAGGTTCACTTCACTGCGAAAGCCTTCGATGGCCGCCAGCAGCGTGTCGCTGGCGCGCAGTACCTCACGGCCCTCATCGGTCAGGGCAAAGCCGGCCCGGCCGCGCTGGCAAAGCCGCATGCCCAGGCGCTTTTCCAGATCACTCATGTGCAGGCTGATCGCCGAGCGGCTGATGCCCAGTGCGCCTTCGGCTGCGGAAAAACTGCCGCACTCGACCACGGTTTTGAAAAGCCGCAGCAGGCGCAGGTCGAAATCACTCACCTGGCTGAGCGGCGGTTTACGCGCCATGGGATTCACGCCTCATAGGTGAGTCATTCAATAACTTAACTTTAGAAGATATAGATTTAACTCACCCATTGCGCAGGCACAAGCTGTCGTCATCCATAACCCCTCATAACAACAGGGTTCACCTCATGAATCAGGCTCTGCAGCAAACCCCTTCGCTGGCCAGTCAGCTCAAGCTGGACGCCCACTGGATGCCGTTTTCGGCCAACCGCAACTTCAAGCGCGACCCGCGCCTGATTGTCGGGGCAGAAGGTAGCTGGCTGATTGATGACCAGGGCCGGCGCATCTATGACGGCCTGTCAGGTTTGTGGACCTGCGGCGCGGGTCACTCGCGCAAGGAAATCCAGGAAGCGGTAGCCAAACAGTTGGGCACCCTGGATTACTCACCGGCCTTCCAGTACGGCCACCCGCTGTCATTCAAGCTGGCAGAGAAAATCACCAGTCTGACCCCGGCCGGCCTGGATCATGTGTTCTTCACCGGCTCCGGCTCCGAGAGCGCCGACACCTCGGTGAAACTGGCGCGTGCCTACTGGCGCCTGAAAGGCCAGGCACAGAAAACCAAACTGATCGGCCGCGCCCGCGGCTATCACGGCGTGAACATCGCCGGCACCTCACTGGGCGGGATAGGCGGCAATCGCAAGATGTTCGGCCAGTTCATGGACGTCGATCACCTGCCGCACACCTTGCAGCCGCATCTGGCCTTTACCAAAGGCGCGGCTGAAACCGGCGGTGTCGAGCTGGCCAATGAACTGCTGAAACTGATCGAACTGCATGACGCCTCGAACATCGCGGCGGTCATCGTCGAGCCGATGTCCGGCTCGGCCGGTGTCATTGTGCCGCCAGTGGGCTACCTCAAGCGTCTGCGCGAGATCTGTGACCAGCACAATATCCTGCTGATCTTTGACGAAGTGATCACGGCCTTTGGCCGCATGGGTAAATGGACCGGCGCCGAGTACTTCGGTGTTACCCCGGACATCATGAACATCGCCAAGCAGGTGACCAACGGTGCCATCCCGATGGGCGCAGTCGTCGCCAGCAGCGAGATCTACAACACTTTCATGAGCCAGAACCTGCCCGAGCACGCGGTCGAATTCTCCCACGGCTATACCTACTCGGCGCACCCGGTGGCCTGCGCGGCCGGTATCGCTTCGCTGGAGCTGCTGGAAAAGGAAAACCTGGTGCAGCAATCCGCCGAACTGGCACCGCACTTCGAGAACGCCATCCATGGCCTTAAAGGCGCACAACATGTGATCGACATCCGCAACTGCGGGCTGGCGGGCGCCCTGCAACTGGCCCCCCGCGACGGCGACCCGATCGTGCGTCCGTTCGAAGCGGGCATGGCGCTGTGGAAAGCCGGCTTTTATGTGCGCTTTGGCGGCGATACCCTGCAGTTCGGCCCGACCTTCAACGCCCAGCCGCAGGATCTGGACCGGATGTTCGATGCCGTTGGCCAGGCTTTGCAGGGCGTCAAGTAAATGAGCCCGCGTCCACAGGCCGTGCCGAAGGTACAGGTCGATAACGAGCAGGTGACCATCACCGAGTGGCGCTTCGCGCCGGGTGCCGAGACTGGCTTGCATCGCCATGGCTATGACTATGTGGTGGTGCCGCTGACCAGCGGCACCTTGCTGTTGGAAACCCCTGAGGGCGATAAATACGCACCCTTGGGAGCTGGGCAGAGCTACTTTCGCAAAGCCGGTGTTGAACACAATGTGATCAACGCCAGTGACCATGAAGTGGTATTCGTCGAGACCGAACTCAAACCGCAGCGTTAATAGCCAGCTGGCAGCCAGCGCTGCCAGATTGATCAAAGCTTCAGGCGCGAAGACGTTCTGCGCCTGAAGCTGACGCCCCTTCCGACGAACGGTCGTCAGCGGTAAATAAATCGTCATAAAAAAGTGTGCGCCTTTTTGACGGTTTGGTGACCTGCGGCACACCACGGCAAAGATGACGGTGCTAGCATAGCGCCATCAACCCTCCTTTAGCCGCCTCTCCAGCAGCCCGCCAATGACCGAAGCATCTGATCCCAGTCGCGAGCGTCTCAAGCTTTATTTTGCCCAGCGGGTCGTGCTTCAGGTGCGGCAGATCCTTGAGATTTGGCAACGCCTGCATAAAGGCGAGTGGACGCCGACTGATCTGGATGAGCTCAAGGAAGCGGCGCGGGATCTGTTACGCAGTGCGGAACGCTTCGGGCAGACCGAGCATTTGCGTCTGGGGCAGCAGCTTGGTGATCTGGTCGCCAGCCTGCAAGCCAACCAGGGCCGGCTTAACAGCGAGTTGATCAGTGAAATCAGCCTGCTGATGCAGCAACTTTCGCAAACCGGCCTGCGTCATGGAGACCGGCTGCAGCAGACCACCCTGCCGCCTCTGCGCACGCCTGTTTATATTGCCTTGCGTCACCGCGAAGACAGTGAACAATTGGCCCGGCAACTGGAGTTCTTCGGGTGCGCAGCGCTGGCGCTGGATAACGTGGCCAGCCTGCACACGGCACTGCAACAGCGCCAGCCGGCGGCCATTATCATGGATGTTGATTTTTCCTCCCCCGGCGCAGGCCTGAAGCTGGCGACAGACTTGCAGCACACTCTGCCCGTCAGAGCGCCGTTGCTGTTTTTCAGTCGTGACGAAGCTGATACCCCCACTCGCCTGGCGGCGGTGCGCGCCGGTGGCGATGAGTTCCTGACCGGTTCGCTGGACGCCTCGATTCTGCTGGAAAAGATCGAAACCCTGACCCGCGCCGATGGCTATGAGCCGTACAAGGTGTTGATCATCGACGATTCGCGCTCGCAGGCCCTCTACACCGAGCAGGCACTCAATAGCGCAGGCATCGTCACCCGGATCTTGCTGGACCCGATCCAGGCCATGAGCGAGCTGGCGCAGTTTCAGCCAGACCTGATCATCCTCGATATGTATATGCCGGGCTGCACGGGGCGGGAGCTGGCCAAGGTCATTCGTCACAATGATCGTTATGTCGGCGTACCGATCATCTACCTGTCGGCCGAGGACGACCTGGACAAACAGCTTGATGCACTGAGCGAGGCAGGTGATGACTTCCTGACCAAACCGATCAAGCCCAGGCATCTGGTGACCACGGTGCGCAACCGCGTCAACCGGGCCCGGCATTTGAAGGCACGCATGATCCGCGACAGCCTGACCGGGCTGTACAACCACACGCATATCCTCCAGTGCCTTGAAGACTGCTGCTTTCAGGCCCGCCGCGACAATAAGCCGCTGTGCTTCGCGATGCTGGATATCGACCACTTCAAAAGGGTCAATGACAGCCACGGCCACCCCATGGGCGACCGGGTGATCAAAAGCCTGGCGCTGTTTCTCAAGCAACGGCTGCGCAAGACTGATCTGATCGGCCGCTATGGTGGCGAAGAGTTCGCCATTGTCATGCCCGACACCGACCTCTACAACGCCCATAAGGTGCTGGACAGGATCCGTCAGGGCTTTGCCGAAGTGCATTACCCCGCACAACCACTGGACCTGGCCTGTACCTTCAGCGCCGGGGTGGTCAGCCTGCATCCGCAAGACGATAGCCAGACCCTGGCCGCTCTGGCCGACAGTACGCTGTACCGCGCCAAGAAGTCCGGGCGCAATCAGGTCCAGTCAGCCTTGAATACAGCAAACCACGCACTTGAACTGCCGGCCATCGAGGCCTGAAACCCGCTCTTACAAACCGCTCTCCAGCACAATCCGGCGCGCTTGGTTATCATGCGCACCTTTGCCGCGATTTGAGGTTGCCATGCGCCGCCTGCTACTGATCATGCTGTTGCTGCTCACCCTTCCCGTCCAGGCTCAGGCTTCCGGCCTGCTGGACAGCCGCCCCTCGGCAACGCTGGGCAGCTCGACCCTGGATAACAGCAAGCAATTTCTGCCGGTCCGCCAGGCTTTCCAGTTGAGCCTGATCGAAGCCACGCCGCAGGCGGTCAAGCTGCGCCTGGTGGCGGCTGACGGCTATTACCTGTATCGCCATCGCTTCCAGTTCCGCAGCGAGCCGGCCGATGCCGGCCTGGGCGAAGCGCGCCTGCCCGCCGGTGAACAGAAGCATGACGAGTACTTCGGCGACGTGGAGGTCTATCACGGCATCGTCGATATCGAGCTGCCGCGCAACCCCGATGAGCAACGCCCGTTCACCCTGGCCGTCACTTATCAGGGCTGCGCCGACCACGGCCTGTGCTACCCACCGGAAACCGAACGGCTGGACATCGGCAATGTGGCTGGTGCAACGGCCAGCGCCACAGGTAGCGCAGCGGTACAGCCCTGGAGCTGGAAAGAACTGGCGCTGTTTCTGCTGGCCGGCATCGGCCTGACCTTTACCCCGTGCGTACTGCCGATGCTGCCGATTCTGTCTGGCGTGGTGATGCGCGGTCAGGTCGGCGGGTTGCGGGGCTTGAGCCTGTCGCTGGCCTATGTGCTGCCCATGGCGGCCTGTTTTGCGCTGCTGGGCGCACTGATGGGCGTGTTCGGCGCCAGCCTCAACCTGCAGGCCCGCCTGCAATCGGCCTGGGTGCTGGTGCCGTTCGCGCTGTTTTTCGTGGTGTTCGCGCTGGCCATGTTCGGCGCCTTTCAACTGCGTCTGCCGGATGCGCTCAGTTCAAGGCTCGATCGCATCGCCGGCAAAACCCAGGGCGGGTCGTTGTGGGGTGCGGCGGTACTGGGCGTGTTGTCCAGCCTGCTGGTGTCGCCTTGCGTGTCTGCGCCGCTGGCCGGTGCGTTGCTCTATATAAGCGCCAGCGGCGATGCCATCGGTGGCGCCCTGAAGCTGTTCGCGCTGGGGCTGGGCATGGGCTTGCCACTGATTGTGGTCGGCACCGGCGGTGCCACCTGGCTGCCGAAAAGCGGCCCGTGGCTTGAAACGGTAAAGAACGCCATTGGCGTGTTGCTGCTGGGCCTGGCCATCGGCCTGCTCAGCCGGGTACTGCCCGGCGAGATCACCCTGCTGCTGATCGGCCTGCTGGCGGCCGGCGTTGCGCTGTTTCTGGGTACGCTGAATTTCAGCGAAAAAACCACCCGCCAGACCCTTGCGCAACTACTCGGTCTGTTTTTACTGGTCTACGCTCTGGCGTGCTGGTACGGCGCACTCAAGGGCGAAACCGATCCGTTGCGGCCACTGGGCAGGCCCCAGGCGGTAGCCATGGGTGTCGCCAGCGTGACCGGCGAAAGCCAGTGGCATACCATCCGCACCAGCGGCGAGCTGGAGGCGGCGCTGGAAGCGGCGCGCAATGCCGGGCAGCCACTGGTCCTGGACTGGTACGCCGACTGGTGCATCAGTTGCAAGGTCATCGAGCATGAGGTGCTGCCCGACCCGCAAGTGGTTGCCCGTCTGTCGGCTTTTAGCCGGGTGCGTTTCGACATGACCGAGAGCAACGCCGAGCAACGCGCGCTGCTCGACCGCTACAAGCTGTTTGGTCCGCCAGCGCTGCTATTTTTCGATAAAAGCGGCGAAGAGCTGAAAAGTGTGCGGGTTGTCGGCGAAATCGATGCCAACGGCCTTATCGAGCGGTTAAACGGGGCAAATGACCAGATCTAACATCTGGGTCACAAATTTTGCGCGATTATCGCTTATCGTGTTGACTACTGTTGTTAACTGGACAGATCTTGACCCTTGCGGCATAGTCGCGGCACAAAAACGCTCGTGAATAAAAAGGAATCGACGATGGCGACCCTGCTGGTCCTGCATGGCCCGAACCTGAATCTGCTCGGCACCCGTGAACCCGGTGTGTATGGCACCACCACCCTGGCGCAGATCAACCAGGACCTGGAGCAGCGCGCCCGCGATGCCGGCCATCACCTGATGTACCTGCAAAGCAACGCCGAGTATGAATTGATCGATCGCATTCACGCTGCCCGCGATGAGGGAGTGGACTTCATCGTCATCAATCCGGCAGCGTTCACGCACACTAGCGTGGCAATACGTGACGCGATCATGGGAGTGAGCATCCCATTCATCGAAGTGCATTTATCGAACGTGCATAAACGCGAACCTTTCCGTCATCACTCCTACTTCTCCGATGTTGCGGTAGGAGTGATCTGCGGCCTGGGCGCCAGCGGATACCGCATGGCCCTGGAAGCCGCCCTGGAACATTTGGCCAAGAACGCCAAGCCTTGACCGGCACGGCCTGAACCGGCTGCCGAATTGCACCCTACAGACCCTTTGGGAGTTGATGATTAATGGATATCCGTAAAGTCAAGAAACTGATCGAACTGCTGGAAGAGTCCGGTATCGACGAACTGGAAATCCGTGAAGGCGAAGAATCCGTACGGATCAGCCGTCACAGCAAGACTCCAGCCCAGCCGTACTACGCGCCGGCTCCGGTTGCCGCCCCGGTCGCCGCTGCACCGGCCCCGGCTGCCGCACCAGCCGCTGACGCTGCACCTGCTGCGCCCAAGTTCAACGGTAACGCCGTCAAGTCGCCAATGGTCGGCACCTTCTACCGCACGCCTTCGCCGACCTCGCCGGCATTCGTTGAAGTGGGCCAGACCGTCAAGAAAGGCGACACCCTGTGCATCGTCGAAGCGATGAAAATGATGAACCACATCGAAGCCGAAACCAGCGGCGTGATCGAGTCCATCCTGGTAGAGAACGGCCAGCCGGTTGAGTTCGACCAGCCGCTGTTCACCATCGTTTGAACCAGGGAGACCCTGCGATGCTGGAAAAAGTCCTGATCGCCAACCGCGGCGAAATCGCCTTGCGCATCTTGCGTGCCTGTAAGGAACTGGGCATCAAGACCGTCGCTGTGCACTCCACGGCCGACCGTGAGCTGATGCACCTGGGCCTGGCGGACGAAACTGTCTGTATCGGTCCGGCCATCGCTACCCAGTCGTACCTGAACATTCCGGCGATCATCTCGGCGGCGGAAGTGACCGGCGCCACGGCGATCCACCCTGGCTACGGTTTCCTGGCAGAAAACGCCGACTTCGCCGAGCAGGTCGAAAAATCCGGTTTTGCCTTCATCGGCCCGAAAGCCGACACCATTCGCCTGATGGGCGACAAGGTTTCGGCCAAGGACGCGATGATCAAGAGCGGCGTACCGACCGTACCCGGCTCTGACGGCCCGCTGCCTGAAGACGAAGAAACCGCACTGGCCATCGCCCGCGAGGTTGGCTACCCGGTGATCATCAAGGCCGCCGGTGGCGGTGGTGGTCGCGGCATGCGTGTGGTGCACAAGGAAGAGGACCTGATTTCCTCGGCCAAGCTGACCCGTACCGAAGCCGGTGCTGCGTTCGGCAACCCGATGGTGTACCTCGAGAAGTTCCTGACCAACCCGCGTCACGTGGAAGTTCAGGTACTGTCCGACGGCCAGGGCAACGCAATCCACCTGGGTGACCGCGACTGCTCGCTGCAACGCCGCCACCAGAAAGTACTCGAAGAAGCGCCGGCACCGGGCATCGACGAGCAGGCTCGCCAGGAAGTTTTCGATCGCTGCGTACGCGCATGTATCGAAATCGGCTACCGCGGTGCGGGCACGTTCGAATTCCTGTACGAGAACGGTCGGTTCTACTTCATCGAGATGAACACCCGCGTACAGGTCGAACACCCGGTTTCGGAAATGGTCACCGGTATCGACATCGTCAAGGAGATGCTCAGCATCGCCGCCGGCAACAAACTCTCGTACACCCAGGATGACGTCGTCATCAACGGTCACGCACTGGAGTGCCGGATCAACGCTGAAGATGCCCGCACCTTCATCCCGAGCCCGGGCCTGGTCAAGCACTTCCATGCACCAGGCGGCAACGGTGTGCGTGTCGACTCGCACCTGTACAGCGGCTACAAGGTCCCGGCCAACTACGACTCGCTGATCGGCAAGCTGATCACCTGGGGCGCCACCCGCGACGAGGCCATGGCCCGTATGCGCAACGCGCTGGACGAGATCGTGGTCGATGGCATCAAGACCAACATCCCGCTGCACCGTGATCTGACCCGTGATGCAGGCTTCTGCAAAGGCGGCGTCAACATCCACTATCTGGAACACAAGCTGGCCAGCGAGAAGTAATTCTCTGTACAGCGTGATGCGACAGATCTACAGACCCCGCCTCGGCGGGGTCTGTGCGTTTTCAGCCAGCGTTCGGATAGCACTGCGACATCCGGACAGTTTGCCGAGCAAACCCTTCACAAGCTTTTGACGCAGACCTGAAGTAAACTGCGCGGCTTTCCTGTCATTTTCATAGGTACACCGCCATGCCATGGCTGCAAGTCCGCCTCGCCATCAGCCCGGAACAAGCCGAGACCTACGAGAACGCCCTGCTTGAAGTCGGCGCGGTCTCGGTCACGTTCATGGACGCGGAAGACCAGCCGATCTTCGAGCCCGAACTCAACACCACGCCGCTGTGGGCCCACACCCACCTGCTGGCGCTGTTCGAGGCCGACACCGATGCCGACCTGGCGTTGGCCCACCTGCGCCTGCTGACCGATGCCGAGCTGCCCGAACACAGCGCCGAAGTGATCGAGGATCAGGACTGGGAACGCAGCTGGATGGATGACTTCAAACCCATGCAGTTTGGCCAGCGCCTGTGGATCGTGCCGAGCTGGCATGCCGCACCGCAACCGGACGCCGTAAATCTGCTGCTCGATCCGGGCCTGGCCTTCGGCACCGGCACCCACCCGACTACCGGCCTGTGCCTGGAATGGCTTGACGGCCAGGACCTGAACGGCTGCACGGTACTGGATTTTGGCTGCGGCTCGGGCATTCTGGCCATCGCCGCCCTGCTGCTGGGCGCAGAGCTGGCGGTCGGTACTGACATCGACGTTCAGGCCCTGGAGGCTTCGCGCGACAACGCAGGACGCAACGGCATCGCTGCCGAACGCCTGCCGCTGTACCTGCCCGAGGCCTTGCCGGCCGAGCCGGCCGATGTGCTGGTCGCCAATATCCTGGCCGGCCCGCTGGTGTCCCTGGCACCGCAACTGGCCAGCCTGGTCAAGCCGGGCGGCCGCCTGGCGCTGTCAGGCATCCTGGCCGAACAGGGCGAAGAAGTGGCGGCAGCCTATGCCGACACCTTCGACCTTGACCCGATCGCCGACCGTGATGGCTGGGTACGCATCACCGGCCGTCGCCGCTGATCGCTGCCTGAGCCGGAGCGCCGCATGACCGACAGTTTCGTCACCCAGTGTCCGCACTGCCAGACCAGCTTCAAAGTCAACCATGCGCAGCTGAGCGTAGCGCGCGGCGTGGTGCGTTGCGGGTCATGCCTGCAGGTATTCAACGCCGCCAAACAATTGCTGGAGCAAAGCCATCAGCAGCGCACCGCGCTCGCCCCACTGCCTGCTCCCGCAGAGCCGGCAGCGCTGGCGGAGCCCGAGGCCGTCACTGAACCGTCAGCGCAAGCGCCGCTTGAGCCGGCGCCGTTAGCCGCAGAGCCGCCCGCTACCGTGCCAGTGGTTGCCGAACCAGCACCGCCGGCCATCAACGCCGCGCCCGGCGAAGACTACTGGCATGTCAGCGAACTGGATCTGGACAGCCTGGACCTGGACGAAGAGCTGGCACGCCTGGAGCAGCGTGAAATCCAGCTGGCCGAGTCGGTTGCCACTGCCGATGCACGCGCCCCGCAAGCAAGCCTCAGCGCACGACGCGACGCAGCACCGGGCGAAGCCGGCGAGTGGATCGCCAGCCTGGCCAATGACGATGTCGAGCAATTGCCTGAAGTACATGCCGAAGTCATCCGCGCCAGAGAGCCAGAACCTGAGCCGGATGAACCGGACCAACCCATCGTTGAACCCGCTGCCGCCCACGAAACCCGCACCGAGCCCTCGTTGTCACTGACCAGCGTCACGGACGACGACAAGGGACCGGATTTCACTGCACTGGAGCTGCGCAAGCAGCCCTCGGGGCACAGCGCCCGCCTTTCGGCGCTCGACGACGAAGACGAGCCGGCGCCGGACGATGACGATCATGATCCGCGTGGCCGCAGCGAGCCTGCCCTGCGTGACAAACCGCTGGTGGACCTGACCGACGACCCGCTGCAGCTCGACTGGCAGCGCCCCAAGCCGCGCTGGGGCCGGCGTCTGTTATGGATAACCCTGATTACCCTGGCGCTCAGTGGCCTGGCCGGGCAGTACATCTGGTATCACTTCGATCATCTGGCCCGCCAGGATCAGTATCGCCCCTGGTTCCAGCAGTTGTGCCCGCAACTGGGCTGCAAGGTGCCATCGAAGGTCGACATCAACCAGCTCAAGAGCAGCAATCTGGTGGTACGCAGCCACCCGGAGTTTCAGGGCGCGCTGGTGGTCGATGCGATCATTTATAACCGTGCATCCTTTTCCCAGCCCTTTCCGCTGCTGGAGCTGCGCTTTGCCGATACCAGCGGTCAGTTGATCGCCAGTCGTCGCTTCAAACCCGGCGAGTATCTGTCAGGCGAAATGGCCGGCAAGGAAGAGATGCCACCCCAGACGCCGATCCACATTGCACTGGACATCCTCGATCCAGGCGCCAAAGCCGTGAACTACAGCCTCAATTTTCGCTCCCCGGAATAGCCTCTGCGGCCAGCACGGCGGTCCGGGGCAACCGGACGCCGCCCCGGCATAACGAACAGTTGCCTGCATGATCGCTGCTGTTCGTTGGTAAAACCTGAAAAACCGAACGATTAGTGATAAGCATCGAGCTGTTCAGATTTTATCCAATTCAGCCTTTATCCAGTCATCGAGAGCGGGTATCATGCCAACCCTTTTTCAAACTCCCGGTTCGGTCTGGCCGCTGTGCAAGCAGTTGGACGGGCGAACCGTTGCAGACCGTGTGCAACGGTAATCATGCGGCCTGTGGATGATTCGGCCCCTTTATAGGTAACGCTATGTCGGTGGTACGCATCGGCCCATATACATTGCAGAACGGCTTGATTCTCGCTCCGATGGCGGGCGTCACCGACCAGCCTTTCCGTCAGTTGTGCCGCCAGATGGGCGCCGGGCTGGTGGTTTCGGAAATGGTCACCAGTGACATGAGCCTGTGGAACAGCCGCAAATCGCGCCTGCGCATGATCCACGAAGGTGATCCCGAGCCACGCTCGGTACAGATCGCCGGTGGTGATCCGCAGATGCTGGCCAGTGCGGCCCGTGCCAATGTCGAACTGGGCGCCCAGATCATCGACATCAACATGGGTTGTCCGGCCAAGAAGGTATGCAACAAGGCAGCAGGTTCAGCGCTGCTCAAAGACGAACAACTGGTGACCGAGATCCTGCACGCCGTGGTGGCCGCAGTCGATGTGCCGGTCACCCTGAAGATCCGCACCGGCTGGGACCGTGACAACAAGAACGGCCTGACTGTCGCGAAGATTGCCGAGCAGGCCGGTATCCAGGCCCTGGCAGTTCACGGGCGGACCCGTGCGGACCTCTACACCGGCGAAGCCGAGTACGACACCATCGCCGCGATCAAGCAGGCGGTGTCGATCCCGGTGTTTGCCAACGGCGACATAGATTCACCCGAAAAGGCCCGGTATGTGCTGCAAGCGACCGGCGCCGATGGTTTGTTGATTGGCCGGGCAGCTCAAGGGCGCCCGTGGATTTTCCGCGAGATAGAGCATTACCTGCGCACCGGCATGATCCTGCCCGCCCCTTCGCTGGTTGAAGTGGAGCAGATCCTGCTGGAGCACCTGACCGCCCTGCACGCGTTTTACGGCGATGTAATGGGCGTGCGCATCGCGCGCAAGCATGTCGGCTGGTATCTCGCAACCTTGCCGGGCGCCAGGGAGTTTCGCGCCCACTTCAATCGTTTGGACGATACGCAACAACAATGCGCCAACATCCGGGAGTTCTTCAGCCAAGGCTGTCAGGGCCCGGATAACGAAAATGAAGAAGAGGTGGCCGCATGACGATGATGACCGAGACTTTAGTGAGTGGAACAACACCCGTGAGCGACAATGTCAATTTGAAACAGCACCTGAACACGCCGAGCGAAGAGGGCCAGACCCTGCGCGGCAGTGTCGAGAAGGCGCTGCACAATTATTTCGCCCACCTCGAAGGCGCCAACGTCACTGACGTGTACAACCTGGTGTTGTCCGAAGTCGAGGCACCATTGCTCGAAAGCGTCATGAATTACGTCAAGGGTAACCAGACCAAAGCCTCTGAAGTTCTGGGCCTCAATCGCGGCACCTTGCGCAAGAAACTCAAGCAGTACGACTTGCTGTAAGCATTGCAGACCAACCAAGGCGACCCACCCACCGGTCGCCTTTTTTGCTGATTACCTTTAGCTTTGATGGAAATCGAGATGACCGACCAGACCACCCGCCTGCCGATCCGCCGCGCTTTGATCAGCGTTTCCGACAAAACCGGAATCCTCGAATTCGCCCGCGAGCTCGAAGCCCTGGGCGTGGAGATCCTGTCCACTGGCGGAACCTTCAAACTGCTGCGCGACAACGGCGTTGCGGCGGTTGAAGTGGCCGACTACACCGGCTTCCCGGAAATGATGGACGGCCGGGTCAAGACCCTGCATCCGAAGATCCACGGCGGCATCCTCGGTCGTCGCGGCACCGACGACGGCATCATGGGCGAACACGGCATCAAGCCGATCGACCTGGTGGCGGTCAACCTCTACCCGTTCGAAGCCACCGTTGCCAAACCAGGCTGTGACCTGCCGACCGCCATCGAGAACATCGACATCGGCGGCCCGACCATGGTCCGCTCCGCAGCCAAGAACCACAAAGACGTGGCCATCGTGGTCAACGCCAGTGATTACGCCAGCGTTCTGGAAAACCTCAAGTCCGGCGGTCTGACCTACGCTCAGCGCTTTGACCTGATGCTCAAGGCGTTCGAACACACGGCCGCCTACGACGGGATGATCGCCAACTATCTGGGCGGCATCGACCAGAGCGCCGAAACCCTGAGCACCGAAGGCCGTGGCCAGTTCCCGCGCACCTTCAACACCCAGTTCATCAAGGCCCAGGAAATGCGCTACGGCGAGAACCCGCACCAGAGCGCGGCGTTCTACGTTGAAGCAAAACCTGCCGAAGTCGGTATCGCCACCGCCACCCAGCTGCAGGGTAAGGAGCTGTCGTTCAACAACGTGGCCGACACTGACGCTGCGCTTGAGTGCGTCAAGAGCTTCGTCAAGCCAGCCTGCGTCATCGTCAAGCATGCCAACCCGTGCGGCGTGGCCGTCAGCCCTGACGACGAAGGCGGCATCCGCAAGGCCTACGACCTGGCCTACGCCACGGATACCGAATCGGCATTTGGCGGCATCATCGCCTTCAACCGCGAGCTGGACGCTGAAACAGCAAAAGCCATCGTCGAGCGTCAGTTCGTCGAAGTCATCATCGCCCCGAGCGTCAGCGCCGAAGCTCAGGCCGTGGTCGCCGCCAAAGCCAACGTGCGCCTGCTGACCTGCGGCCAGTGGGGCGAGCGTCAAGCCGGCTGGGATTACAAGCGCGTCAATGGCGGCCTGCTGGTACAGAGCCGCGACATCGGCATGATTACTCAGGCCGACCTCAAAGTCGTGACCCAGCGCGCGCCAAGCGAGCAGGAAGTGCATGACCTGATCTTCGCCTGGAAAGTGGCCAAGTTCGTCAAGTCCAACGCCATCGTCTACGCCAAGAACCGCCAGACTATCGGTGTCGGCGCCGGCCAGATGAGCCGCGTCAACTCCGCGCGCATCGCCGCCATCAAGGCCGAACACGCCGGCCTGCAGGTCGCCGGTGCAGTCATGGCCTCGGACGCCTTCTTCCCGTTCCGCGACGGTATCGACAACGCCGCCAAGGCCGGCATCACCGCGGTGATCCAGCCAGGTGGTTCGATGCGCGACGCGGAAGTGATTGCTGCCGCGGATGAGGCCGGAATCGCGATGGTGTTCACCGGCATGCGCCACTTCCGTCACTGAGTTATAAAAACGGCCGCACTGGCGCAGGCGTCTGCTGCGTTGGACGGGGCTGCCCCGATGCTCATTGCCATAAGGCAACTGCGCTCGGTCCAGCCCCATCCGCCTTGCATCCACCTACGCCAGTGCGACCTCGTAATGCATGATCGCGTTACACCCCAGAATTTGCGTCATCGAGGTTTTTGAAATGAATGTTTTGATCATTGGTAGCGGTGGCCGTGAACACGCCCTAGCCTGGAAAGTCGCTCAGGATCCTCGCGTAGAGAAGGTTTTCGTGGCACCGGGCAACGCCGGCACTGCCACAGAAGCCAAGTGCGAGAACGTCGCCATCGACGTGCTGGCTCTGGAACAACTGGCCGACTTCGCCGAGAAGAATGTCAGCCTGACCATCGTCGGCCCTGAAGTACCACTGGTAGCCGGTGTCGTGGACCTGTTCCGCAGCCGTGGCCTGGACTGCTTCGGCCCGACCGCAGGCGCAGCCCAGCTCGAAGGCTCCAAAGCGTTCACCAAGGACTTCCTGGCCCGCCACAAGATCCCGACTGCGGACTATCAGAACTTCACCGAGATCGAGCCGGCCCTGGCCTACCTGCAGGAAAAAGGCGCACCGATTGTGATCAAGGCCGATGGCCTGGCTGCCGGCAAGGGCGTGATCGTTGCCATGACCCTGGCAGAAGCCGAAGCAGCCGTGCGCGACATGCTGGCTGGCAATGCGTTTGGCGATGCCGGCTCGCGGGTCGTGATCGAGGAGTTCCTCGATGGCGAAGAAGCCAGCTTCATCGTCATGGTTGACGGCAAGAATGTGCTGCCCATGGCCACCAGCCAGGACCACAAGCGTGTTGGCGACGGCGACAGCGGCCCGAATACCGGCGGCATGGGCGCTTACTCCCCCGCACCGGTGGTCACCGCCGACGTTCACCAGCGGGTCATGGACCAGGTCATCTGGCCGACCGTCCGCGGTATGGCTGAAGAAGGCAACGTCTACACCGGTTTCCTCTATGCTGGTTTGATGATCGACAAGGCCGGTAACCCGAAGGTCATCGAGTTCAACTGCCGCTTTGGCGACCCCGAAACCCAGCCGGTCATGCTGCGCCTGCAATCGAGCCTGGTCTTGCTGATCGAGGCCGCTTTAGCGCAAGCTCTGGACAAGATCGAAGCGCAGTGGGACCCGCGCCCGAGCCTTGGCATCGTCCTGGCCGCCGGCGGCTACCCGGGCGATTACGCCAAAGGCGCCGCAATCGAGGGTCTGGACGCAGCAGCCAGCCTGCCAGGCAAAGTGTTCCACGCCGGTACCGCGCTCAAGGATGGCCGTATCGTGACCAGTGGTGGTCGTGTGCTGTGTGCCACAGCGCTGGGAGAAAGTGTCAGCAGCGCTCAGCAAAACGCCTATGCTCTGGCAGCGAAGATTGATTGGCAAGGTTGTTTCTATCGCAAGGACATTGGCTATCGTGCCATTGCCCGTGAGCGTGGTGAAGGCCAGCAATAAGGCCACCAGGCCGGCCCCTGACCGGGCCGGCCGGTTGTACTGGTCGCAGCAATACCGCGCATGTATTCAGGCATTCACACAGGGAAGGATTACGTCGTGCGCTGGCTCAGGATCGCCATAGCTTCAACCGCAAGCCTGCTGACCCTGTTTTTCATGCTGTCGGCCCATGCCGCTGCAACTACAGGCTGGTCGACTTTACTCGATGAAAAGGGCCACCTTTCAATTGCCGAGGTGCGCGCGGCGCATCAGCAGAACCAGTTCAGCCCACGCGAGCTCGACAGTATCACCGCCGCCAAACGTGACGGTGCCGTCTGGTTGCATTACCGTCTGACACCCGAGCCCCACGAACAACTGCTGCGCATCTTTGCGCCTGATCTGGCCAGTGCCGATCTATACGTATTCCAGGGCGACAGGCAGATCGATCTGCTGCGCACCGGCAATCTGATTGCCAAACAGAACCAGCGCCTGCCCGCCAATGACTTTCTGTTGCCGGTACCACAAGCCCAGACCCCTCTGGACCTGTACCTGCGCATGGTCTCCAGCCAGCAGATGCGCCCCAATATCACTCTGCAGCCCGCCATCGAAAGCGCCGCCGACGAGCGCGAGCCGTTCCTGTTCGGCCTGGTGTTCGGTTTGCTGGCCATGTTGATCCTGCAGAATCTGGCCCGCTACAGCCACACCCGTTCCCGTACCAACTTGTGGCTGGCCGCCTGCGAAACCTTGCTGGCGCTCAGTGCGCTATTGCTATTGAACCTGCTAGACCTGTTCGATGACTGGCACCTGCCACAGACCCCCGGCGCTCACGTGGCGTTGCTGCTGGCGGCCGTCACCGGGTTGATGTACACCTACTGCTTTTTTGCCCATCGCAAGTCCAGAGCGGTTGATCGCCTGCTGCTGATCGACGGCAGCTTGATGGTCATCGGCACCCTGTTGGTGTTACTGGTCGACGACCTGTCAATCAACCTGGTGACCTTCGTGCTGGTGGCCCTGACCACGGTGAGCATCCTCGGCATTTCAGTGCTGCACTGGATCAAGGGTTATCGGCCTGCACGCCTGTTCATGTTCTCGATGATCATCTTCAACCTCGGTTACATGGTGGTCCTGCCCGGACTGTTGTGGCTGAGCCTGATACCACCGCAGTGGCTGATTCTCACCCTCCTTGCGGTGTTCTGCGTCAGCGGCCTGCTGATGAACACTGCCCTTGGAGAACGTCAGCGCAACATCGTCGAGAGCAAGTTCAGCATCAGCCGCGACGAGGCGGCCAGCACCGCCGAGATCAACGCCAAAGCCGAATTCCTGGCCAAGATCAGCCACGAGATTCGCACCCCCATGAATGGCGTGCTGGGCATGACCGAGCTGCTGCTTGGCACACCGCTCTCGGTCAAGCAGCGCGACTATGTACAGACCATTCACAGCGCCGGCAATGAGCTGCTGACGCTGATCAACGAGATCCTCGACATCACCAAGCTGGAGTCCGGGCAGATCGAACTGGACGACGTGCAGTTCGACATCAGTGCCTTGATCGAAGATTGCCTGAACATCTTTCGGGCAAAGGCAGAACAACAGAATGTCGAGTTGATCAGCCTGGTCCAGTCCCAGGTGCCAAGAGTGATCAGCGGTGACCCGACGCGCCTGCGCCAGACCTTGCTGAGCCTGCTGGAAAACGCCCTGAAGAAAACCGAGGGCGGCGAAATTCTGCTGGTCGCGGCACTCGACAATCGTGGCGGCAAGCCGCGCCTGCGCATTGCCGTGCAGGATACCGGCGAGCCGTTGTCGGGCGAAGAACGCGATGCCCTGTTGCATACTGAACTGCACAGCAAAAACTTCCTGGCCTCCAGCAAACTGGGCGGCCATCTGGGGCTGGTCATCGCCCGCCAACTGATCATCCTGATGGATGGCGAATTCGGCATCCAGAACAGCACCGGTCAAGGCAATACCCTGTGGCTGTGCCTGCCGTTGCCGGCGCACCTGCTTGAGCAGCCGACCCTGGACCTGGACGGGCCGCTCAAAGACGCCCGAGTACTGGTGGTCGATGACAACGACACCTGCCGTAAAGTGCTGGTGCAACAGTGCTCGGCATGGGGCCTTAACGTCAGTGCCGTGGCGTCCGGCAAGGAAGCCCTGGCCATGCTGCGCACCAAGGCGCACCTGCGTGACTACTTTGACGTGGTCCTGCTCGACCAGAACATGCCCGGCATGACCGGCATGCAGTTGGCGACCAAGATCAAGGAAGACCCGAGCCTCAACCACGACATTCTGCTGATCATGCTCACCGGCATCAGCAACGCGCCGAGCAAAATCATTGCCCGTAATGCCGGGATCAAACGCATATTGGCCAAACCGGTGGCCGGTTATACCCTCAAGACCACCCTCGCCGATGAGTTGACCCAGCGCAGCAAGGGAACCGCGTATGTCGCACCGTCAGCACTGCCGTTGGCGGCCGCGCCCATCGACGTACCGGGTGACTTCCGCATTCTGGTGGCCGAGGACAACAACATCTCCACCAAGGTCATCCGCGGCATGCTGGGCAAGCTCAACCTCAAGCCCGACACTGCCAGCAACGGCGAAGAAGCCTTGCGCGCCATGAAAGCCCAGCGCTACGACCTGGTGCTGATGGACTGCGAAATGCCGGTGCTTGATGGTTTCTCGGCGACCGAGCAACTGCGCGCCTGGGAAATGGGCAACCAGCGGGTGCGCACGCCCATCGTGGCCCTTACCGCACACATTCTCACCGAACACAAGGATCGCGCCCGCCAGGCTGGCATGGACGGCCATATGGCCAAACCCGTGGAGCTTTCGCAATTGCGCGAGCTGGTCGAGTACTGGCTGGCACAGCGCGATCGCACCCGTGCCAAGACGACTGAAGAGAAGGTCTACCAGCAGAACTGACCCTGATAGACTGAGCACATTCTCCCTGCCTGAGCGCCCGCCATGCTTCATGTGCTGTCCAGCGTTTACCTGAAAATGTTAGTGCTCTACAGCCCATTTTTCGTCCTGTCCTGCTTCATCAGCCTGACCCGTGGCCACTCGCGCAAAGAGCAGAAGCGCCTGGCCTGGAAAGTCGCGTTGGGCACGTTGGTATCGAGCGTGCTGTTGTACCTGTTCGGGCGGGTGATCTTCGACGTGTTCGGAATTACCGTTGACGCTTTCCGGATCGGTGCCGGTACTGTGCTGTTTATCTCGGCGCTGAGCATGGCCCAGGGTAAATCAGCGGTACAGACCGATAACATCCAGCAGGATGTGAGCATCGTACCGCTGACCATCCCCATCACCGTTGGCCCCGGCACCATCGGCGCCCTGCTGGTCATGGGGGTCAGCCAGCCGCACTGGAACGACAAAATCAGCGCGCTGCTGAGCATTACCCTGGCCAGCTTCACCGTGGGGCTGGTGCTGTTCATGGCCAACCGCATCGAACGCTTGCTGGGCGACCAGGGCTTGCAGATCGTCAGCCGCTTGATGGGGCTGTTCGTCTGCGCGCTGGCTGCACAGATCATTTTTACCGGGATACGTGGTTATCTTGTCCCGGCTTAGAGTTCAAGCCGGGTAATGAATGCATTGCTCTTGCCCCTCAGGTAGCTGCGCACCTCTTCGCGGCGCGCAGCAAACAACTGCGCGTTGAAGTGGTAAGCGTTACCCTTGAAATGCAAGATCAGACGTTTACCGCCCGCAGCATAGTCGTCAATGTTCAGACGCAAGCTACACAGCAAGGTCATCAGCCCTGCGCTGTCAGTCTGCACGCACGGCATCACCTGAAAACTGCCCAGCCGCACCGCTGCCAGGTGCTCACTGCGAAAAAAACCACTGGCAAGCTGCTGGACCCCAAGCCTGCTGAATGCATCGCGGACCTGCGCTGCCAGATGTTCTCTGACCTGCGGGTTGGCAATCCTGAAACTTGCACGGTCCAAATCGTCGGCGCTACCAATGACCAGAGAGTCGCCAGTCACCAGCCCACCGGGCTGAAATCCCTTACGCTCCAGATGCTGCCGGTAAGCGTGAATCCAGCTGTGCCACTGGCTCTGAAAGTCATACCGATGGCCAGCACGTTGCTGGGCATACAGCAGGGCGTCCTGGATATCCTCCCGATGTGACTGTGCCACACCGGGAAAGAACGCGAGCAGGCTGTCTATGTCACCCAGACGGCAGACAAAGTCAGGCGCACTCATGCTTTACTGCCCTGGCTCAGCACCGGCAAGACAAGCCCGACACGGCGGTCCTCAAGCTTGCGAAAAAGCGCTTCACGACGTTCCCGGTATAAGGCCCCGCTGGACAACAACAGCCGATGAAAGCTGAATCGGATATTGCCCTTTACCTGAGCCGGGCTCCAGGGTCCGAACAGGCTGTCGCGACTCAGCGGACTACGGCACTCAAAGTACAACTGCAACAGGGTCAAGCTTTTATCCCTGTCCAGCAGCCCTACTTGCATCGCCAGGGCGGTTGCACCGGGGCCCAGCACCTGGTTGGCAAATACCGTGAAGGCGGCCTGCTGCAATGAGCACTGTTGCAATGCCTTCTCGCCACCCTCAACGAGCGCCTCGCTGACAAAGGCCGGGCGTAACGCCTTGGCCCAGTCCCAGAAAGTGGCAGACTCCTGGCAGGGGGCCGGCTCTACGAAATTAAGACTGCCCTGATAATCCCATCCCAGGTAAATCGCAGCCTCCAGCCAAGCCTTTTTCCAACGCTCATGATCAGTCAGCCTGGAATGTTTTTTCGAAGCAAACAGTTGCGTATACAGCGCAGCGTCAATGACATCCGTGTCAGACCGATGATTGCCGAAAAACAACAGGCATCCCGCACTGACCATCAAACTGTGGTTTTGCAGTTCCATGAGCCGCCCCCTGCCAATCTGGCTGTCAGATCTCGAATGCCGCGATGTTGGCACGAGCGCCCTTGCCCAGTTTGTCCTCTACATCGCCTTTGACACGCTCATAGTGCCGGCGATTGAAGACCAGGCCACGATTCGCACCATAGATCTGCGCTTCACCGTCGCTCCAGCGAAAGCCCAGGACCGACGTCATGTTGCGCTTGATTCTGAAGTTGACGGTGGCCAGCGTAATATAGACCTCACCGTCTTGCGCCTCATGGCAAGTGCCGACCCGAAAGTTGGCACCTTGTTGTGATTTGCTCTTTTGCTCGAATAGCTTGAGTGGCCCTGGCTGACTGGAAAACCCCTGAATCAACTGGGTGGCAACCTCCAGCAACTTTGCACCAGCAGCCCCAGGCAAGGCTGCCGTAGCAATCGCCGAGGCGAGCATTTCCAGAATCAGTTTGTCCATGCTCAGGCTGGCACCGCCAGACTGATAATCGCGGTAGCCCATATCGTGAACCGGCCAGCCCAGATTGAGCAGAACGTAATTAAAAGCCCCGAACCAATCCTTGTTTTCGGTTTCGATATCATGAGCGTTATTGGCAACCAGGGTCGCTAACAACAAACAATCCAGTACTTCCTTGCGAACCTCTGCGCTGGTGCCTGGCGTGAAGACCATCAGACCGCCTTCAACTACTGCGCCGCTGCCAGCGCCTTCGACAAGGTGCTGTGGACCCTCATTACCGCCATCGACGGCCATCGTCAGCGCGGCCGACATCGCCCCGTGCGGAGTGATCGACGGTGCTTCGCACTGCCCCAGCTCACAGTTGGCAATAAACTCTTGAACACTCTGCAGCGACAGCTCATTAAAGTTTTCCATAACGTCTAACCCTTTTAGTTCCCTGTAGTCAAATGTCCTACTGGACAACAACAAGGTAGCACTAGCCGTTATAAATACTCCATCCTCTCAATTCGCCAGCATCCGAAAACAAAATACTAAAAATTGATTTAACAAACAGACAACACGACAAAGGCGTATTTTTTATCCACAGAACATTAATCAACAAAAACAATAAATTACAAAAAAACCGGCAAATAAAGAGAAAAATCTTACAAAACCAATATTTAGAAAAAGTACAAAACCCTACAACTCCCCTGCCTGCAGGCCACCTATTGAAAGATGAACTTTCCTACGAGCCGCGCCTACCAGACGACGGCTCGTCACCATGAGTTCAGGGTTTGCTGCCATACCAACGCGGCGTATACACCCACTGCCCGCCATCGGCCCGCGGGAAGGTGCAGGTGGTCGACGAGCCAACCAGCACCATGGTGCGCATATCGACCATCTCGGGGGTCAGCTCGCCCAGGCTCACGACCCGCAGGCTCTGCCCAGGCCGGCCAATGTCGCGGCCCAGGGTGACCGGGGTCTGCGCACTGCGATGCTGACGCACGATCTCCAGCGCGCGGCCCAGTTGCCAAGGTCGCGAGCGGGAGATCGGGTTGTAGAAGGCCAGCACCAGATCAGCCTGGGACGCCAGCTCCAGGCGCTGCTCGATGATCGACCAGGGCTTGAGGTTGTCCGACAGCGACATCACGCAGAAGTCATGCCCCAGCGGCGCGCCGGCCTGCGCCGCGGTGGCCAGGCTGGCCGATACGCCGGGCAGGATTTCCAGCTCCACGCCCCGCCAGTCAGCGCGGGCCGGATCGTCGACGACTTCGTGCAAGGCTTCGAGCACTGCAGCGGCCATGGCGAACACCCCAGGGTCACCGGACGATACCACTACCACCGACCGCCCCTGGGTAGCCAGTTCGAAGGCGTGGCGGGCGCGCTGCATTTCTTCGCGGTTATCGGTGTTGTGCAGCACTTGATCGTCGCGAAAAGGCCCGGCCATGCGCACGTAGGTTTCATAACCCAGCACATCGTTGGCGCGGGCCAGTTCGGCCTGCACCGCCGGGACCATCAGCTCGCGGGCACCGGGGCCCAGGCCGATAACTGCCAGCCGGCCACGACCACGCCCGATGCGCTCGACATTCAGTGGCTCGGCGCCGATGCCGATCAACAGCCCGGCCTGCGCTGCGCTGTGCAGGCTAACCCCGCTCAATTTCAGGCGCTCGGCATTCGAGGCGCCGGTCACGTAGCGCACCGCGACCTTCAGCTCGGCGGCCGCCTGATGCAGCAATGGGTTGGCCATTTGTGCCTCATCGGCGAGCAGGCATGCTAGAGCCGGCGCAGCAATTGCGGCGGCGCTCAGCGCCTGATTCACTTCGCTTGCCAGCTGTTCGGACACCCGCTCGACCGCCACCAGCACGTTGCGCGGATAAATCAGCAACTCGTCGGCTGCGGCTTCACGTTGCAAGTGGCTGACATGGATACTCCGGGCCGCCTGCGCATCATGGGGCAACGGCACTTTATCGAGCCACGGCGCCTGCCCCTCGACACGCACGCTTTGCCCGGCCAGCAAGTCAGAGACAAAGCGCTTGCCCTGCTCCAGATCCGCCAGGGCATAGCCGGCCGGTGGATTGAGCAGGCAGGTGCCAAAGCGCAGTTCGCCACTGGTGGTGATGGCCGGTGCCACCGCCAGCGCAGCAGCGATTTCCCGGGCCAGGCCATTGACCCCGGCCAGGCCACCGAGCAGCGGCACCACGGCGCTGCCGTCCTCGGCCACCGCCAATACCGGCGGCTCGACGCCCTTCTCCAGCAGCAGCGGCGCCAGGGTGCGGATCACGATGCCGGCAGCGCACAGGGCAATGATTGGCGAGCCTTGTCGGTACAGCTCGCGCAGGGTGGCACCAAACTCGGCATAGGGCCGGTCCGCACCCTGCACCCGGCCGTCGAGGCCATGGATCAACGCGCCGGGGTACACCTGCTGGATGCGCCGCGCCGTGGCCAGGCTGCCATTGCCGAGGATGACAATCGCTGGAGGTGTCTGGGTCATCAGCCTTGCCACCTTTCGCCCGGTACGATGATCAGCGAGAAGTACGGCGACGACATCGGGTCGACGTCATCCAGTGCCACGATCTTCTGGTTGGCCATGGTCGCGCGCTCGACATACAGCGCCCGCCCGGCCAGCCCCAGTTCTACCAGCACCTGACGCACCTTGGGAAAATTGCGCCCCAGTTTCATGATCACCGCCGCATCGGCATCGCCCAGCTTGCGCTTGAGCTCTTCATGGGGCAGCACGCCGGACAGTACCGACAGGCTCTGGTTGCGATACACCAGCGGCACGCCCAGCACCGAGGCGCCACCGAGCATCGAGCAAACGCCGGGAATCACTTCAGCCACATAACGCTCGGCCAGCCGATCGTGCAGGTACATGTAAGAGCCGTAGAAGAACGGGTCCCCCTCACAGATCACCGCCACGTCACGACCGGCGTCCAGATGCGCCGCCACCTCGACACTGGCCTGGTCGTAGAAATCGCTGATCACCTGCTCATAAGACAAGGGGGCCGGCAGCGCTTCGGTGGTTACCGGGTAGACCAGCGGCAATAAGGTTTGCGCTTCTTGCAGGTGCGCCTCGATGATGCCGAAGGCGTTGCCTTTCTTGCCCTTGGCCACGAAATACGCCACCACCGGCGACTCGCGCAGCAGGCGCAGCGCTTTGACGGTAATCAGCTCAGGATCGCCGGGGCCTACGCCCAGCCCGATCAGACGGCCACGCTGCTGCATCATTCGACCTCCGTGGCCAGGGCATTGACCGCCGCCACCGCCATGGCGCTGCCACCGCGCCGGCCTTTGACAATCACATACGGCACGCCGCGGCTGTCGGCCGCCAACATGTCCTTGGACTCGGCAGCACCCACGAAGCCCACCGGAAAACCAATGATCAGCGCCGGCTTCGGAGCCCCGGCGTCGAGCATTTCCAGCAGGTAGAACAATGCGGTCGGCGCGTTGCCGATCACCACTACACTGCCCTCCAGGTGTTCGCGCCAGTGCTCCAGAGCCACGGCCGAACGGGTATTGCCCAGCGCTTTGGCCAGCTCCGGTACACCTTCGTCGTGCAATGTGCAGATGATCGGGTTATTGGCTGGCAGCCGCGCACGGGTGATGCCCTCGGACACCATCCGCGCATCGCACAGAATCGGCGCACCGGCGGCCAGTGCCTTGCGGCCCGCCGCACCTGCACCTGGCGAGAAGCGCAGGTCTTCGACCACATCGACCATGCCGCAGGCATGAATCACTCGCACCGCGAGCTTTTCCAGGTCGGCGGGAATGGTCTCCAGCCGCGCTTCAGCGCGGATGATCGCGAAGGAGTTGCGATAAATCTCCTGACCATCGCGGATGTAATCAATCATGCAGGGTGCTCCGTGTGTCGGCGGCCAACAGTGCGCCGACGGCTTCAATAGTGAGATTGCGCGCCCGCAGCACACCGAACCCCGGGTGCTGCGCATTGCGCTGATAAAGATCGTAGTGCCCCGGCGCCACCGCCAACAGCGTCAGCGGCGCCACATGGGCGGCGGCGCAGGAGCGCTGGCAGCCGGTCAGGTGCAAGGCGGTATCGGCAGGCAACTGCGCAGCCAGGGCCAGCGCGTCGCCCTTGGTATCGGCCAGGCCTTTGGCGCAGCCCTGCGAGCCGGTGCACGCCATCAGCCGCGCCAGCGGCTGCTCGGCGCTAACGGTCAAGCCGAGCCCCTGCAAGGCGTCGAGCACCGACCCGGCATTGCTGGCAGGCACATTGGGCAGCAACAGACTCTGCCAAGGGGTCAGGTGCAGGCTGCCGTCGCCCAGCTGTTCAGCCAGCTGCGCCACGGCGCCGAGCAAGCATGAATCAAGCCGCCCAAGCGCGGGGGCGGCGCCGACCGCAACCAGGCCATCCTGCACCTGTGGATAAATCCCCAGATGCCGGTACGCCTCGCGGGTCGGGCGCTGCCAGCCGCTGACCTGGCGCCATTGCACCGGCAAGCGCGCCTGTAGCTGGCCCAGTAACTCAGCCGCTGGAACATCCTGCAAAAGGTGACGCATGCGCGCCTGCTCCGGCCGGGCCAGGTCAAGAAACAGCTCCAGTACCGCGATCACCAGAGCATGACCGTGCTCCAGCGGCACAGCCGCCAGCGGCGCATCGTGCGCCGGGCAACCCGCCAGCCCAAAACCAAGCCAGACCTGGCCGTCGAGGCGCAGCGCCGACAGCCACAGGTCATGGGGATGCTCCAGCATGGCCAGCCCTTCGCCGCCGTCCAGCGAAACGGCGAACTTGGGCGACAGGGCGTGCAGGTGTGGCAGGTTTTCCAGCGAGGCGAGAATCTGCGCTGCCAGTGGCCGGGTGTCGCAGAGCATCTGCGGGTCGAGCCCGGCACTGGGGCTGAGCATCAGGTTGCGCACATCGTCACTGGCCGGGTTGGCCGGCCCGAGACCGGCGCCCAGCAGTTCGCCGATCAGCGCCTGATGCTCAGCGCCAATGCCGCGAATCTGCAGGTTGGCGCGGTTGGTGACCTCGATCACGCCCTGTGCATAAGTCTGCGCCGCTGTGGCCACGGCCTGCGCCTGGGCGGCACTGAGTACCCCGCCGGCCAGCTTTATCCGGCAGATCCCGCCATCGCGCGCGGCGACGATACGCAACAACCCCGGACAAGCCGAGGGACGAGGCGTAACGAAGCAAGGGCGAGCGGACTGCGGCTCGTTCAAGGATTCACCGATGTGCGTGTATACAAGTGGCTGGCAGCGCTGCGCGCTGCATTCGCCGGCAGAGCCGCCTCCCACAGACTTGTGGGAGGGAGCTCTGCTCGCGAACGAACGCAGTGCCAGGCGCTGCCAGAAGCCATGACGGGCAATGTGCCTGTCAGGCGCGCTATTATGCCTGCTTTGGCGACAGGCTTCATAAGGCGCTCTGTCGGAAGTTCGAATCGAGGTATTCAGATGTCACCCTGGCTGACCGTCGTGGGAATCGGTGAAGACGGCTACAAGGGCCTGGGCCGCAATGCCCGGCATGCGCTGCTCAATGCCACCGAGGTGTTTGGCAGTACCCGGCAACTGGCATTGCTGCCGCCGTGCATCGGCGCCGCCCGGCAGCCCTGGCCCAGCCCCTTCTCGCTCAACGCGGTGCTGGAGCGCCGTGGCCAGCCGGTGTGCGTGTTGGCCAGCGGCGACCCGATGCTGTACGGCGTGGGGGTCAGCCTGTCGCGGGTGGTGGATAAAAGCGCAATGACCGTGCTGCCGGCGCCGTCTTCCTACTCACTGGCCGCCGCGCGGATGGGCTGGGCGCTGCAGGATGTTGTCACCCTGTCGGTGGTCGCCCGGCCGCTGACGGCGCTCAATGCGCACCTGCATCATGGCCTGCGCCTGCTGGTGTTGAGCAACGACGGCAGCAGCCCTGCCGCGCTGGCTGCGCTGCTGCGCGAACGCGGCTTCGGCCCCAGCCAGATCAGCGTGCTGGAGCATCTGGGCGGCCCGGCCGAGCGTCGAGTCGATGGCATCGCCAGCGAATGGCAAAACCCGGACATTGCCGCCCTGAATCTGGTCGCTATCGATTGCCGCATCGCCGCCGACACCTTGCGCCTCAGCCCGCTGGCCGGGCTGCCAGATCAGGCTTACCTGCATGACGGCCAACTCACCAAACGCGACGTACGCGCGGTGACCCTCGCCCACCTGGCACCGGTACCCGGCCAGTTGCTTTGGGATGTCGGCGCCGGCTGCGGCTCGATCGGCATAGAGTGGATGCGCGCCCACCCGACCTGCCGCGCCATCGCCATCGAGGCCGATGAGGGGCGCCAGCAGTTGATCGAGACCAACCGCGACAATCTCGGTGTACCCGGCCTGCAACTGGTGCGCGGTACAGCCCCCGACGCACTGGCCGGCCTGGAGCGCCCGGACGCGATTTTCATTGGCGGCGGCGTGACCCGCCCCGGCGTGCTGGAGACTTGCTGGGAGCATCTGCGCCCCGGCGGGCGGCTGGTGGCCAATGCCGTGACCTTGCAGAGCGAGATGGCGCTGCTGAACTGGCGCGAACGTCATGGCGGTGAACTGACCCGTCTGCACGTCGCCCAGGCCAAGCCACTGGGTGAGTTCGACACCTGGCGCCAGGCGCTGCCGATCACCCTGCTGGACCTGGTCAAACCCTGATGCGCGAAGAAACCGCTGAACAACCCGCGCCCCTGCGCAGCGGCCTGACCACTGGCAGCTGCGCCACGGCCACCAGCCTGGCGGCGGCGCGCCTGCTGCTGGGCGGGCAAGCCTGTGATGCGGTTGAGATCACCTTGCCAAAAGGCAAACAGGTGCAGCTACGCCTGGAGTTCTGCCGCCTGCTGGAAGACGGTGCCCAGGCCGGTACGATCAAGGATGCCGGTGACGACCCGGACGTGACCCACGGCGCCTTGCTGTTCGCACACGTGAAGTTGCTCAGCGCACCGGGCGTGCGCTTTGTCGCAGGCCCAGGCGTGGGCACCGTGACCCGACCGGGGCTGGTGCTGGCGGTGGGTGAGCCGGCCATCAATCCGGTGCCGCGACGGATGATGACCGAGCACTTGCAGCGGCTGGCTGACGAGCAGGGCTACAACGGCGGCTTCGAAGTCACTATTGCGGTCCAGGGCGGTGAACAGCTGGCCCTGAAAACCATGAACCCGCGCCTGGGCATTCTCGGCGGGCTGTCGATTCTCGGCACCAGCGGCATCGTCCGGCCGTTCTCCTGCGCGGCCTATATCGCCTCGATCCAGCAGGGCATCGATGTCGCCACCACCAACGGCTATCAGCACATCGCCGCCTGCACCGGCAACGCCAGCGAAGACACCATGCGCCGGGTCTACGGCATCCCGGACATCGCCCTGATCGAAATGGGCGACTTTGTCGGCGCCGTGCTCAAGCACCTGCGCAAAGTGCCTGTGGATAAATTGAGCCTGTGCGGCGGCTTCGGCAAAATCAGCAAACTGGCCGCCGGGCATATGGACCTGCACAGTCGCCATTCAAGCATCGACCTGCCGCAACTGGCGCGCTGGGCGGCGCAAGTCGGGGCCGACACCGAGCTGCAACAGCGCATCATCGCAGCCAACACCAGCCAGCAGGCCCTGGCCATGTGTAGCGCCGCCGCTGTACCGCTGGGCGATACCGTATGCCGCCATGCTCTGACCTTCGCCCGCAGTGTGGTGCCGGCCAGCGTCGAGGTGGAAGTCTTCGCCATTGATCGGCAAGGCGGCATCGTCGGCCACGCACGATAAGGAACCCCATGAAACGCATCCTGCTGCTCGGCGGCGTCGCCGAGGCCTTGGCCATCGCCCGCACCCTGGGGCCGGCGCATATCTACAGCCTGGCCGGTGTCGGCCGGGTGCCCAATGACCTGACCTGCCAGCTACGGGTCGGCGGCTATGGCGGTGCCGAAGGGCTGGCCCAGTTCATTCGCGACCAGGGCATCAGCCTGCTGCTCGATGCCACCCACCCCTACGCCGCCCAGATGAGCCGCAACGCCGCAGCCGCCGCCCAGCTGACCGGCATCCCTTGCTGGGCCTTGCGCCGCCCGGCCTGGCAAGCCGGGCCGGACGACGACTGGCGTGAAGTCGCCGACTGGCACGAACTGATACGCGCCCTGGCGCCCTTCAAGCGACCGCTGTTCACTCTGGGCCGCGAGCCGTTACAGCATCTGCACGAAATCCCCGAGCAGCAGTTCTGGACCCTGCGCGCACTGGACAGCGTGCCTGGCAATGATCGCTGCGAAATCATCGCCGCTCGCGGCCCGTTTCAGTTGGAAGAGGAACGCCAGCTATTCGAACGACGCGGCATCGATGTGCTGATCAGCAAAAACAGCGGCAGCCAGTCCACCGAGCCCAAACTGCAGGTGGCTCGCGAGCGCCGGATACCGGTGCTGGTACTCAAACGGCCTGAGTTGCCGGCGGTGGATCGGGAGTTGGGGAGTGTCGCCCAGGTAATTAAAGCACTCACAATCTGAGGAGCGCCTTTAAACACTACCTGCTGGCTGGGCAGCTGTCGGCGCTAAGCACGCCAATGTTTTTTTAGGCACCCTGAAGTGCCCACGCCTGACGTACTGGATGTTTGCATGATGCCAGCAGCGGCGCAGCCAAACACCCGGTTGATCCGATTGCCTACACTGGCGACTTAAACCACGTCTCAAGCCGGTGCACATTGAAGCCGCCCCATAGCAATACGGCAAAGATCAATCCACTGCGCAATGTTTTGCCCGCCTCGGAAATTGTGCACCAAGCACCGAATAGCTCGTCATCAAGATTGAGGCGATCAGCAATCCGGAAAAAACACTTTATAGAATTTCAAAAAGCGATTGGAAGCGGTGTCAGAAGTGCCTTCCATCATGTTGACTACCTTGGATAGGGTGGATTGAATTCCGTTAATTGCAGTCATTAGGGAGGCCAGCAAAACATTGATATCAGCAAGCTCATGCAGAATGCCGACGCCCGCTTTGAGTTCCAGTTGTGCCAGAACCGCATCATAACGAGCGCGAGCGAGCTCGTGGTGGGCCTGACATGGCTACTTTGCACCTGCAACACATCAATGCTGACACGCGCCCTTCTTCATAGCCTAACCGGTTGGACTCCACTGCCACTTTCGCCAAACGCTTGGCCGCTTTCAACGCCCGAACCTGTGCTATACCGGGCAACAGTCCTGACCAAGCATCCCGTCGCCCTAAAGTGGTGGTCCACAAGTGCCAATGGAATCTGGCCTATGCTCATCTGAAATCAACTCGTGAGCGCTGCGCTTTTATAGGGGCTTATCAGCGACCGGACGTGGTCTCGCGGTCGCGCACAGGCTTGTCGAAATAGGGATTGATTGGCCTGCACGATGAACATCGTTCCGGCCACCCGCGCACAATCGGTGATGAACAAGTGCAGAAGGTGGTTGATCAGGTTCTGAAGAGTAAACCCGATGACGCCAAGGTCGCTCCCACTGGAAGCATAAAGCGCCTAATTGAACAGTATTGGTATTACGTTGGATGACGCTCGCTGGATGAATGAGCCCATTATCGCATTCAGGCTACTGCGCCCCGTCCAGTAAAACCTGACGCTTTTACTTTCATCTCGCGTTCAGGCTAAATGACGCGTCTAGACGCACCTCTAGGCTACTTGCGAAATGGCTTTACGAAGCTCAGGCACGACAGATGGCCGTCCCATAAAGCAGGCACGACCGCAGCGCTTGAGAGTTTCAAATGAGCAGCTGACCACTCGGCGATCCGTCGGGTTGGCGCACCAGCCGGCTTTTAACGCAGCGACGGCGCACCTAGCATCGAAGAAGCCCGGCCAGCGGGAGTAGTTAGAGGTGTTCTCAAGTCTTGTCCCAAACAGGTACCCGCCATGTCCCAGCCCCGGACAACATCAGCCTGGATCGCCTGCTTTGCAGTGCTGTTCAGCCTGCTGGCCATGCCGCTTGCGCCGAATGCGCAGCGCGGGGTCGATGCCGGGTTGCTGTGGGGCGGCTTCTGTGGGGCCAATGTGCAACTGGCGGCGCAGGCGCCCAGCGGCGAGGGTCAGGCGCAGCAAGACCCGCATGCCGGTATGCAGCATTGCCTGTGCTACAGCGCTTCGCTGCTGGTGATGCTGCCGGGCGGGCTGCCAACGGGGTTGTTCAGCGGGCTGCCAGCACTGCGCCTGCCGGTCTATCGGGTGGCGGCCCCCATTTCGCCACGCCTGCAATGGCCGACGGCCAACCCGCGCGCCTCTCCTGAAGTTTGAAGATAACCATCCGTATCGACTGACTGACCGGAGATTTACATGCTCAAGAAAACCCTGCTGCTGGCCGCGTTGTTGTTGCCTGCCGTGTTTGCCCATGCCCATGAATACAAGGCCGGCAGCCTGTTGGTCGACCACCCGTGGTCAATGCAACTGCCGCCCAACGCGCCCAGCGTTGCGGCCTATTTCACCATTGATAATCAGGGCGCCAGCGCCGACCGGCTGCTGTCAGTCGACACCCCGATTGCCGGCCAGGCGCAGCTGCATCAGCATGTGCAGGTCGATGGCCTGATGAAGATGCGCCAGGTGCCCAGCGTCGAGGTGCCCGCCGGCGGCCAGGTGAGCTTTTCGCCCATGGGCTATCACGTGATGCTGCTGGACATCAAAGACCGCTCGCAATTGGTCGAGGGCCAACGCTTTGCGCTGACCCTGCACTTCGAGAAAGCCGGAGCATTACCGGTGCAGGTCGTGGTACAAAAGCAGGCCCCTGAACACAGCCATTGAGTAAGCGTCTGCCGTGAGCGCCTTGCGCACCTGTCGCGCCAACCGGGCACTGCCTCGCCAGCCAAGAGGTTCGTGGCTTGCCCTGTTTGCCATGTTGATGATCTTTATCGGCCCACTGATTTCTCAGTCGATGCCGATGGAGCATCACGCCGGTATGCCCATGCCTGCGGCGCAACACAGCGGCATGTTGTCGATGGACCACGCCAGCCACGGCGACCGGCATGCCGCACACGCGGCCTCGCAGGACGCTGCCGCCATGGACCATGCGCTGTGGGCCAAGTGCGGTTATTGCACCCTGCTGTTCGGCTGCCCGGCCCTGCCGCAGATGCTCAGCCTGGTACTTGCCACACCGCCCAAACCCGCCGACTACTACGCTGCCCTGACCCGCGACGGCCACGCCCGCCGCACGGTATTTCTGCATGCCCTGAGCCGGGCGCCGCCGTTATTGATGCTGTCTTGATCTTTTAACCCGCAGCTTTAAGAGCTGCGCGATCCTGATTGCTATACGGAAAGCACCATGAACGGTTCTACCTCCACGCCCGCAGGCGCGCTTGTTCCTGCTCCGTGCGTTATCTCATCACCTGGCATCCGCGTTACGACCGTGAGCGACAGCCATGAAAACCAGTAATCCCAACTTCTACAACCTGGCCTGGCGCTGGCACTTCTATGCCGGGCTGTTCGTTGCGCCGTTCATGATCCTGCTGGCCATCACCGGGATCATTTACCTGTACAAGCCGCAACTGGACAACCTGATGTACCACGACATGCTGCATGTCGAAGCCGGCCAGCAACGCATCAGTGCCGACCTGCAGCAGCATCATGTGCTGATGGGCTGGCCCGGCGCTTCGATCAGCAAGTATTTCCCGCCAGTGGATGCCCAAAGCAGTGCGCAGTTCGTGCTGACCTACGAAGGCCGTGGGCAGAACGTGTTCATCAATCCGTACACCGGCAATATCCTCGGCGTACAGGATGCGCAGAACAACCTGCAATCAATTGCCCGCGCGCTACACGGCGAACTGATGATCGGCACCCTGGGTGACCGGCTGATCGAGCTGGCCGCAGGCTGGGGCATCGTTCTGGTGGTCTCGGGGCTATACCTGTGGTGGCCCAGAGGCAAAAACCCGGCCGGCGTGCTCTGGCCACGGCTGTCGCGCCGCGGCCGGGTGCTGTGGCGCGATCTGCATGCGGTAACCGGTTTCTGGGGTTCGCTGTTGTTGTTGTTCATGCTGCTCAGCGGCATGACCTGGACCGGCTTTTGGGGCAAGCAATACGCTGAGCTGTGGAACAGCTTCCCGGCCGCGATGTGGACCGATGTACCGCAATCCACCCGGCTGGCGGGCGAGCTGAACACCGCCAACGCGCAGACCGTACCCTGGGCGCTGGAAAATACGCCGTTGCCTGTCTCGACTGAAAAGCCCAGCGGCGAACATGCCGAGCACATGCACCATCACGGCCCGTCCAGCGGTCCGGCAGCGCCGCAGGTCAGCCTGCAGGACGTTGTGGACATCGCCACCGAGCACGGCGTCGAACCCGGCTACAGCATCACCGCCCCCCGTACCGCTGAAGGCGTGTTCACCATTGCCGTGTTTGCCGACGACCCGCGCAACGACGCCACGCTGCACATCGACCAGTACAGCGGCAAGGTACTGGCCAATGTCGGCTGGGAGCATTACAGCCTGGTCTCCAAGGCCACGGAAACCAGCGTGATGCTGCATGAAGGCAAGTTCTTCGGCTGGCCCAACCAACTGCTGATGTTGCTGGTGTGCCTGATGATCCTGCTCGGCTCGGTCAGCGGCCTGGTGATCTGGTGGAAGCGCAGGCCAGAAGGCGGGTTGGGCGTACCGCCGCTCAAGCATGAACTGCCGCGCTGGAAAACCGCCACCGGGGTCATGCTGGCCCTCGGTGTGATATTCCCGCTGGTAGGCATATCGATGCTGGTGATGTGGGTGATAGACAGTCTGGTGGTGAGGCGTCAGGCGCTGCAACGCGCTTGAACACGCCACACGGTATAAGCATGGTCCCGTCAGGGAGCATGCTTGCACAGCCAGAATTAATCGCTATCGACCTGTGTACGAACCGCACTGACAAAAAAACAGCGCATTTGATCGAATAGTTGTTACGCGCTTTGCCAAATCCCCGGCAGAAGCTTAAATTGCTGGGGCGGGGCCCGAAACCGGCGAGCGGTTTTGTGATGAATTCCTCACTCGACACGCTTCGGGTCCCGCGTCCCTCCCGCAAACCTCACTCCTGCTTCGATCTCATGGCTTTTACGCGTCGCCCTCTTGCGTCCTGCCGCCACCGCGCTCCAGACTGACAGCTGACTGGAGACTCTGATGATGCCCCTGATTCGTGACGCAACCCCTGCCGACCTGCCCGGCATTCTCGCTATCTATAACGACGCGGTACTGAACACCACCGCCATCTGGAACGAACAGCCCGTGGACCTGGCCAACCGTCAGAGCTGGTTCGCTGCACGTCAGGCGCAGGCCTATCCGATTCTGGTTGCGGTTGACGAACATGAGCAGGTGCTGGGGTATTCATCGTTTGGCGACTGGCGTCCGTTCGAGGGCTTCCGGCATACCGTCGAACACTCGGTGTACATTCGCCACGATCAGCGCGGCCGAGGTCTGGGACCGCAACTGATGAACGCCCTGATCGAGCGTGCCCGCGCCTGTGACAAACACATCATGGTGGCCGCCATCGAAAGCGGTAATGTCGCCTCCATCACCCTGCACGAGCGGCTGGGTTTTAGCGTGACCGGGCAAATGCCTCAGGTAGGCACTAAAGGCGGACGCTGGCTGGACCTGACCTTCATGCAGCTGGACCTGTCGCCGGGGCTACAGGCGCCAGCCTCGCAAGCCCCGGCGCTTTAAGGCCTGGCAGGCGGTCAGCGGCCCCAGCCGCTGCGCGGATCAAAGCCAGACTTGTCGGCCAGTTTTTGCCACAGGGCGCGGCTGGCTTCATCATTCTGGCTGGGCATGACCACCTTCAACTGGGCAAACAGGTCGCCGCGCTGGCCCTGCTTGTCCTGCAGGCCATTACCCTTGACCCGCAGGCGCTGGCCGTTCTGGCTGTCGGGGCGGATGGTCAGGTTGATCCGGCCGGTCAGGGTCGGCACCGCCACCTTGGTCCCCAACGCCAGCTCCCAGGGCGCCAGCGGCACCTGGATCACCAGATCGTGACCCTCGACCTCAAACAGCGGATGTGGTGCCAGGCGAATGGTCAGGTACAGGTCGCCATTTTCGCCACCGGCGATGCCCGGCGCGCCCTGGCCCTTGAGGCGGATGCGCTCGCCATCGGCCACCCCGGCGGGGATTTTCACATTCAGGGTCTTGGTGATATCGGCCATGCGCTGACCGTTGGGGCTGTGCTGCGGCACCCGGTAGCTGACTTTCTTGGATTCGCCCGACAGGCTCTCTTCCAGAAAGATCGCCAGTTCCATGTCAACGTCCTGGCCCTTGCGCCCCTGCGTACGTGAACGACCGCCCCCCGGCTGGCCACGGTTACCGAAGATCGAACTGAAAAACTCGGAAAAGTCCGTGGTATCGCCGCCAAAACCGCCCGCGGCACCACCACTGCGGCTCTGCCAGCCAGGCGGCGCCTGGAAAGGCCGGCCCTGGCGCCCGTACTTGCGGATTTCATCGTACTCGGCACGCTTGTCCGGGCTGCCAAGCACTTCGTAGGCCTCACTGGCCTCCTTGAACTTGTCTTCGGCCCCGGCTTCCTTGCTGACGTCAGGGTGATACTTGCGCGCCAGCTTGCGATACGCGGCCTTGATGGCCTTGTCATCGGCACTCGGCTCGACCCCAAGTATCTTGTAATAGTCTTTGAAATCCATCGAACACTCACCCGTTACTCAAAATCCGGCCGCTGCGCAGAAACCTGCCTGTCAGAGAGTGACATCCGCAACCGCTCAAAGTCGCAGAGTGTATCGGCAAACGAGCGCTATGGATGACTCTGCGCGACTCATTTTCAACTTTGTTCAGGGCCAGAAGCGCTCTTTGGGAAAGAACCTGTGCCCATCGATTTCCAGCCCCTGATAGCGCGGCGGGACCAGCCGGAACTTGCCTTGGCGAACCCGCTCAGGCAGGTCATCAGGCCCATAATCACCTTCCAGATAACCGACACGCTCCCAATTGCCGTCTTCGAGCCGCTGAAAAAATGCCAGCCAAGAGGTATCGGCGCTGAACAGCACCACTTCGGCCTGCCCGTCAGCGTCCAGGTCTACCGGCCACAACACGCACGGGTGCTGGTTGCAGCTTTGCAGGCCCAGCCTGGGGTTGGCAAATTGTTCATGGCCCGGCACCGGCGTACCGATCCAGACCCGGTTGGCTGCTGCGACCGGCAGGCTGTCGCGCTTACGGTAGTCGCGCTCGACCTCAAGACGGTTACGCAATAGCTCACGGTCCTGCGCAGAAAATTGCGCAAGCCGCTCAAGGTTGGCCAGCAGCCACTCGAACGTCTCGCGGCCTGGCTTGCCCAGCTTGCGATGCATATGTGCGGCATCGAATTCAACCGGCTGAGTACGACCATCAAGCAAGCGCTGCAACTGATTACTTGCACTCAACGCCTGCGGGTTCAGGCCGGGTCCATGAATCAGTAAAAGCACCACACAGACCAGCAATGCCTGCCATGGGTTGCTCCAGCGCAGGCTGCCCAGCCAGCCCTGTGGCGAGCGCAACACGGCATACATCGCCGCCAGGCTGTACAAGGCGGCAAACGCCACCGCCAACAGGGCAAAAAAGCGCGAAGGCGACAGTCCGTACTGGTCCAGACGCAGCCAGGTCGAATAACCGGCCAGCGCGGTAAGCACAGGCAGACATAACAGGCTGAGATTGACCAACTGCCGCAGCCAGCGCGGATAGGCCGCAGGCTGCTGCCCATCCTGGAACACCCCATTGACCAGAAACAGCGTGATTGCCACCAGCCCCAGCAGGATCCTTGAGGCATAACCGGTGCTCCAGATCGATGCCAGGCCGGTGAACGGCAAGCTCAGGCAGAACAGCACGACAATCAGTGCCGCCAGCGGGGCCAGGAAACGACACAGGCTTAACAGGATGCCGCGCAACAGGCCGATGACCTTGTCATTCTCGCAGCCCATGCGCATCCCGACGGAAAACACCACGGGCATGACCAACAGCAGAACGTATCGATGGTTGATCCAGTCCTTGAGCGCCACAATGCCAATCATCTCGAACAGGCTGGCGCACAGCATCAGCAGCCCCCAGAACAGCCAGCTCAGCACCACAGCCAACAGCACGATAAACGCGTTGTTCCAGGCATGCCTGAACAACGCCGGGTACGGCACTCGCCAGCCCTGACGGGTCGGGGCGCTGGCGATGAAGGCCGTAGCGACATAACCGATGACCAGCGCACAAACGCCCCAGCTGAAGGCCAGCGAGCTTTGCGCAGAGGCGTGCATGACCCACTCGGTGATCAACCCCATGGTCGCCGCCAGTAACACCGTCCATGCCAGTGGCACACGCTCGTGCCAGCGCTCACCGAGCAGTTGCAGGTTGATCCCCAGTACAGCGGCTGCCACGCCCAGCGCAGGCTGCTTGAGCTCCAGCGCCAGGAGCATGCTCAGCCCTTGCACCAGCCCTATCAGCAGATAAAGCGGCAGGGTTCCCTTGATGAACCGAGACATCACACATCCTTATGCCTGATCGAGAAAAGCCCAGCAGTTTAAACCTGCGCCACCGGCGTGCAACCAATCGGCACATGGCACTACGCATTCCTGGTGCACTGACATACACTGCGCGGCCGTTTTTTTCTGGAAGGCACTCTCCATGACAGATCAATCCCCGGCCCGTGCCTGCGGCATCGACTTCGGCACGTCCAATTCCACCGTCGGCTGGCTGCGCCCCGGCATGGAAACGTTGATTGCCCTGGAAGACGACAAGATTACCCTGCCGTCGGTGGTGTTCTTCAATATCGAAGAGCGCCGCCCGGTGTTTGGCCGCCTGGCCCTGCATGAGTATCTGGAAGGCTACGAAGGCCGCCTGATGCGTTCGCTCAAGAGCCTGCTGGGTTCCAAGCTGATCAAGCACGACACCAGCGTGCTGGGCACCACCATGCCGTTCACCGACCTGTTGGGGTTGTTTATCGGCGAGCTGAAAAAGCGCGCCGAACGCAGTGCCGGCCGGGAGTTCGAGCACGTGGTACTGGGCCGCCCGGTGCATTTTGTCGATGACGATGCCGCCGCCGACCAGGAGGCCGAAGATACCCTGGCCGCCGTCGCCCGCAAGATCGGCTTTAAAGACGTGTCGTTCCAGTTCGAGCCGATTGCCGCAGCGTTCGACTACGAGTCGGGCATTGGGCAGGAAGAGCTGGTGCTGATCGTCGACATCGGCGGCGGTACCTCGGACTTCTCGCTGGTGCGCCTGGCGCCTGAGCGCCGCAGCCGTGACGACCGCCAGGACGACATCCTGGCCACCGGCGGCGTACACATCGGCGGTACCGATTTCGACAAGCAACTGAGCCTGCAAGGCGTGATGCCGCTGTTCGGCTACGGCAGCCGGATGAAAAGCGGTGCGTTCATGCCGACCAGCCACCACATCAACCTGGCGACCTGGCACACCATCAACTCGGTGTACTCACAGAAATCGAAACTGGCGCTGGGCAGCATGCGCTACGACATCGAAGACGCCAACGGCATCGACCGTCTGTTCAAGCTGATCGAGCAGCGCGCCGGGCACTGGCTGGCCATGGAAGTGGAAGCCAGCAAGATCGAACTGAGCCAGGCCGAAAGCCGCCATGTGGCCATGCAACGCATTGAGGCCGGTTTGAGTGTCGACCTGACCCGGCCGCTGTTCGAGTCGGCCATCGAGTCGCAACTGGAGCAGGTGCGCAACAGCGTCACTGAGTTGCTGAACAAAGCCGGGGTCGGCGTCGCGCAGGTCAACACCGTGTTCTTCACCGGCGGTTCCAGCGGCATCCCGGCACTGCGCAACAGCGTGTCACTGATGCTGCCCAACGCCCGGCACATTGAAGGCGATATCTTCGGCGGCATCGGCAGCGGCCTGGCGATCGAAGCCAAAAAGCGTTACGGCTGAGGAGCCGTTGCAAGCCCCAAGCTGTTAAGCCTCAAGCGAAAAGCCAACCTCGATCAGCTTGTAGCTTGCAGCTGCGTTCAGACCAGACCCGCCTGCTTCAATTCGCTCTTGAGGTAGGCGTAGTACACCGGCCCCGCCACCACGCCAGGCAGGCCGAAAGCGGCTTCGAACAGCAGCATGGCCAGCAACAGCTCCCAGGACTTGGCGCTGATCTGGCCGCCGACGATGCGTGCGTTGAGAAAATACTCGACCTTGTGGATAACGATCAGGTAGCCCAGCGCCGCCAGCGCCACCCACAGCGACACCGACAGGCCGACGATGAAGATCAGCGTGTTGGACAGCAGGTTACCCACCACCGGCAACAGGCCCAGCACGAAGGTCATGAAGATCAGGGTCTTGGTCAGCGGCAGGTGAATGCCCCACAGCGGCAGCACCACGGCCAGAAACACCGAGGTCAGTGCGGTGTTGAGCAACGAAATCTTGATCTGCGCAAAGACAATGTTGCGAAACGCCTGGCTGAGCAGGTGCAGACGATCAAACAGCGCGGCAGCCAGCGGTTTGCGGCTGCTGACATCGCTGATGCGCTGCAAGGCAATGATCGCGCCCAGCACCATGCCAATGAGCATGGTTACGAACATGTGCGCGGCACCCTTGCCGATCAGTTGCAGCTCGCCAATGTGCTTTTGCAGCCAGACCACCAGCGAGACCCGGAACTCGGCCGCACTGGCCGGCAAGTAGGACTCGATGAACGGCGGCAACTGACCGCGAGCGCGGTCGATCAGGGTCATGAACTTGTCCAGCGAGGCGCCAGGGTTTTCCGCCTCGTGCAGGATGAAGCTGAACGCGCCGGCGAACAGCAAAGCCAGCAGGCTCACCACCAGGGTGCCAAGCAACGCCACCGCCAGCCAGCGCGCCCGCTCGCCGGCAATCAGGCGCTGCAAGCGCGGGGTCAGCATGTTGACCAGCTCAAACACCAGCAGGCCGCAGAGCAGGCTTGGCAGCAAACGAAACGGCAGCACGAACAGCAGGCCGCCAAACATGATGAGCCAACTGGCGATGAAGATCTGACGCGAAGAAAACGTTGGCATAGCGCCTCATACGGCAGCACGGACAAGCGGGCAGTCTGCCAGCCTTCCAGAGCGAGAACCAGTGAGCGCGCTGCAACGCGCCTGACAACACTGACAACGATCAGCTGCGCGCCCCCGATTTGACGGGGGCGCGACCGGATGACGCAGGCTGAAAATTATTTCTTGCGGGCGCGAAAGCTAGAGACCGGCGGCTTTCAGCCGTGCGGCATGCTCCAGAAACAGCTGCACCGGCCGGGCCCCGCGCCCGACCAGGCCGATCATCTGATTGACGCTGTCGAAGTGATCCAGCGCAAAGTCATCACCGATCACCCGGCCCAGATGCGAGCTGAAGCGCCCGACCATGCCGTCACACTGGCCGCGCTCTTTGGTGAAGGTCCGGGCAAACAGGCGACAGACGATATTGGAGCCATCGAGCAGGTTCAGGCCACGATTGGTGATCCCCGGCTTGATGATCCCCGACCAGGAGTAGTAGCGCACGCCATCGACCACCTCTGCGCCCTGCCCGCCCCAGGACTCTGGCAAGCCTTGGGGATACGCGCGGTTGAACAGGGCCACGCCGGTGGTGGTCAACGACTGGTGCGAGGCACTGATATCAGTGGGCAAGCGCGGCCCGCGATAGCCGGTTTCGAAGACCCGGATCAACCCGTCGAGCAAACCGATGATCGCATTGACGATGCGCCCGCCTGGCGTGCCCACCGGAAACCGCCGCTCAAGAAAGTCGGCCAGTTCCGAACCATGATTGGGGCCGGCCACGGAGGTGACTGAGGCCACCAGGTCCGGGCGCTTGGCCGCCACATAGCGGACCGTCAGCGCGCCCTGGCTATGGCCGAACAGATTGACCTTGGTCGCGCCGGTGTCGCGCATGATCTGCTCGATGACCAGCAACAGTTGTTCCCCGCGGATTTCCGTGGAGTTGACCCCCGAAACCATGACCGGAAAGACCTTGGCACCACCACGCTCCAGAGGTTTGACGATCCCGAACCAGTAGGGGTAGATCAGCACCCTGACAAATCCCAGCAGGCCGGGGACCAACAACAGGGGATAACGCGTGGCGTAGTCTTGTGTCATGGGACGCTCCTGTCCTGAACCTTGATGGGTTCAGCCTAGCGGCGTTTGCCGACAAGGCAGCAAAAGACGACCAACAAACGATACTGGCCAAATGCATCGAACTCTCTGCCGCCGCTGCGGTTCAAAATCGTACCGGGCCGGCATCGGCTCTGTCATACGGAGAGACTGCGATGTACAAGCAAATCCTGGCAGCAAGCTGTGTTCTGGCAACTCTGGCCGGCTGCGGCAGCACCACCGTGCAAAACCCGGTGGACTACGTGACCTATCGCGACCAGCCGCTGGTCAAGCAGGTCGAGAACGGCATGACCCGCCAGCAGGTGCTGACCATTGGCGGCGAACCTTCGACCACCGTGCAGCGCAAGGTCAACCCTGGCACCTGTAATAACTACGTGCTGACCAAAGACGGTCACCAACAGGTGTATCACGTGAGTTTCAACAGTGATGGCAGGGTGGTACACAAGGGCTTCATGACCTGTGAGCAGCGCGAGCAGAACGAAAAGGCAATGTAGCGTTAAACGACATAGACAAAAGCCCGGTGGCTAAAAAACCGGGCTTTTTGCTCTCTGGCGTCGTGATCGACCTAACGCCCATCAGACCTGAAAACGCTGCACATGGCCTTGCAGGGTATGGCCCAGCCTGGCCAGCTCCATGCTCGCCTGGCTGGTCTGCTCGCTCGCGGTGTAAGCCTGCTCGGTAATGCTGCGCACATTCACCACGCTGCGACTGATCTCTTGGGCGACCGCACCCTGCTGTTCGGCAGCGGCAGCAATCTGCCGGGTCATGCCCTGGATGGCGATGATGTTCGAGGTAATGCTCGACAACGCCTGACCGGCATCGCGGGCCAACCCGACGCTGTCTGTGGTCAATTTCAGGCTGGCATCCATTCGCTGTACGGCGCGCTGGGTGCCCTGCTGCAACGCCGCAATCAGCGCTTCTATCTCTTGGGTCGATTGCTGTGTGCGCTGGGCGAGTGCGCGAACCTCATCGGCCACTACGGCAAAACCACGTCCGGCTTCGCCTGCCCGCGCCGCTTCAATGGCAGCGTTCAACGCCAACAGGTTGGTCTGCTCGGCAACCGACTTGATGACGTCCAGCATGGCACCGATACGGCCACTTTCCAGCGCCAGACTGCTTACCGCCTGGCTGGTCAGCTGAACCTCCCCGGTCAGGCTCTCGATCTGCTCTATGGCCTTGATGACGATAGTAGCGCCGCCATCGGCATCCTGCGCAGCCTGGTCTACTGCGCTTGCCGTTTCGACGGCGCTGCGGGCCACGTCCTGGACCGAGGTGCTCATCTGATGCATCGCTGTCGCAACCTGCTCGGTCTCAAGCTTCTGCTCACTGGCGCCGCTGCTGGTCTGCCGGGTGATCGCCGAGAGTTGTTGCGTTGAACTGGCGATCATGGATGCGCCATCACCGATATGGCTGATCAATTGCCGCAAATGGGTCACCATGTCGGCCAGTCCCTGCTCAAGCTGACCGATCTCATCCTCACGGCGCGAGGCAGGCTGCACGGTCAGATCACCGCTGGCAATACGCCGAACGCTTTGCAGAGCGGCGCGCAGGGGCGGCGCAATCTGCCGGGTGATCAGCACGGCCCCAAAGACCCCCAGGCCAAGCGCCAGCGCCAGGCTAAGCGCCATTGTCCAGGCAGCGGTTTGAGTGTCCTGGGTACGCAGTTGCATCTGACTGGCATACAGATCCTGACTGAGCTGCAGCATGGCATCGCCCTGCTTCTTGATTTCATCGACTTGGGTCCTGATCTGCACCAAGGCCGCCTGATGAACATCCAGCGTGGCGCGATAACCGAGCACCAGATCGCGCAGGCTTGAGGCAACGGATTGACCGCTGTCATCCAGCGACTGGCGCAACACCTCCAGACTGGACAAGGTCTTGTCGACGGCCGCGACCGATGCAGAAAAGCTGTTCGGGTTATTGCTGTAGGTGTAGGCCCGTGTTTCAAACCGGGCATACAGAAACTGCATTTGCAGGTCTTTGACGGCTCGGTAGCGCGTGTACTGTTGCTCGACATTCAATTGATTCTTGCCGATATAACCGTCCAGGCTGTCCAGCAGTGCCAGGGTCTTGTCACCGGTACTGCGCCGCATCGCGCGTGACTCGTCGATCTGTTGATAACTGGCTTTAAGGTTATTAAGACCGGCGCTGTATTGCGTCAGGTAGTTTGCCATTTCAGCGAGAATCGCCTGATTCGACGCCTGCCTGTACAGCGCGGCAAGGGCATTGAGTGTCTGCCCGGTCGCGCTGATTCTTGTCTCCAGGGTGCCGGCCTTTTCGGCATTGCCCTCACTCTGCAAATAATCCGATCTGGCCAGGCGCATCGTCGCCAGGTCATCCATGAGCTTGTTCACAGCGCTCATACGATCCATACGCCCGGACAACGCGCTGATGGAGCTCCAGCCGGCGCAAAAAATCAGAACACTCATCAACAACAGCAGCCCGAAACCTGTCATCAGTTTCCTGGCGACAGTCAGATTGGCCAGCCAGCGATACATACCCGGTACTCCTATTCAATCCGACAGACAGCCTGGGACGCGCAGTGCAGGGGGTGCTGGCGTAACAGAACGGGCTGGCAGAATGACAGGCCGGTTTCAATCGCTCCAATGCAAAAATCAGAGAAATTATTGCTTTATGCGCATAAATAAGCACACATCAGCAGCGTCGAACAGGACCGGGGGGACGGCGCGAAGCGAGGCTGCACGTCAGTTGGCTGGCAACCCAGCAGCAATCGTGCAGCCTTGAATCATTCAAACCTCAGAAAACCAGCTTGAACAGCGCGATGACCACGATCAAACCAATCAGAAAAATGATGCCGACGGTGCCGCCAAGGAACTTGAGCATGGTGTCTCTCCATAGAAAGGTCTCATCGTTGTGACCCCCACCTGCTGCAGTCGTTTCGTGTTTTTTACACCCGGATGAATGATTGAATTCCGATAAAACTTTTCCTGTCGCTTGTTACTCACAACCTGTAACGACTTCGCCGCACCGGCTGCAACAGAGCGAAGCGTCACAACCGTACTAGCCCAGGAGATACCTGATGAACAGCCTGAACCCAGCCCATACCCTGTCTGACGTCAGCAGCCTGCGCCAGCGTGCCCGCCAGCACGTCGAGAACGGCGCGGTCACCGAAGGCTACAGCGCCGACCGGGATACCATCCTGCGCCTGCTCAATGAGTCGCTGGCCACCGAACTGGTGTGCGTGCTGCGCTACAAACGTCACTACTTCATGGCTTCGGGGCTTAAAGCCAGCGTTGCGGCGGCAGAGTTCCTCGAACACGCCCAACAGGAAGCCGAACACGCCGATAAACTCGCCGAGCGCATCGTGCAACTGGGCGGCGAGCCGGAGTTCAACCCGGACCTGCTGTCGAAGAATTCCCACGCCCAGTACGTGGCCGGCACAACGCTCAAGGAAATGGTCTACGAAGACCTGGTGGCCGAGCGCATTGCGGTGGACAGCTATCGGGAGATCATCCAGTACATCGGCGAAGCTGACCCGACCACCCGGCGCATCTTCGAAGACATTCTGGCCCAGGAAGAAGAACACGCCGACGATATGGCGGACATTCTCGCTGATTTGTGAGGGTGGATGGCTGGGGCGCTATCCATGACGCCTCGGCCACTCGCTATTGATTCTGCTCCACTGCCCGGCACAGGCCAGCCACCGGGCCAGGCCTGACCCCAGAGGTCAATCAGGCACTTTATGCTTCGCTGGGAGCAGTAATGGGCGTAACGCCAAGACTGTTCGTTTAGGCGTTATATACCTCTGTGGGAGCTCCCCTGGTAGCGAAGAGGCCAGTAAAAACACTGCATCTGCCGTGACTTTACCGACCTCTTCGCGAGCAGAGCTCGCTCTCATCAAACAAATTACAAATCGCTGATTTACAAGGCCCTCCCGTAGGAGCAGCTTTAGCTGCGAAGCCTTTCGCAGCTAAAGCTGCTCCTACGGGGTTGCGTGTTGGCTACGCGACAGCGCGGCGCCGAGGCGGCGGGCGATCTCCCATAGAGATTTTTGAGGCTTAATCGAACAGTATTGGGCTTACCCCTGATTATCTGGTCGCCTTGGGTAACTTGCCGGCCCTGATCTGTTCCAGCATCGGGGTGCATTGGTCCGGGGTGCTGTCGCCGGTGGCAACCAGCGCCAGCAGGCTCGCGGCAGGGCCGGCGGCGACACCCAGCGCCAGCATGCCGGCGCCGCGCAGCAACAACGGGCCGGTCTGTACGCCGGCATTGGGTTTGGCAAAGGTGCCGTTGACGTACAACGGTGAGCGCAGGGAAAACACCCGGAAGCCTTTCGACTCAGGATTGATCTTCAGGTCCAGTTGCTCGCTCTTGAGATTGGCGGTGCCATTGATGTAAATGATCGCGTTCTCGGTATCGAACACAAACAATCGGCTGCTGGCCAGGCCGTCCTTGATCCCGAAGTCGCTGACCGCGCAATTGATCTTCACCTCCTTGTCACCGAACAACTCTCCAACCAGATAGTTGCCAACATTGAGCCCGGCGATTTCCATCAGCCCGCGACTGATCGCACCATCGTTGATCAACATGCGCAGTTGGCCATTGGCGGTCCCCAACAAGGTCGCGACCGAGTTGCCCTGGCCGCTGATATCAGCGTCACCATTGAGCTCGCCGAAGCTGGTTTTCATCGGTTCGAACGTGGGGAACAACTGCTTGAGCTTAAAGCCCCGGGCCGACAGTTTGGCGCGCCCCTGCAGCGGCTGGACGCGACCGTTAAGGCGAATATCGGCATCAAGCTTGCCGCCGGCCACGCCAAAGCGCAGAGGTTGCAGGCTCAACTGACCATCATCGAGCAGCACATGGGTGTACAGATCGCTCAGCGGTAGTTCCGGCGCCTGGACGATGCGCTTGCCGGTGAACTCCACATCGGCATCCATGGCGCGCCAGCGGTCGGTGGCAAATGTCTCGACCGGCAACACTTTACCCGACGGCTGCTTGCTCTCGCCGCCGCGCTTTTTCTGCTCGGTATTGGAATCGGCACCGATCAGCGGCGCCAGATCGGTGAACAGCAACTGGTTGGACACCAGCTTACCGGTCAGTTTCGGCCGTGGCTGGCTGGCGACAAAGCCCAGGTCACCGTGGATGTCACTGTTACCGATCTTGCCGTTGAAGCCTTCATAACGGAAGTTCGCACCTTGCGGGTCCTTGAGCCGGGCAATCAATCGACCGTCGGTGGCGTATGCCCCTGAATCGGGCAGGGTCACGCCGGTCAGCGGGTACAGGTTGCTCAGGCTCGCGCCGGAGAGTTTCAGGCGCAGGTCCAGGGCGCCGAAGTTCTGCGGATCGGTCAGGGTGCCGGCGACCACGATATGGGTATCGGCAATTTTTACATCGGCCTGCACCGGAAATGGCTGGCTGGCATCCTTGAGGGCCAGCAACCCGCCAACCTTGCCATTGCCGCCAACCGGCAGGCCACGGTATTGACCCTTGGTGGCGATGGCAAAGGCATAGTCCTGGGGCCTGGCGCCCTTCTCGGCCACCTTCTGTGCTTCTTTGCCGCCGACAATGTCACTGAACGGAATCGGTTTACCCAATGGGGTGATGACCAGTTCCATCCGGGTTTTAAGGGTCTGGTCATCAATGCTTACCAGGCCTTTGTCGAAGCGGATCGAGCCAATGTCGAGCTCCCACGCCGAAGGCTCTGCGTCTGGATCGGACTTGGGCAGGTCGAACACCCAGTTGGCGCGGCCGTCGGCCAGCCGTTCGAGCTTTGCGTCGGGTTGATTCAGTTCGATGCGGGGAATCACCACCCGCTGGCTCAATAGCGGCAACGGCGAGAGGCTGAACGTCACCTGTTTGAGCGTGACCATCTGCGCCTGACGCGACCAGTCAGGGTTGCCCAGGGTCAGGTCCTGCGCGACAAACTGCGGCCAGGGCACCCAGCCACGCCAGCCGTTTTCATCGCCTTCGCGCTGCCAGCGCACGCTCAGATCTCCGTTGATGGCAAACGGACGATGCAAGGCTGCGCTGACTTTGTCGTTGATAAAAGGTTTGAGGCGGTTCCAGTCAAAGGTGGCGATCACAACGATCAGAATGGCCAGCAGGGCGACCAGGGTGACGCCTGTCCAGGCGAAAATCTTGCGGCTGCGCGTCATTGCGACTCTCCAGAACCCGCGCGCCCATCAGGCGCGCTACACACGACATACCACTTTGACTGGTAAAAGCCAGCATGGTTTGACTCGATCACTCATCAACCTGCTATCGGTCGCTCTCGTGTTAGAGTGCAGCGCAGTTTATCCCCGGAACGCCCCACCCATGTCACCCCGCGCCGAACAGAAACAACAGACCCGCCGCGCCCTGCTCGACGCCGCACATCAGTTGATGGAAAGTGGTTGCGGCTTCGGCAGCCTGAGCCTGCGGGAAGTGGCACGCACCGCCGGGATCGTGCCGACCGGTTTCTATCGGCACTTCGACGACATGGACCAGTTGGGTCTGGCGCTGGTCGCGGAAGTCGGCCACACCTTTCGGGAAACCATCCGCCTGGTCCGTCATAACGAAATGGTGATGGGTGGTCTGATCGAAGCCTCGGTACGGATCTTTCTCGACGGTGTGGCAGCCAACCGGCAGCAGTTCCTGTTTCTGGCCCGCGAACAGTACGGCGGCTCGTTGCAGGTTCGTCAGGCGCTGGCGGCATTGCGCGAAGGTATCGTCGCCGACCTGGCCACAGACCTGGGGAAAATGCCCAAGTGGCAGCACCTCAACAGCGACTCGCTGGGCATCATTGCCGACCTGGTGGTCAAGAGTGTCTTTGCCATGTTGCCAGAGCTGATCGACCCGCCCGCCGCCCCGCTGGCGGCCCACCTGACCCCGCAGGCCAAGATCACCGAACAGCTGCGCTTCATATTTATGGGCGCGCGCCATTGGCGCGGCCTGCACGGTTAGCAGTACGCCTGTTAACATGCGCGCATCCGATCCTGCCGTGATGCCCGCTCATGCCCCACGCCTCCAGCACCGTTCCACAGCCTGAACTGAGTCAGGTGTTTGCCGCCTTGCAAACGCATTTTCTCCAGATTGTTGTGCCCATATGGCTGGGCCCAGGCTGGAACCCGGCACTGGCACTGCCTTTTGAGGCCGTCGACCCCGAGCACCAGCCACTGCCTGCGCAGCGCTACCGGGCCATGGCCTGCGCCCGCCAGTTGTTTGTATTCGCAAGCCTGATTGGCAGGCCGCAAGTACCGCAGGCCGAGCAGCGTGCCCATGCGTTGTTCCGCTCGTTGCAGCGGCACTTTCACGATGCCGAGCATGGCGGCTGGTTCTACAGCATCGACCCGCAAGGCGCCCCACTGGATCGGCGCAAGGATCTGTATACCCACGCGTTCATCATTTTCGCCTGCGCGCACTACTGGGCCAAAACCCGAGAGCCATTGGCCGAGTCGGCACTGGACGCAGCCTTGAGCGTGGTACGCGAGCATTTTGCCGATGGCCAGGGGCTTTATGAAGCAAGCCTTGGCGAAGACTGGTCCGATCTGGGCAGCGGTGCGTTGCAGAACCCGCTGATGCACCTGGCCGAAGCCTTTCTGGCCACGTTACAAGTGCGCGCCGACCCCGACACCGTCGAGGCGCTGGAAGGGCTGGTGGATCACATGCATGAGCACTTCATTGATCCGGCGAGCGGCGTGCTGCTGGAGAAGCCGCTCGGCGCTGTGGATAACTGGTACGAGCCGGGGCACCAGTTCGAGTGGTTCTTTCTTCTGCAATCAACCCCGCAGTTGCATGGCAGCCCGTTGTACAAGGCGCTGCACACAGCGTTCGCCGTGGCTCAGGCGCAAGGTGTCGATGCTCGCAGCGGCGCGGTCAGTGCAATGCTCAAACCCGATGGCAGTGTCGTGGACGGCATCCAGCGTATCTGGGCCCAGGCCGAGTACCTGCGCGCCCTGGCGTTACGCGACGGTGCGCAGTCATTGCTACCTGCGCAGGCCATGGCGCTGCAGACCCGGTTCATTTATCCACAGGGCTGGCATGAGTGCCTGGACAGCGAGGGAAAAGTCAGCCGCAGCGACATGCCCTCCACCACCCCGTACCACTTGGCAACCTGCTACCTGGGGCTGGAAAACCACCTCAATAACAACACATGACCCGGTAGGAGCGGCCGGGCGGCGGTCCGCTTCAGCCGCGAAGGCTTCAGCATCAATTCGCTGCTGAAATTCGCTGCTAAAGCAGCTCCTACGGGGTCAGCGGACAGGTTTTAGCCGCGGTTGCGATCGATGGCAAAGCCTGCCCAGGTCTGGCTGACCGGCATCAGCTCCAGGCTGTTGATGTTGACGTGGGCCGGGGTGTTCATGATCCAGAAGATGGTCTCGGCGATGTCTTGCGGCTGGATCGGCTCGGCGCCGGCGTAGGTGGCGTCGTACTTGGACTGGTCACCGGCAAAACGCACCAGCGAGAACTCGCTTTCGCACAGGCCCGGCTCAAGGTTGGTGACCCGCACGCCAGTGCCGACCAGGTCGTTGCGCAAGTTCAGCGAGAACTGACCGACAAAGGCCTTGGAGCCGCCGTATACGTTACCGCCCGGATACGGGTAGTTACCGGCCACCGACCCCAGGTTGACGATGCTCGCACCACGGCCATGAGCGATCAGGCGCGGCAACAGCAGGCGCGTGGTATAGACTAGGCCTTTGATGTTGGTGTCGATCATGGTGTCCCAGTCGTCCAGATCGCACTTCGGTGCCGGTTCCAGGCCCAGAGCCAGGCCTGCGTTGTTGATAAGTCCGCGAATCGTGGCGAACTCTTCCGGCAGTTCGGCGATGGCCTTCTCCATGGCCTTGCGGTCACGCACGTCCAGCTCAAGGGTCAGCACCCGGGTCTTGGCCGACAACTCGGCCTGCAGCGCATCCAGGCGCTCTTTGCGCCGACCGGTAAGTACCAGCGACCAGCCGGCCTCGGCAAAGCGGCGGGCACAGGCTTCGCCAAACCCGGACGTCGCTCCGGTAATGAATACGGTGGAAGTCATTTCATTCTCCTGACATGGCGCTGAACCGCGCAGCCTGTTGATAAGTGCGCCAACTGCAAACAGCCGCGCACACAAGACCGGCAGAATGCCCGTGCGATCGGCCGAGGATCAAGCCCGGTGGATAAAACAGCCAATACCACGTGAACCTGTACAAAAAACGACCAACAGCCTGTAAGCCATGCAGTTCGTGGCCTGTAGCTGGTTTTACTCACCTTATCCACAGTCAGGCCCACAATTTCCGTGAGCAACTCTGAAACCGGCAAAGCCTTGCGTGACGCGGGCTGCAGGGCCTCAGGAAAAGTTTTTTGCTTGACTTGCGCTGCCTGGTTGTTACGAGCCGTTCATGGATGTTTAGCGAAAATACGTCGCAGCCCTTTGGGTACTTGGCATTGCCGAGTCTTTCCAAGGCTTTCCCACAGAGTTATCCACAGGATGACAGGCACCTGATACTGTATCAATAACCAGCGCTCAAACGATTGACAAACGCTCTGATACGCTTGAAAAAAACCGCTGATCATTTTTTAACCATAGCGCTATAAGCCTTGTATATAAAGGCCTACAGATAAATGCCACCAAGTTATCAACAGTCAGTTCCACAGTAATCCTGAACAAGTCAAAAGCGTGACAAAACAGGCCGTTACAGCGGCTTTATGTCGCGCTCCAGCGCTGCGCCAAAAAGGTTTTCCACAATCGGAAAAAATGACGCCCCGGACGATAACCGGCCGGGGCGTGGATAACTGCTGTTGAAAACTTGACGCGATCAATGCCCGCCCAGATAAGCGTTGCGCACCTCCTCGTTGCAGAGCAGCTCCTGGCCGGTGCCAGACAGGCGAATCTCGCCGTTGACCATCACATAAGCGCGGTCAGACAGCTTCAGGGCGTGGTTGGCGTTCTGCTCGACCAGAAAGATGGTCATGCCGGTAGAGGCCAGCTCGCGCAGGATCGAAAAGATCTGTTTGACGATGATCGGTGCCAGGCCAAGGCTCGGCTCATCGAGCAGCAGCAGTTTGGGCCGGCTCATCAGCGCCCGGGCAATGGCCAGCATCTGCTGCTCGCCACCCGACATGGTCATCGCTCGCTGGTTGCGCCGCTCCTTGAGCCGGGGAAACAACTCGAACATACGCTGCATGTCTTCGCCGCAGTGCTTGTCGCCAATCGGAATGGTGCCCATCAGCAGGTTCTCTTCCACTGACATGTCGGGGAACACCCGGCGGCCCTCCGGTGACTGGGCAATACCGTTGGAAGCGATGTAGTGCGAGGACTTCTGGGTGATGTCGGTGCCCTGATAGAGAATCTGCCCGCTGGCCGCCCGCGGCTGGCCGAAAATCGACATCAGCAGGGTCGACTTGCCGGCCCCGTTGGCACCGATCAGGCTAACCGTCTCGCCTTCATCGATGTGCAGCGACACCTTCTTGAGCGCCTGGATCGGCCCGTAGAACACGTCGATCTCTTTCAATTCGAGGATCGGTTGACTCATACCAGTTCCTCTTCCTCAGCGCCCAGATAGGCAGCAATCACTTTGGGGTCGTTACGAATGTCTTGTGGCTTGCCCGCCGCAATCACGTTGCCGTGGTCGAGCACCACGATGTCATCGGAAATGCTCATGACCATCCCCATATCGTGCTCGATCAGCACGATCGTCATGTCGTGTTCATCGCGCAGCTTGCGGATCATGCCGCTCAGGGCTTCGGTTTCCTGCGGGTTGAGGCCGGCAGCCGGCTCGTCGAGGCAAATCACCTGGGGCCGGGTACACATGGCCCGGGCGATTTCCAGACGCCGTTGCTGGCCGTAGGACAACTCACCGGCCAGGCGGTTGGCACAGTCCACCAGATCCACCACTTCGAGCCAGTAGAATGCGGTATTCAAAGCGTCCTCTTCGGCCTTGCGATAGCCAGGGGTGTTGAGGATACCGCTGAGCAAGTTGCGGTTGACCCACATGTGCTGGGCCACCAACAGGTTCTCCACCACGGACATTTCCTTGAACAGGCGAATGTTCTGGAACGTCCTTGCCAGCCCTGCGCGGTTCACCAGGTGAGTACCGCCGAACATCTTGTAGTACAGCCGGCGGAAAAAGCTCGGTGGCGAGATAAAGTCGGTCGGCTGGAAAGACTCGCCCAGCAGCTTGATGACGTTGGTGGTTTTGCCACGGGTGTGCAGCTCGATGCGCCCGCCAGTGGCCTTGTAAAAGCCGGTCAGGCAGTTGAACACGGTGGTCTTGCCGGCGCCGTTGGGGCCGATCAGGGCGAAGATCGAATTGCGCCGCACTTGCAGGCTGACGTCACTCAACGCCTTGATACCGCCAAAGTGCATCATCAGGTGCTCGACCGAAAGTACGATTTCCTGGCTCATTGCGCCGCTCCTCCCTGCACCAGAACACCCTTGCGAGGCTTGACGCCGGTGCGGCTGATACGGATCAGGCCGCGTGGCCGCCAGATCATCATCAATACCATCAGGATGCCGAACAGCAGCACCCGATATTCAGCGAAGCTACGCAGCAGTTCAGGGGCAACCGTCAGCACGAACGCCGCGATCACCACGCCGACCGTCGAGCCCATGCCACCCAGTACCACGATGGCGAGGATCAGTGCCGACTCGAAAAAGGTGAACGAGGTCGGGTTGACGAAGCCTTGATAGCTGGCGAAAAACACCCCGGCAAGACCGGCAGTGGAGGCACCGATGGTGAATGCCGAGAGTTTGACCAGCACATGGTTCAGGCCCATGGCACGACAGGCGATCTCGTCCTCACGCAGCGCTTCCCAGGCACGCCCGATAGGCATACGGGTCAGGCGATGCTTGATGAACAGCACCGCCAGCACCACGATGAACAGCACCGCATAGATGAACAGGAATTTCAGGTCAGGGTTGTATTCGAAGCCAAAGTACTCGTGGATCGGCACCCCGCCCTCTCTCGCCCTGCGCCCGAACTCCAGACCGAAGAAGGTCGGCGACGGCACCGGCACACCATTGGGACCACCGGTGAACGACAGCCAGTTGTTGAGCACCAGGCGAATGATCTCGCCAAAACCCAGGGTCACGATGGCCAGATAATCACCGTGCATGCGCAACACCGGAAAGCCCAGGATACAGCCCGCCAGTGCCGCAGCAATGGCCGCCAAGGGCAAGGCCGACCAGAAACCCAGGCCCAGATACTGGTAACCCAGCGCCAGACCGTAGGCGCCGATGGCGTAAAACGCCACGTACCCCAGATCGAGCAGGCCAGCCAGACCGACCACGATGTTCAGCCCCAGGCCGAGCAACACGTAGATCAGGCCAAGAATGACCACGGTCAGCAGGTACTTGTTGGCAAATACCGGAAAGATCACGGCAATGACGATCAGGGCCGGGATAATCCAGTACAGGCTCGACTTGTGATCAGGCTTGAGCACATGCACCCCTGCGCCACCGGACTCCATGCCCTGGGCCAGCCGCTGGCCACGCGCCGTTTGCAGGAACAGGCTGAGCAGCAGGCGCCCGACCATTACCACGGCGACAAACATCGCCACCTTGGCAGGCTCAAGATTGAAGCTGTAGCCATCCAGGACCACGCCGACGATAGGACCGAACACGATCAGCGCGAGCAGGCCGGCCAGCACCGCGTCGATCAGGCTTTTCTTGTAATCGATTGGTTTAGTAGGAGCTGACATGCTTACACCTTAGCCACGAGTGGGCGGCCCAGCAGGCCCTGCGGACGGAAGATCAGGATCAGCACCAGCAGGCTGAAGCTGAACACGTCTTTGTAGTCAGAGTTGATCATCCCGGAGAACTGCGCCTCAGCCACGCCAAGAATCAGCCCGCCGAGCATCGCCCCCGGCAGTGAGCCGATGCCGCCCAGCACGGCAGCAGTGAATGCCTTGATGCCGATCACGAAGCCGGCGTAGAAGTCGAAGGTGCCGTAGTTCATGGTGATCAGTACACCGGCCAGCGCCGCCATGGCCGCACCGATGATGAACACGTAGGAAATCACCCGGTCAGTGTTGATGCCCAGAATCGAGGCCATCTTGCGGTCCTGCTGGGTGGCGCGGCACATCCGGCCCAGCTTGGTGCACTGGATGATGTAAGTCAGGATCGCCATGCCGGCAAAGGCGGCGATCAGGATAAAGATCTTGGTGTAGGTGATCTGCACGAAGCCGCTGCCAATCTCGAAACGCCAGGCGCCTTCGAGCAGGGTCGGTACGCCTTGCTGGCGGGCACCCTGGCTGATCTGGGCGTAGTTTTGCAGAATCAGCGAAATACCGATGGCACTGATCAGCGGTGCCAGACGGGTCGAGTTACGCAGTGGCTTGTAGGCCACCCGCTCGATCACAAAGCCGTAGACCCCGGTGACCACAATGGTGAACACCAGGGTGCCGAGAATCAGTAAGGGAAAGGACTCAAGCCCGAAAAATGCCAGCACCGCCAGACCGATGGCGGTCAGGTAGGCAGAGATCATGTACACATCGCCGTGGGCGAAGTTGATCATGCCGATAATGCCGTAGACCATCGTGTAACCGATGGCGATCAGGCCGTAGACCGACCCGAGGGTCAGGCCGTTGACCATTTGTTGCAGGAAAATACCGTCCATCACGCACGCTCACACACTTGAAAGCCGCTCAGGGTCCTGCCCGCCGCGCCTTTAAAGGCGCAGCGAACAGGTGCAAAGGGAACAATCCAGGTCACCCCCGCAGGGTGCGAGGGTGTGGCGGGCCCGGATTACTTCTGCTGGTCCAGTTGCTTGTATTTACCGTTGGCGTCCCACTGGTAAACGACATAGTCGGAGGTTTTCAGGTCACCCTTGGTGTCCCACTCCTTCTTGCCCATCACCGTCTGCACCGGATTGGCCTTGAGCCACTCGGCCGCCTTGTCGCCCTTGTTGGCCTTGGCACCGTTGAAGCCGGCAGCCAGTGCCTGCACTGAAGCGTAGGCATACAGGGTGTAACCTTCAGGCTCGTACCCGGACTTGCGGAACTCGTCGACCACTGCCTTGCTGTCAGGCAGCAGACGCGGGTCGGCGCCGAAAGTCATGTACACGCCATCGACGTTTTTCGCGCCGCCCGCGGTGGTGACCAACTCGTCGGTGACGATACCGTCATCGGACATGAACTTGACGTCCTTCAGGCCCTGCTCACGCAACTGGCGGACCAGCGGGCCGGCTTCGGGGTGCAGCCCACCGAAATAGACCACTTCAGCGCCAGTGGAGCGGATCTTGGTGACCAGCGCACTGAAGTCTTTTTCGCCACGGGTAAGACCTTCGTACAACACCTCTTTCACACCGCGCTTGGCCAGTTGCGCACGGGTCGCATCGGCAAGGCCCTGACCATAGGTGTCTTTGTCATGGATGACCGCGACCTTCTTGGCCTTGAGCACGTCGACGATGTAGTCGCCGGCGACGATACCCTGCTGGTCGTCACGGCCACACATACGGAACATTTCTTTCAGGCCACGCTCGGTCACCGTCGGGTTGGTGGAGCCAGGGGTGATGGCGATTACGCCAGCATCGCTGTAGACCTCAGAGGCCGGAATGGTAGAAGACGAGCAAAAGTGCCCGACCACCCCCACGACCTTGTCCTGATCGACCAGGCGGTTGGCCACGGCCACGGCCTGCTTGGGTTCGCAGGCATCATCTCCGGCCACCAGGACAATCTTCTCGCCATTGATGCCGCCTGCCTTGTTGATCGCATCGGCGGCCGCCTGGGCGCCCTTCATGTACTGCTCACCAAACGATGCATTAGCCCCTGTCATGGGCCCCGCAACGCCGATCTTCACGTCAGCCTGGGCAAAAGACGACACGCCCAATGCAGTTGCCACTGCGATTGCCAGAAAGCCTTTACGGTAGAACGTCTGCGACATGAGTGGTGCTCCTGAGGTTTTTTTAATTAGCACTGCAACTACGCCATAGGCTTGAGCAAGCCTCGTGCCATCATTTTTTTATTTTTCAAAAACTCACGATCCAGGGGACGTACGGTTGCTGATAATCCAGCAAACCAAGAGGTGCAACCCTCTGGATCAACGGGTTGCAACCACACAACAAAAAAGCGCAACCAGAACGACAAAAAGCAGCAACCCCGCCCTCACACGAAGAGCAACCCAACTGTAACCGGCGCTGTCACCGAACTGCACACCGGCGGTGCGCGAACGCTACGGGACGCACCATTTTGAGATTAGTGGATTGTTAGCGTAACGCGGCAAAACCTTTCGACGGGTGTCGTCAGGCCGCCAGCCGCACGGGCAAAATCCAGCGGCTATTGATAAACCCTTGATCGACGGCGGGCAAACGAGGTTTGTGCCGAATGTCATTCCATTCGGGCATGAAGTTGCCTTGGTGCTATGGAATCGCCCAGCAAGGCCTTCGCATTACGGCTCATCCCAGAAAACGGCATCCCTCAGACTGTCCAGACCACGCCCGGTCTGGAAAGAAAAAGGGCGCTCCAGGGTAGCCACTTCGCGGGTGCACTGCTGATGCATTCTTGAATAACGCAACACGGGATTGGCAATGTCCGATACATCAATGGATGTCAGAGTGAAGCTGATGTTCTCTACGCCATACATAGGAACAGCCCAGGCTCCCCAAGAGCGCTGTGGGGGCTCGAGTTGAAAATGTACCTGCAGCCGACCTTCGTTCAACAACCTGCGCAGGTCAGCATCCTCGATACTCAGTAAAACAGGCACTTTCATCAGCTGTTCGGGCATTGAAGGCCGCAAGGAGCGAACTTCACCGTACACGTTGGGTTTGCGCGCGCCGGAAAACGCTGCACCCTCGATCCGCTCGATACTGGAGTAGGAGACCGACGTCGGACGCTGAAGCCTTAAAGTGACGGCGCATACTGCCCGCTCGCCGGTATCACCAGGCCGATAAGGTTTCAGGCTTTGCGGGTCCAGTAAGTTGACCGAAAAATAACCCGAGGTATTGAACGTCACCAAGCTCTTCATGCCCGCCATTGACAGCTTGCTGGTGACCTCCTCGATAGCGGTCTTGTCAGTCGTCAGGGACATACGAAAGTTGGCGTGCCGACGCGACTCGATCAGGCCGATGAGATAGCTCTTTATCGCCTCTTGCTGTTGAGCATCAAGAGCCCCTTGAACCATCTTGATATGCACAACACTCTGATCATCCCTGTCTCGCCTGATCTTCAGCGCGCCCGGCGCAATACCCATTTTCTCGAACTGATTGGCCAGTTGTGATTCATGAGAGCGGGCGGACGCCGGCGGTAATACACGACCGTCGTGCGTGACCGGACCTGAAAAATTCAGGCTTATCCAGCGCTCTTGGCCTTTGCAACCGACCAGCATCAGCATGGGCAAGAGGATCAGACTTGTGAGCAGTTTCATCGGACTTCCTTTTCCTGATTGATCAACGCACAGATCCGGGACAGCCGAAACGAGCCATCAGACCAGACGCAGGCGCGTTTTATACGCGCCGCAGCCAAGGCCTTGAAAGCGAATCAGAAAAAATGGATGCATCCTATTTAAATAGGTAAAAAAGCCTACGGTGTTGATCGTCATTTCTGCATTGCCGAGCTGAGTGCATCGCTGACACACCTTTGAACAAAGCGCCCCACCAAATGCCGTTCGCTGGCATCATGATCGCCTCGACACACTCGCGACTCGAGTTGCCACATTCGCTGCCCGGTGATGTCGGATTGTTTTTCGCCTGGACCGCATCCTTTGAGCGGTCATGCTGGAGCTATCCCGATGAGCGAGAGCGCTTTCTCCGAGAGCATCGTGCAAAACCTGATCGACACCGATTTCTACAAGCTCACCATGATGCAGGCGGTGTTGCATAACTATCCCAATGTGGATGTGGAGTGGGAGTTCCGCTGCCGCAATGGCGAGGATCTGCGCCCGTACCTGCCTGAAATCGAACGGCAGATCGAGCGGCTGTGCAATCTGTCGCTCGGCAAGGAGCAACTGGGCTTTCTGGAGCGCATCAGTTTTCTGAAACCGGACTTTCTGCGCTTTCTGGGCCTGTTTCGCTTTAACACCCGCTATGTAGACGCCAGCATCGAAGACGGTGAATTGCGCATTCGGCTGCACGGCCCCTGGCTGCACGTGATCCTGTTCGAGGTGCCACTGCTGGCCATCGTCAGTGAGGTGCGCAACCGCCACAAGCATCCAGACATCCTGCTCGCTCAGGCCAGCGATCATCTGTACGCCAAGTTCGACTGGCTCAAGGCCAATGCCAGTGCCGAAGAACTGGCCGAGTTCAAGGTCGCTGACTTCGGTACCCGGCGACGCTTCTCCTATGCCGTGCAGGAAACTGTGGTCCAGGCCCTCAAGGATGATTTTCCCGGACAGTTCGTCGGCACCAGTAATGTGCACCTGGCTCAACAAAAAGACATCAAACCGCTGGGCACCATGGCTCATGAGTGGATCATGGCCCACCAACAACTCGGCCCGCGACTGATCGACAGCCAGAGCGCCGCCCTGGATTGCTGGGTGCGTGAGTACCGCGGCCTGCTGGGCATCGCCCTGACCGACTGCATCACCACCGATGCCTTCCTGAACGATTTCGATCTGTACTTCGCCAAACTGTTTGACGGTTTGCGTCACGACTCGGGTGATCCGGTACAGTGGGGCGAAAAATGCATAGCCCATTACCGCAAGCTGGGCATCGACCCGATGAGCAAGACGCTGGTGTTCTCAGACGGCCTGAGCCTGCCCAAGGCCTTGCAGATTTTCCGTGCCCTGCGTGGGCGCATCAACGTCAGCTTCGGCATTGGCACCAATTTGACCGCCGATATCCCCGGCGTCGCGCCGATGAACATGGTGCTGAAGATGACAGCCTGTGCCGGCCAGCCGGTGGCGAAGATTTCCGATGAGCCGGGCAAGGCCCAATGCAAGGATCCCAACTTCGTTGCCTACCTGCGCCACGTGTTCAAGGTGCCGACCATTGCCGGCGAGTGAGCCTTTCGATTTTCAACAAGGAGAGCCCCATGCAAGCCCTGCAACGCCAGATTGCCGAACAACTCAAGGTTCAGCCGCCGTTCGCCGATGAGGCAGCGCTGCAAGCCGACCTGACCCGCCGGGTCGAATTCATCAAGCAATGCCTGCGCAATGCGCGGCTCAAGACCCTGGTACTGGGCATCAGCGGCGGCGTCGACTCACTGACCGCCGGCCTGATGGCCCAGCGCGCGGTGCGCGAGCTGCGTGAAAGCACTGGCGACAACGGCTACCGCTTCGTTGCGGTGCGTCTGCCTTACCACGTGCAACAGGATGAACACGAAGCCACCGCCGCCGTGGACTTCATCAACCCGGACGAGCGTCACACCGTGAACATCGCACCAAGCGTCCAGGCGCTGGTCGCCGAGGTTCGGGCCTTCGATGCGCAGCACGCCGGTGCGGTGGACTTCGTGGTGGGCAACACCAAGGCACGCACCCGTATGGTGGCGCAATACACCATTGCTGGCGCATACCAGGGGTTGGTGATCGGCACCGACCACGCCGCCGAAGCGGTGATGGGCTTCTTCACCAAATTCGGTGACGGCGCTTGCGACCTGGCGCCTTTGAGCGGCCTGGTGAAAAACCAGGTACGGGCGATTGCCCGCAGCTTCGGTGCACCGGAGTATCTGGTGGAAAAAGTACCGACCGCCGACCTGGAAGACCTGGCACCGGGCAAGCCGGACGAAGCCTCGCATGGCGTGACTTATGTCGAGATCGATGCCTTCCTGCATGGCCAGCAGGTCAGTGAAGAGGCGTTCCGGATCATCAGCGAAACCTACGCCAAGACCGCTCACAAACGCGAACTGCCTTACGCGCCGTAACAGGCTGAACCAGCGAACTCATCCGCAACAGGGATGAGCTCGCCGGGCGGGTCACTTGAGGATCAAGTCGCCCTGCATCATCGCCACATGGCCGGGGAACGAGCAGAAGAACTTGTATTTTTCTGCGGCATCGAGCTTGGTCGCATCGAAGGTCAGCGATGTGGTTTCGCCGCCGCCGATCAGTTTGGTGTGGGCGATGATCCGCGCATCGCCCTCTTTGAGGTAATCCTTGTCGACCCCGGCGCCCATGCCGTCGGTGGCGATGCCCTGCACATCCGCCGCCTTGCTCAGCACCAGGTTATGGCCCATGACGTTCTTGGGCAGAGTGCCGACGTGCTTGAGTTCGACCGTGAACGTCTTGCAGCTCTTGTCGACGTCAATGGACTTGCTGGTGAACTGCATCATGTCGTTGGAATCGACAGTGGCCTTGCATTCGGCCGCCAGCAGTTGGCCGCTGGCCAGCGTCAGCAAAGACACGGCGAGAAGTTTGCGAATCATGGAAATCTCCTGAAAGGGTACTCGGTCTTGCTCCAAGACTGCCTGATAGACGGGCCGGTTCCAATGACCTGCGTCAACGTGCCTACCGCCGGGCACTATCGGTGCCATACAGACAATCAAACAGCCAGACGGCGGCCAGCCTACTAGGCTTGCGGCATCAAGTCATGGAGCCATCATCATGTCGGTAAGCGAACTGTTAAGCCGTGTTTTCGCCGCCTATGCCTGCGCTGCCAGCGCGCATTGTCCATACGACTCTCTCGACCAGCCATAGGTGCTGCGCTTTCGCGGTGAAGGACGAGGTAATGCCGATCAGTTAAGGTCGGCGCAATCTCTGTGGGAACGAGCTCGCTCATGAAGAGGCTGGTAAAGTCACAGCATCTGCTGCGAATGCGCCGCTGTCTTCGCCAGCAACCGGAGCGCCGTTCGGCCTCGCCTACGCATTGCGCATCTGCGCTTCCTCCAGCGGCATCACGGTCACTCGCACTTCAGGGTCATGACTGCCGCCGCCGAGGATGACGCCACGCAGCGGCGACACGTCGGAGAAGTCGCGGCCCCAGGCCAGAGTGATGTGTTCCAGCGCTGGCTGGATATTGTTGGTCGGGTCGAAATCGACCCAGCCTGACGCCGGGCAATACACCGAGACCCAGGCGTGGGAGGCGTCAGCGCCGATCAGGCGTGGCTGGCCAGGAGGTGGCTGGGTCAGCAGGTAGCCGCTGACGTAACGCGCCGCCAGGCCGCGTGAGCGCAGGCAGGCGAGCATCATATGAGCGAAGTCCTGACACACCCCGCGACGCCGCTCCAGCACCTCCAGCAGCGGCGTCGCCACTTGCGTGGCTTCGGCGTCGAAGGTGAATTCACGAAAGATCTTTTCCATCAGCGCCTGGGCCCCCTGCAGCACCGGCCGGCCGGGCGGGAAGCAATCGTCGGAAAATTCGGCAAAGGCCCGTTTGAGATGCACATAAGGCGACTCGAAACGGAAGCGGCAGGCATCCAGGCTGCCGGCATCCATCGGCCGGGCGCTGTAGCTCAATGCCGCGCAGGCCAGCTCCCATTCGCTGGACAGGCGAAAGTCCAGCTCCGGACGCGCCAGCACCTCGACCTGCAAGCGGGCGTTGATCTGTAGTTCATCGTGCGGGCGCTCGAACGCCAGCCGGGTGACCGGGTTACCGAACACATCCAGCTCGTCGCGACGCATGGTGGGTATCGGGCTGATGTCCAGATGCTGTTCAGTGCAGTGCTGCCAGCGATTGCTGCGCGGCCAGAGATGCGCCAGCTGCTGCGCCAATGACACCGCACTGTCATAGCGGTAATGGGTATCGTGGAAAATCTGGTAACGGGCACTCATCAGACGGACACCGTGCGCTGGCTGATATCATCGACATGGGCAAAATGGCGCAATGCCAGGCGATCGGACACCAGCCCGCTGGCATCGCCGACGCTTTGCAACAGCTCAGCCAGGGCGTCGAGTGCAGCCTGCACGCCGCTGTCGCCGAACAGCGGATTTTCCAGGTTGCCGAGGTCGACACTGGCCAGGCGCCTGGCCAGGTTCGCCAGGCTGTGATCACGCGGCGCGTCGAAGGCTTCGTTCAGCCGGCGCAGCGAGCGCGACACCTGTTTGAGCTGGAACAGCACGGCATGCGGGTTCTGCTCATCGAGCAGCAGCAGGTCAAGGACCGGAATCAACTGCGGCACCGCCATGTAACGCGAGCGGTAGGTGATGCTGCTGTTGCCCAGTTCCAGCAGCCATTCCAGCGCGGCCTGATCCTTGACCGCTGCGCCACGCAGGTAGCCTGCCAGCGCAGTGCTGAGAAACCGCAAGCGCTCGATGCGCCGGCCAATCATCAGAAAGCTCCAGCCTTCATCACGGGTCATGTCGTCCAGGGCAAAGCCGGACAAGGCCGCCAGCGACATGACCAGACGGTTGAGAAAGTCCAGCAACTCGCCAAAGTCCGGCTCGGCGGTTTCCAGACTCTGAGCCTCTTGTTGCAGTTCGACCAGCGCCTGCCAGTTCTCCCTCGACAGCTTGCCGCGCACCTGCGAGGCCGCCCACTGCAAGCGCTGCAGGTTGGCGCGCAGGCTGAACACCCACTCCTTGCCTGCCAGCGCACTGAACAGTCGCTGCGGCAGGGTCTCGCCCTCCTCGGCATCAGGCAGCAAACCCAGACGCTCGGCCAGCTCCACCGCCGCTTGCAAGGCCAAGGGGTCGTCACCGTCGACATAGCGGGTCAGCATGATGCGCAACAACCGCGCGCTGTCGTCGCAGCGCTCACTGTAGCGACCGAACCAATAGAGGTTTTCCACCACCCGCGAAGGCAGGTAAGGATCGCGGCGGATCAGGTCATGCACACCGATCACCCGACGCCCCTTCCAGGGTTCGCTGGCCGGCGTGCGCTCACCCAGCACCCAGGTGTCCTTGCTGGCCCCGCCGCGCTGCATCGAGACCGCATCGGCATTGGCCAGTGCTGCCACCCGGGTCAGCCCGCCCGGCAGCACCCGATAGCCCATCGTATCCGCCACGGCGTAAAGCCGCATGCCGATGGCCCGCGCCTGCAGGCTCTGCCCATCGTCCTGCAATACCGGCGCCTGGGATAACTGCGCCAGTTCCTGGGCCACGTAGGCATAGGGCCGGGCCTGGATGCGCTGCGCCAGCGTATCACGCTGAGCCTCATCCAGATCGCGGCCAAGAATCGGGATAAAGCGCTGCGAAGGAAACGCCGGCTTGAACAGTAGCTCGGGCATCTTTTCCAGGGCCTGGGCCAGCACCGGTGGCTCGCCGCACCACCAGGTGGCAATCGACGGCAGGATCAATGGCTCGCCCAACAACCGCTCACTGATTTTCGGCAGAAAACCCAGTAACCCGGGCGACTCCAGCACCCCGCTGCCCAGCGCATTGGCCACCAGTACCTGGCCCTGACGCACCGCCTCCAGCAACCCCGGCACCCCCAGCGCAGAGTCGGTGCGCAGTTCCAGCGGGTCGCAGAAGTCGTCATCGAGACGGCGCATGATGGCATGCACCCGGCGTAGCCCACTGAGGGTCTTCAGGTAGACACGCGCATCACGCACGGTCAGGTCGCCGCCTTCGACCAGCGGATAACCCAGATGGCGGGCCAGGTACAGGTGTTCGAAATAGCTTTCGTTGAAGCGCCCCGGCGTCAGCACCACCACCAGCGGCGCCTCATCGCCAGCCGGCGCCTGACGGGCCAGGGTCTGTTGCAACGTGTCGAAAAAGCCGGTCAGGTGCCGGACCTTCATGTCACGGTAGCTGTCGGGCAACGCCCGGCCAACGATCTGGCGGTTCTCCAGAGCATAACCGGCCCCCGACGGTGCCTGGGTACGGTCGGCGGTCACCCACCAGCGGCCGTCGGGCGTGCGTGCCAGATCCACCGCATACATGTGCAGATAGGTGCTGTCTGGCGTCAACACACCCTGGCAAGGCCAGAGGAAGTTGTTATGGCCAAATACCAGCTCGGCAGGCAGCAGACCTTCGGCGATCAGGCGCTGTGGGCCGTACAGGTCGGCCAGCACCGCGTTGAGCAGGCGTGCGCGCTGGGCGATGCCGGCTTCGATATGGCGCCACTCGTCGGCGTCGATCACATGCGGCAGCAAGTCCAGCTCCCAAGGCCGGTCAGCGCCCTTGGGGTCGGCATAGACGTTGTAGGTGACGCCGTTTTCCTGGATCTGCCGGCTCAGCAATGCCTGGCGCTGCATCAACTGCGCCGGGCTGCTGCGTTGCAGTTGCTCGTGCAAACGGCGCCAGTGACTGCGCAACTGCCGCTGTTCATCGAGCATCTCGTGGTAGGTTCCCGATGAAAACGGGTAGCGATCGAGCAGATCAGGCATGCAGGTCTCGGCAGGCGACTATGAGGACTTCAGGTTAACTCACACGCGTTTCATTTGCGGTGTCGCCAGGCAGCCGGCGGTAAAGCCAGGCTGCCGTTCATGCTCAACTGCGGCGAACGGGTTGATGACGACGCATATCCAGCGTCATCGGCAGCTCGTCGCTAATGTTGAGCGGCGCCACACTGATCTTGCCCGGTGTATGACCGATTCGCTGAAAACGCGCCAGGCGTCGACTCTGCGCTTCATTGCCATTGACTGGCAAGGTCTCGAAGTTGCGGCCGCCCGGATGCGCGACATGATACTCGCAGCCACCCAACGAGCGCTGCATCCAGGTATCGACCAGATCGAACACCAGCGGCGCATGCACACCAATGGTCGGTTGCAGGCAACTGGCCGGCTGCCAGGCGCGATAGCGCACCCCGGCGACAAACTCCCCGGCCTGCCCGGTCGGTTGCAGCGGCACCGGTATACCGTTGCAGGTCAGCACGTAACGCTGCGGCGCCAGCCCCTTGAGGTGTACCTGAACGCGCTCCAGTGATGAATCCACATAGCGCACAGCGCCGGAACCTGAGCCTTCCTCCCCCAGTACATGCCAGGGTTCCAGCGCCTGATGCAGTTGCAGCTCGATGCCATTGACCGCGTAGTCGCCCAGCTTGGGAAAGCGAAACTCCAGGTGTGCGGCGAACCACTCGCTCTTGAGCGGGTAACCGGCCTGATTGAGTTCGGTGATCACATCCGCGAAATCCTGCTCAATGAAGTACGGCAGCATGAACCGGTCATGCAGCTCTGTACCCCAACGCGCCAAGCGTTGCGGCGCGTAGGGTTCACGCCAGAAACGCGCCACCAGCGCGCGCAGCAACAACTGCTGGGCCAGACTCATGCGGGCATGCGGCGGCATCTCGAAGCCGCGCAGCTCCAGCAGCCCCAGGCGACCGCTGCTGCTGTCCGGCGAATAGAGTTTGTCGATGCAGAACTCCGCCCGATGAGTATTGCCCGTCACATCGATAAGCAGGTTACGCAGCAAGCGATCGACCAGCCACGGCGCGACCTCTTCACCCGGTGCCGGGAACTGGGCAAAGGCGATCTCCAGCTCGTACAGCGAGTCATTGCGCGCTTCGTCGATGCGCGGCGCCTGGGAGGTCGGGCCGATGAACAGCCCCGAGAACAGGTAAGACAGCGAGGGGTGGTTGTGCCAGTAGCTGATCAGGCTGCGCAGCAGATCGGGGCGGCGCAGAAATGGCGAGTCTGCCGGGGTCGCGCCGCCCAGCACGAAGTGATTGCCGCCCCCGGTGCCAACATGCCGGCCGTCGATCATGAACTTCTCGGTGGTCAGCCGCGTCAGGCGTGCTTGCTCGTAGAGAAAGCCGGTACGCTCGACCAGCTCGCTCCAGCTCGCCGAAGGCTGAACATTGACCTCGATGACCCCAGGATCGGGGGTGATCCTGAAGTTCGCCAGCCGCGGGTCGCCGGGCGGCTCGTAACCTTCCAGCAACACCGGGCATTTGAGTTCTTCGGCGGTGGCCTCGATCACCGCCACCAACGCCAGATACTCTTCGAGCTTCTGCAGCGGCGGCATGAACAGATACAGGCGCCCGTTGCGGGCCTCGGCGCACAGCGCGGTCCGGGTCAGCCAGTCGGCCGACTCATCAATGAGCGGCGCATGCTCATTCTCCTGGCTACCAGACAGCGCAGGCTCATCGGCAAGTTCAGCCAGCTCGGCAAACGGCTGGTTCGGGTCTTCAGGATGGATAAACGGATACTCGGCCGCGCTCACCCAGGGCTGCGAAGCCAGCGGCAAACGGTAGCCCAGCGCCGAGTCACCCGGCACCAGACGGCAATGCTGGCCGCGCAGATACCAGCGCCCGCTCTGCCAATGCTTGCCGTCCGCGGTGCGGGCCAGTGGCAACACCTGGCCGACCACCTTGTCCAGCCCCTGAGTGAATACCTTGCGCAGCCGGGCGCGCTCCAGCTCATCGTCCAGCCGTGAGTCTTCAGCGCTGACATTGACCGGCAACTGCCCTTCACGCCAGAGGTAGTAAAGGTTGTCTTCATAAGCCGCAAACACGAAGCGCGGGGCTACGCCCAAGCGCTCGGCGACACTGGCCAGAAAGCGCCCGGCCAACTCGCTGTCGGCGCCATGGTCGCGGTTTTCATCAGCGATCAGCGCCGGGTTGCGCCACACCGGCTGGCCGTCCTTGCGCCAGAAGCAGTTCAGCGACCAACGCGGCAATTGCTCGCCGGGGTACCACTTGCCCTGCCCGAAATGCACCAGTGACTGCGGCGCGTAATGCTCACGCAGGCGCTGGAACAGTTCAGCCGACAGACGCCGCTTGTTCGGCCCCAGGGCTGCGGTGCTCCACTCCTGACCATCACGGTCGTCAATCGACACGAAGGTCGGCTCGCCGCCCATGGTCAGGCGCACATCACCTTCTTGCAGGTCGTGATCGATCTGTTCGCCAAGGGCCAGAATTTCGGCCCATTGCTCATCGCTGTAGGGCTGGGTGACCCGCGGCGCTTCCCAGATCCGCTGCACTGACATGCTGTGGCTGAACTCGCTTTCGCACGGCTCCAGAACCCCGCTGATTGGTGCCGCCGAGGAAGGCTCGGGGCTGCACGCCAGTGGAATATGCCCTTCGCCCGCCAGCAAGCCCGAGGTCGCATCCAGGCCGACCCAGCCCGCGCCTGGCAGGTACACCTCGCACCAGGCGTGCAGATCGGTGAAATCGACCTCGGTGCCCGACGGCCCGTCGAGGGCCTGGACGTCAGCCTTGAGCTGGATCAGGTAGCCCGAAACGAAACGCGCTGCCAGGCCTAAATGACGCAGCAGTTGTACCAGCAGCCAGGCCGAGTCGCGGCACGAGCCCGAGGCATTCTCCAGGGTTTGTTCAGGGGTCTGTACACCAGGCTCCATACGGATCAGGTAGCTGATGTCAGCGTGCACGCGCTGGTTGAGCGCCACCAGAAAGTCGATGCTTGCCAACGGCTCACGGCTGATGCCGTCAAGATAGGCGGCAAACTTCGGCGTCAGCGGCAGCTTTTCCAGAAACGAGCTCAGCTCGCGCTGCTCATCAGCGCTGTAGGCGAACGGGATCTTCTCGGCATATGGCTCAAGAAAGAAATCGAACGGGTTGAACACCACCATTTCCGCGACCAGATCGACCTCGATACGCAGTTCGCGGGTCTTCTCGGGAAACACCAGACGGGCCAGGTAATTGCCCTGCGGGTCCTGTTGCCAGTTGATGAAGTGCTCTTGCGGTTGCACCTTCAGGGAGTACGAGAGGATCCGCGTGCGGCTGTGCGCCGCCGGGCGCAGGCGAACCACCTGCGGGCCCAGAGCAATAGGGCGCTCGTAACGGTAATGGGTAACATGGTGCAAGGCGATGTGAATCGACACGGCGAGCCTCCTGCGAGCCTGGACAGTCCCTGGGCCGCGCAAGACTTATGCCATCGTCGGCATGCACGACGCCCGAGGCGTGGGTGATGGCTAGTCAGTCAAGCAGAGCACCAGGATTACGCCACACCATGCTCTGAATAGGGGTGGATGCACAAGAACGGAGCCGAAATAAAAACGCCAACCCGAAGGTTGGCGTGTTCATTTAGCGCGGCAGCACGGGCTGACGGGCCGGCTTCTTGCCGCCCTTCTTGTTGGCCTGGGCGCGCTCGCGCGCGGCTTCCTTGTGGCGGGCTTCGGCGGCGGCCTTGGCCTGCTCGCGCTTGTCCCACGGCTTGCTGCCATCGCTGCCACGCGGTGGCAGGCCGGTGTGCTGGGTCAGGATCTTGCCACCACCGTTCCCGGTCGCGCTGCCCTTGCCCACCTTGTGGCTGCCCGACGGCGTGGAGTTCTTGCGCCGGGCACTCTGGTAGCTGTCGGTGGCCGGCTGATGCAGCGGAATCAGTTGATCCTTGCCCGGCCCGATCAGGTCGCTACGCCCCATGCGCTCCAGCGCCTCGCGCAGCATCGGCCAGCCTTTGGGGTCGTGATAGCGCAGGAACGCCTTGTGCAGACGGCGCTGCTCATCGCTCTTGACGATGTTCACCCCTTCACTCTTATAGGTGACCTTGCGCAGCGGGTTCTTGCCCGAGTGGTACATCGCGGTGGCCGAAGCCATCGGCGACGGGTAGAACGCCTGTACCTGGTCGGCGCGGAAGCCGTTGCGCTTGAGCCACAGCGCCAGATTCATCATGTCTTCGTCGGTGGTGCCGGGGTGGGCCGCGATGAAGTACGGAATCAGATACTGCTCCTTGCCCGCTTCTTTCGAGAACTTCTCGAACATGCGCTTGAAGCGGTCGTAGCTGCCGATGCCCGGCTTCATCATCTGGTTGAGTGGACCTTCCTCGGTATGCTCCGGGGCAATCTTCAGGTAACCGCCGACGTGGTGGGTTACCAGCTCCTTCACATACTCCGGCGACTCCACGGCCAGGTCGTAACGCAGACCCGAGGCAATCAGAATCTTCTTCACCCCCGGCAACGCGCGAGCACTGCGGTACAGCTGGATCAGCGCAGAGTGATCGGTATTGAGGTTCGGGCAGATGCCCGGGAACACGCACGATGGCTTGCGGCACGCGGATTCGATTTCCGGGCTCTTGCAGGCAATGCGGTACATGTTGGCGGTCGGCCCGCCGAGGTCGGAAATCACCCCGGTAAAGCCTGGCACCTTATCGCGGATCTCTTCGATTTCGCGGATGATCGACTCGTGGGAGCGGTTCTGGATGATCCGCCCCTCGTGCTCGGTGATCGAGCAGAAGGTGCAGCCACCGAAGCAGCCACGCATGATGTTCACCGAGAAACGGATCATCTCGTAGGCAGGAATCTTCTCCTTGCCGTACGCCGGGTGCGGTACTCGCGCATAAGGCATGCCGAACACGTAGTCCATTTCTTCGGTGGTCATCGGAATCGGTGGCGGGTTCAGCCAGATATCCGTGTCGCCATGCTTCTGCACCAGCGCCCGCGCGTTGCCGGGGTTGGTTTCCAGGTGCAGCACGCGGTTGGCGTGGGCGTAGAGCACCGGGTCGTTGCGCACTTTCTCGAAGGACGGCAGACGGATCACGGTCTTGTCGCGGGTCATGCGCGGGCTTTCGAGGATCTGCACGACCTTGGCTTCGTTGGGGTCCTCGACCTCGCCCTTGGCCTGCTCGATGGCGCAGGCCTGGGTGTCCTGAGTGTTCACATAGGGGTTGATGATCTTGTCGACCTTGCCCGGCCGGTCAATGCGGGTCGAGTCGACTTCATACCAGCCTTTGGGGGTATCACGGCGCACGAACACAGTGCCGCGAATATCGGTGATGTCTTCGATCTTCTCACCCCACGACAGGCGCTGGGCCACCTCGACCACGGCGCGCTCGGCGTTGCCGTACAGCAGGATATCGGCGCAGGCATCGACCAGGATCGAATGCCGCACTTTGTCCTGCCAGTAGTCATAGTGGGCAATGCGGCGCAGCGAAGCCTCAATGCCGCCGAGGATGATCGGCACATGCTTGTAGGCTTCCTTGCAGCGCTGGCTATACACCAGGCTGGCGCGGTCCGGACGCTTGCCGGCCATGCCGCCGGGCGTATAGGCGTCATCGGAACGGATTTTCTTGTCCGCCGTATAGCGGTTGATCATCGAGTCCATGTTGCCCGCTGCAACGCCGAAAAACAGATTCGGCTCGCCAAGCTTCATGAAGTCGTCCTTGGACTGCCAGTCAGGCTGGGCAATGATCCCGACGCGGAAGCCCTGAGACTCCAGCAGCCGGCCAATGATCGCCATGCCGAAGGAGGGATGATCGACATAAGCATCACCGGTAACGATGATGATGTCGCAGGAATCCCAGCCCAGTTGATCCATCTCTTCCCGGCTCATCGGCAGGAAAGGCGCTGGTCCGAAACATTCGGCCCAGTACTTGGGATAGTCAAATAACGGCTTGGCTGCTTGCATGGCGGTGCCCAGTCTCGGAGTGCAGGAAAATCGCGGGCGCGGAATATAGCACAAATTTTGACCACATCCGACGGTAATGGTCGGATTTGTCAGCTTGTTTGGGGTTGCTGCGCACCCGGCAAAGCTTCGCGTTTTTATATGACAGCCGGGCCGGTGTGGAACACCAGGCCGACAAGCTGTCACCAGAACAAAGTGCCGGCAGGATCAATCATCGTCGAACTGATAACTGCCCGGCGCGAGGTTTTCGAAGCGGGTGTATTTACCGATGAACGCCAGCCGTGACGTGCCGATCGGGCCGTTACGCTGTTTACCGATGATGATTTCCGCAACCCCCTTGAACTCGGTCTCCGGGTGGTAGACCTCATCGCGGTAGACGAACATGATCACGTCGGCGTCCTGCTCGATCGCTCCGGATTCACGAAGGTCGGAGTTGATCGGGCGCTTGTTCGGCCGTTGCTCCAGAGAGCGGTTGAGCTGCGACAGGGCGATGACCGGACAGTTGAATTCCTTGGCCAGTGCCTTGAGGGAGCGGGAAATCTCGGAGATTTCGTTGGTCCGGTTCTCGCCGCCGGCACCTGGGATTTTCATCAACTGCAGGTAGTCGATCATGATCATGCCAATATCGCCATGCTCGCGGGCGACGCGCCGGGTTCGGGCGCGCATTTCCGACGGGCTGATGCCTGCGGTATCGTCGATGAACAGCTTGCGGTCGTTGAGCAGGTTGACTGCCGAGGTCAGGCGCGGCCAGTCATCATCGTCCAGTTGCCCGGAGCGAATCTTGGTCTGGTCGATACGCCCCAGCGATGACAGCATCCGCATCATCAGCGATTCGCCTGGCATCTCCAGCGAGTAGACCAGCACGGCCTTTTCGCTGCGCAGCACGGCGTTTTCGACCAGGTTCATGGCAAAGGTGGTCTTACCCATCGATGGACGACCGGCAACGATGATCAGGTCGGCCGGCTGCAGCCCGCTGGTTTTGTCATCCAGATCGGTATAGCCGGTGGACAAGCCGGTGATCGCATTGTTGCTGTTGAACAGCGTGTCGATGCGGTCGATGGCGCGGGTCAGCAGGTCATTGACGCCGACCGGGCCGCCAGTCTTGGGACGCGCCTCGGCGATCTGGAAGATCTGCCGCTCGGCCTCGTCGAGAATTTCCTCGGCAGTGCGGCCTTCAGGGTTGAACGCGCTGTCGGCGATATCGTTGCTGATACCGATCAGTTGCCGCAGGGTCGCACGCTGGCGGACGATCTGCGCATAGGCCTTGATGTTGGCCACCGACGGGGTGTTCTTGGCCAGCTCGCTGAGGTAGCCAAGGCCGCCGACCTGAGAGGTCTGGCCTTCCTTGTCGAGTTGCTCTGACAGGGTCACGACGTCGATCGGCAGGTTCTGATCGGCCAGCCGGGCAATGGCCCGGAAGATCAGGCGGTGGTCATGTCGATAGAAATCGCCATCGGATACTTGATCGAGCACGCGCTCCCAGGCGTTGTTGTCCAGCATCAGACCACCCAGCACAGCCTGTTCGGCCTCGATGGAATGCGGCGGCACCTTGAGGGCAGCGGTTTGCAGATCGTATTGCTCGGGGGCGGAAATGTCGTTCATGGCCACTGGAATTAGTAGTTACTCATTTCAGAAAGACAAAGGGCACGACCTGTAAACAGGATCGTGCCCGATGTTAATCCTCTGGCGGGCCAGCCGCCAGAGCATCACGTACTGCTTACGCAGCCACCACGACAACGCGAACGGTCGCATCAACGTCGCTGTGCAGGTGCACGGCAACGTCGTACTCGCCGACGTTACGGATGGTGCCGTTCGGCAGACGAACTTCGCTCTTGGCAACTTCAACGCCGGAGGCGGTCAGTGCGTCAGCGATGTCGTGGGTGCCGATCGAACCGAACAGCTTGCCTTCGTCGCCAGCGGTGGCAGTGATGGTCACTTCCAGCTCGGCCAGTTGGGCAGCGCGGCTTTCAGCCGAAGCTTTCTTGTCTGCAGCCAGTTGCTCCAGCTCAGCACGACGCTCTTCGAACGCAGCCAGGTTGGCTGGGGTCGCAGGGGTGGCTTTGCCGTAAGGCAGCAGGTAGTTACGACCGTAGCCGGCCTTAACGTTTACTTTGTCGCCCAGGTTGCCCAGGTTGGCGACTTTTTCCAGAAGGATCAGTTGCATGTGGAAATCCTCTAAACTTTTAACCTTCACCGTTCGCAGGACCGTTACCGGCGTCTTTCGACCCCCGGCGGCCGCGAAAATCAATCAGGCTGTCGACAATGGCCAGAACCACGAGCAACGGATAGATCAGTTGCATGACTAACAGCAGCGCGACATACATCCCCACCAGCCAGAATTTGCCAAGACGCTTTTCAGCGACCAGGCCATGAACCAGTGCCAGCCCTGCAAAGACCAGCGGCACGCTGCACAGAGGTGTCAGCATGGCCATGTGGGGACCGAAATTCGGCCCGACCAGCATGGCGACCACCAGTACCAGCATCGGTATTGGCGACAGTCTCACGGCACGAAATTCGCGCCCGAAACCGCCAGGGTTGTACAACAACGCTTGCCAGTAACGCCCCAGCATCAGGGTCAGCACACTGACGATCTGCAACAAAGCCGCTATCAGGCCATTGAGTACCGGTGCAATCAGGGATCCCAGACGGGCCCGCTCTTCTACGCTCATTTGCTCGTAGAGGCCGGCGAGCATTGTCGGCAGGTGTTTCTGAATCTCCTGCGACAACAGCTCGATAGGTTCACGGAATACCGCTCCCAGGATCACTGCATACATCAGTCCCCACGCCACACTGGCGAGTAACACACGGGCCCAGGACTCGCTGGCACGCAAAACCATTGCCAGGCCGAGCGATCCGACCAACACCATGGCGGTGCGCGGTTCGCCGAAATACCACCAGGCCAAAGCCGGCAGCAGAGCCCAGGCCAGGATGCCGGCGGCATCGCTGAACCCGCGTCGCAGAAGCACCAGGCATCCTGCGGCAGCACTCAACCAGAACAGCAGCGGCAATGCCGCACATCCGACCACCACGAAGGTGGCCTGCATACGGCCGCGCATGATCAATTCAGCCAAGGCACGCATGCGATCTATCCCTTGTTACGCTTGTCGACGACCCGGTCTCAGCGGCCGTGGCTGTCGGTGTAAGGCAGCAAGGCCAGGAAGCGGGCGCGCTTGATAGCGGTGGCCAGCTGACGCTGATAGCGAGCTTTGGTACCGGTGATACGGCTTGGAACGATTTTGCCGGTTTCCGATACGTAGGCTTTCAGAGTGTTGAGATCTTTGAAATCGATCTCTTTCACGTCTTCAGCGGTGAAGCGGCAGAATTTACGACGACGGAAGAAACGTGCCATTTAATAGGCTCCTCAAAAGGTCCGTGGATTACTCGTCAGCGCTATCGCTAACGTCGCTGTTGTCGCTGTCGTCGCCATCGGCGCTGTCAGCGTGCTCAGGACGATCGCGACGCTCACGGCGCTCGCTGCGGTTTTCTTCAGCCTTGAGCATCTCGGACTGGCCGGTAACAGCTTCGTCACGACGGATGACCAGGTTACGGATCACGGCGTCGTTGTAACGGAAGTTGTCTTCCAGTTCGGCCAGAGCCTTGCCGGAGCACTCAACGTTCAGCATCACGTAGTGAGCCTTGTGAACGTTGTTGATGGCGTAGGCCAGTTGACGACGGCCCCAGTCTTCCAGGCGGTGGATCTTGCCGCCGTCTTCTTCGATCAGCTTGGTGTAACGCTCGACCATGCCGCCGACTTGTTCGCTCTGGTCCGGGTGAACCAGAAAGATGATTTCGTAATGACGCATGAATGCTCCTTACGGGTTGTAGCCTGCCGCTTGCGCGGTCAGACAAGGAGTGAATGACTCGTTCTGATCTTGCTCGTCACAGGCGCATGTACGCCTGCCATGACAGCAAGGGGCGCAATTGTAGAGAAGCGCCGGAGGTGGCGCAAGAACATTGGTGAATTATTGAGCAATGAGCAGCTGCAAGCTGCAAGCTGCAAGCTGCAAGCTAGAACAAAGGCAGATCGTGGCAAACGGGAATACTGTGTCCGCCCGGTTCTGCTTTTTCTTGTAGCTTGTCGCTTACAGCTTGTAGCTGGCGCGCAGCGCCTAGCGCTTGCTGCCGCGCTGACGCTGGGCTTCGAACAGACACACACCGGTCGCAACCGAGACATTGAGGCTGCTGACGCTGCCGGCCATGGGCAGACGCACCAGAAAATCGCAATGCTCACGGGTCAGGCGGCGCATGCCTTTGCCTTCGGCGCCCATGACAATGGCGATCGGCCCGGTAAGATCCTGCTGGTACAGCTCCTGCTCGGCTTCGCCCGCAGTGCCGACGATCCACACGCCGCGTTTTTGCAGTTTTTCCAGGCTACGCGCCAGGTTGGTTACCGCCACCAGCGGGATGACCTCGGCGGCACCACAGGCCACTTTACGCACCGTGGCATTGAGGGTTGCCGATTTGTCCTTGGGCACGATCACCGCCAGCGCACCGGCGGCATCGGCGGTGCGCAGGCAGGCACCGAGGTTGTGCGGATCGGTCACGCCGTCGAGCACCAGCAGCAATGGCGCGCCTTCATGACGCTCAAGCAACTCATCGAGCATCGCCTCGCCCCAGACCTGGCTGGGGCTGACTTCCGCCACCACACCCTGATGCACACCTTCAACCCAGGCGTCCATCTCGCGGCGCTCGGCCTGACCGATCTGCACGCGGTTCTGCGTGGCCAGTTCAACCAGGTTTTGAACCCGCGGTTCGCTGCGCCCTTCCGCCAGCCAGATCTGCTTGACCCGTTTGGGGTGATGACGCAACAACGCCTCTACGGCATGCACGCCGTAGACTTTTTCCAGCTCACTCATGACTTGCCCTTGGACTTGGACCGCGATGGCCCCTTGCGATGCTTGGTCGGCTTGCCAGCCGGCTCACCGCTGTGCGATGAGGACTTGCCTGAAGACTTGCCGGCGCCCTTGGCTTCGGCCAGCAGCGCCTTTTTCATTTCCCGGCTCTTGCGCACCTCGGCGTTTTTGGCCACGGCATCGCTCGGATAGTAAGCATCAGCCACCGCACGTTTGCCTGAAGTGGCGCGCCGCTCTTTTTTTGCCGGCGCTGCAGGCGGCTCACTGAAAGGCGATTGGCTCTGCCCCTGATTTTGCCCCTGCAACTGACGCTTGCGCGGTGCAGCTGCAGTCGCTGAACCGGCCGGCACTTCGAAGTCGATCTTGCGCTCGTCCAGATTGACGCGCATGACCTTCACTTCAATGCTGTCGCCCAAGCGGTAGCTGCGCCCGCTGCGCTCGCCAGCCAGGCGATGGTGCACAGGGTCGTAATGGTAGTAGTCGTCCGGCAAGGCAGTGACATGCACCATGCCTTCGACATAGATGTCGGTCAGCTCGACAAACAGGCCAAAGCCGGTCGCTGCGGTGATGACACCCGGGAACGTCTCACCCACGCGGTCTTTCATGTACTCGCACTTGAGCCAGTTGACCACGTCACGGGTGGCCTCGTCGGCACGGCGCTCGCTCATCGAGCACTGCTCGCCCAGTTGCTCAAGGCTTGTTTCGTCGTACGGATAGATCCGCGCCTTGGGAATCGTCGCCCCACCGGCACGCCGCACATGGGGCGTCTCGCGCTTGGAACGGATCACACTGCGGATCGCACGGTGGGTCAGCAGGTCCGGATAGCGACGGATCGGCGAGGTGAAGTGCGTATAGGCCTCGTAGTTCAGGCCGAAGTGGCCGTTGTTGTCGGAGGTGTACACCGCCTGGCTCAACGAACGCAACATCACGGTCTGGATCAGGTGATGGTCCGGGCGTTCACGCACGGTTTCCAGCAGCGCCTGGTAATCCTTCGGGGTTGGCCCCTCTTTGCCCTTGTGCAGCGACAAACCCAGCTCACCAAGGAAGGCACTGAGCTTTTCCAGACGCTCTGGCGGCGGGCCGTCATGCACCCGGTACAGGGCAGGAATCTCGTGTTTCTTGAGGAATTCGGCAGTGGCCACGTTGGCCGCCAGCATGCACTCCTCGATCAGCTTGTGCGCATCGTTGCGGGTGGTCGGGCGGATCTCGGCGATCTTGCGCTCGGCACCGAAGATGATGCGGGTTTCCTGGGTTTCGAAGTCGATGGCACCACGCGCATGCCGTGCGCCCAGCAGCACCTTGTACAGTGCGTACAGTTGCTTGAGGTCCGGCACCACTTCGTTGTATTGCTCACGCAGCTTGCGTGCTTCGGAAGTACGCGAGTGCTCAAGGATGGTGCTGACCTTGTTATAGGTCAGGCGTGCATGGGAGTGGATCACGGCTTCATAGAACACGTAATCGACCATCTCGCCGGTCTTGGAGAAATCCATCTCGCAGACCATGGCAAGGCGATCGACATGCGGATTCAGCGAGCACAGGCCATTGGACAGCTCTTCCGGCAGCATGGGCACGACGCGCTCGGGGAAATACACCGAGTTGCCACGCACCTGGGCCTCGGCATCCAGCGCCGAGTCGACTTTCACATAACTGGAAACGTCGGCAATCGCCACGTACAGCTTCCAGCCGCCGGAGAACAGCCGCAGTTTGCCGGGGCGCGCTTCGCAGTACACCGCATCGTCGAAGTCGCGGGCATCTTCGCCGTCGATGGTCACGAACGGCAGATGGCGCAGGTCGATGCGGTTGGCCTTGTCGCGCTCTTCGACTTCGGGCTTGAGGCGCCCGGCCTCCTTGAGCACCCCTTGCGGCCAGACATGCGGAATATCGTAGCTGCGCAGCGCAACGTCGATTTCCATGCCCGGAGCCATGTAGTTGCCTACCACTTCGACCACGTCACCTTGAGGCTGGAAGCGCGGGGTCGGCCAGTGGGTAATCTTCACCGAGACGAACTGGCCCACCTTGGCGCCACCGTTACGCCCTTGGGTGATCAGCACTTCCTGCTGGACCTTGGGATTGTCAGGCACCACGAAACCAATGCCGCTTTCTTCGTAGTAGCGACCCACGATGGTTTCGTGTCCACGGGAGATGACTTCGACAATCACCCCTTCGCGGCGGCCACGACGATCGAAACCAGCCACACGCGCCAGGCCACGGTCGCCGTCGAACACCAGGCGCATCTGCGCCGGGCTCAGGAACAGGTCATCGGAGCCATCGTCCGGAACCAGAAAGCCGAAGCCGTCACGGTGGCCCGACACGCGACCCAGGATCAGGTCCAGCTTGTCGACCGGCGCATAGGTGCCGCGACGGGTGTAAATCAGTTGACCATCGCGCTCCATGGCCCGCAAACGGCGGCGCAGGGCTTCGATCTGGTCTTCGGTGGTCAGACCGAATTCGTCGACCAGCTGCTCACGGGCAGCGGGCGAACCACGCTCAGCGAGGTGATGCAGGATCAGCTCGCGGCTGGGAATGGGGTTTTCGTATTTTTCCGCTTCACGGGCGGCCTCGGGATCGAGGGATTGCCAATCGGCCATTAGTATTCGTTCACCTTATCTGTAAGGGCGCAGTTTCGCATATACGGGGTTGAAACGCTAAATGAAGGCGCCTAACCCCATCCAGTCACTTTTTTTCAAAAACCTTAAAAAAGAGCTTTACAGGCTTTCATGCCATCCCTATGATGCGCACCACAACGACGGCACAGCCTACGTTGAGTTGTAACAAGCTTTGATTTCAAACGAAATTAAAGCCAAATGCAACGAGTTGCCCAGGTGGTGAAATTGGTAGACACGCCAGCTTCAGGTGCTGGTGGCCTTACGGCCGTGGAAGTTCGAGTCTTCTCCTGGGCACCAATTCAAACATTCAAGATAATGTCTTGGATGTAGCTGAAAAAGCAAACGCTGCAAATGCAATATCCGCCCAGGTGGTGAAATTGGTAGACACGCCAGCTTCAGGTGCTGGTGACCTTACGGTCGTGGAAGTTCGAGTCTTCTCCTGGGCACCAATTCAAACAAAACCGAGCCACTGGCTCGGTTTTGTGCTTTCTGCGATCCGGTTTTTCATCACCCTAACCGACAATCAATGCCGCCCTAGCGCCACCTACGCAAATCCCCCGCCACACAAATCAGTGGCGACCGAAGCCGCCACCCGCATACCAGCCCCATCAAGCCCGGAACTGCCCCAGGCTCGCCTTGAGCTGCGCCGCCAGACCACTCAGCACTTTACCACTAGCAGTGGTTTCCGATACCGCCTGCGCTGCGCGCTCCGCCTGGGCATGGATCACCTCGACCCGACCACGCACCGCCTGCGCACCTTGCGCCTGATGCACAGCGGCCTGAGTTGCCAGACCAATGGCCGCATGCACCTGCTCGACCGACTCCTGCACCGATTGCTGCAACCTAGAACTGTCACGCAACACCGCCAACCCCTCTTTGGCCTGCCGGCCGGCCTGATCAATTGCCGCCACCGCCTCCTTGGCGCCGCGCTGCAACGCCACGATATGTTCCTGAATATCGCCTGTGGAGCTTTGAGTCTTGCTGGCCAGCGCCCGCACCTCGTCCGCCACCACAGCAAAACCACGTCCGGTTTCACCGGCCCGCGCCGCTTCAATCGCCGCGTTCAGGGCCAGCAGGTTGGTCTGCTCGGCAATCCCGTGAATCACCTCAAGCACCACTTCGATCTGCTGACTCTGCTGGGCCAGACGCTCAATCACCTGAGCACCGGTCTCGACCTGCCCGGCCAGCGCCTCGATCAGACCGCCCACCTGGTTGGCAGTGCGCGTGGTTTCATCGGTCGCCTGCTTGATTCCCACCACTTGCTGCAACGCACTCTGCATCACCTGGCTTTCGTTCTGCGCCTCATCAGCCATACGCTCCAGTGCCTGCAAGCTGGCGGCGACTTCGTCACGCTGCCGCCCGGCTGCCGCATCGGCACCGGCATTGCGCTCGCTCATCACGCCGATTTCGACACCGGTACGCTGGGCCACCTCACCCGCCTCACGCACGATTGGCTGTAGCTTGTCGACAAACCGGTTGACCGCTGCCGACATATCGCCAATTTCGTCATCGCTGTCGAGCTTGACCCGCTTGGTCAAATCACCCTCACCCGCTGCCAGGTCATTCAGGGCCGCAATCAGCAAGCGCAGTTTGCTGACCACCCGCCGCCCAAGCACCACAGCCACCAACAGCAGCACACCCAACCCGACCAGCGCCAGGCTCAGACCAATCCTCCAGCGCAGTGATTCAGCTGCTTGCTGCACCGCCAGCCGGGTATTGCCCGCCATGGTGTCGGCAGTGTTGTGTGCCTCCTGCAAGCGGCTGCGCAGCGCCGTCGAACTGCCTGCCGAAGCACTGGCCAGGCTCTCTGAAACCAGTTGCTCGCTACTGCTGATGAGGCCCGAGAAGCGCTTGTCCAGCGCAGTCAGGTTTTCTTCCACCGCACTGGTAGAAACCCCCATGCGCACCTTGCCGATCTCGACGCCATTGGGGCTGATCGATGCTTCGACGTAATACACACCCGGATCGGTTTTCGCCGCATCCAGGACCTTGTCCATGGCCCGCTCGCCCTGCCCCTTGGCCAGCAGCGCCTTGATCTTGGCGTTATCTCGATCCAGGTAGCGAGTCAGGTGCTCACCGGCCGCATCGTCATAGACGACGAACAACACGTTGGGATTGCGCTGCGCCCGGCGGGCGAATTCGGAGAGGGTCGGGGTGTCGTTATCCCACATGGCACGCGGCGCAACCGCCGCCAGCAATTCGGCCATGTCATTGGCAGACTCGTGCAGGTTCTTTTCCAGCGTGGCACGCAGTTGCCCCTGCTCATCCTTCAAACGAGTGGACAAACCCTGACTCAAACGCTGGCGGGTATTGGTCGATAGCGCTTCCAGGCTGGAAGCAACTTCGTTACTGGCACGCTCCAACTGAGTCGACAGCTGTTGCGAATCCACACCCAGACTGCGGGCAAGATCAGCCTCCAGCGCAGCCACCGTGCTGCGTGTCAGCGCAACAGCGACCAGCACTTGCACCAGAAGGGCAATACCAAGAGCAATGAATACAGGACGCAACAAACGACTACGCAGCAGAGAAAGGACAGCAGACACGGGGGAACTCCTTCCACCAACAAACGCCATCAAACTGATAGCATCTTTTCTGACGTTTCTACAGCAATAGTCGTGCCCACAGCAAGTAACACATTTATGAGCAACTCAGCTGCCCAGAAACGACAAAGGGTCGCAAATGCGACCCTTTGTCGTGTAGCGCGATCAGATCAGGCGAACGGATGACGCAGGACGATCGTCTCGTTGCGGTCAGGACCGGTCGAAATGATGTCGATCGGAGCACCCACCAGCTCTTCGATGCGCTTGATGTAAGCCTGGGCAGCCGCCGGCAGCTCGGCAAGGGTCTTGGCGCCCAGCGTCGATTCGCTCCAGCCCGGCAACTGCTCATATACCGGACGCAGGCCTACATAGCTGTCGGCATCGGTCGGCGCTTCGATCACCGCACCGTTTTCGTTCTCGTAACCGACGCAGATATTGATGGTTTCCAGACCGTCGAGCACGTCCAGCTTGGTCAGGCACAGGCCCGAGATGCTGTTGATTTCGATGGCACGGCGCAGGATCACGGCGTCGAACCAGCCGCAACGACGAGCGCGGCCAGTGGTGGAGCCGAATTCATGACCACGCTTGGCCAGGAACGCACCGGTGTCGTCGAACAGTTCGGTCGGGAACGGACCGGAACCTACGCGAGTGGTGTAGGCCTTGGTGATGCCCAGAATGTAGTCCAGGTACAGCGGACCAAAACCGGAGCCGGTGGCGATACCGCCAGCAGTGGTATTGGAACTGGTCACATACGGGTAAGTACCGTGGTCGATGTCGAGCAACGAACCCTGAGCACCTTCGAACATGATGTCCTTGCCGGCGCGACGCAGCTCGTGCAGTTCGGCGGTCACATCGAGCATCAGCGGTTGCAGCTGCTCGGCGTATTCCATGCATTCGTCCAGCGTTTTCTGGAAGTCGATAGCCGGCTCTTTGTAGTAATTGACCAGCTGGAAGTTATGGTAATCCAGCAGCTCACCCAGCTTGGCAGCGAAACGCTCGCGATGGAACAGGTCGCCCACACGCAGGCCGCGACGAGCAACCTTGTCTTCGTAGGCCGGGCCAATACCGCGACCGGTCGTACCGATCTTCAGCTCGCCACGAGCCTTCTCGCGCGCCTGGTCCAGCGCAACGTGGTAAGACAGGATCAGCGGGCAGGAAGGGCTGATACGCAGGCGCTCACGCACCGGCACGCCTTTTTCTTCGAGCTTGACGATTTCGCGCATGAGCGCGTCGGGCGCCACGACCACACCGTTACCGATCAGGCACTGTACGCCTTCGCGCAGTACACCGGACGGAATCAGATGCAGTACGGTCTTCTCACCATCGATCACCAGGGTGTGGCCAGCATTGTGACCGCCCTGATAGCGAACTACGGCGGCAGCATGTTCGGTCAGCAGATCGACGATCTTGCCTTTGCCCTCATCACCCCACTGGGTGCCCAGGACTACGACATTCTTACCCATAACACTCGTCCTCATTCACGCAAACTTGGTGCCGGCGGCAGCCGGCAGGAATACTCAAGAGGCCAGTGGCATTACCTGCCAGCCCTCACCATGCTGAATCAATTGCCGGTCGCAGCCAGCTTCACGCGCGGCGCTTACCTGCTGCCCAGGCAACGCCTGAACGACACGTTGCCCGTCTTTGCGCAACTGGCAGATGGACTGCCAGAGCGCTGAATCATTACTGTCCGGCACCCAGATACCGCCGGTCGGCACTTCGATTTCGGCCTGCCCCAGAGTGACCAGGGTTTTCAGATCGGTCGAGAAGCCGGTAGCCGGACGTGCACGACCGAAATCGGCACCGATATCGTCGTACCGGCCACCCTGAGCAATCGACTCGCCTACACCCGGCACAAACGCGGCAAACACAACACCGGTGTGGTAGTGATAACCGCGTAACTCACCCAGGTCGAAATACAGCGGCAACTGCGGGAAGCGCGCGGTCAGGCGTTCGGCCACCACCAGCAGGTCATCCAGTGCCGCCAGTACCGGTGCAGGCGCACCCGCCAGTCGTTCACGGGCCTCGGCCAGCACCTCACGGCCGCCGCACAGCCCGACCAGCGCCTGCAGCATGGAAGCCAGGTTGGCAGGCAGACCGGTGGTCAGGCTCACGACCTCGTCGATGGCCTTGCGCTGCAGTGCATCGAACAACTGCTGCTCGACCTCGCCAGACAAGCCGGCTGCACGCGCGAGACCGCGGTAGATACCGACATGCCCCAGATCCATATGCACATCCGGCACTTCGGCCTGCTGCAGCATCGCCAGCATCAAACTGATGACTTCGACGTCACTGCTGGTGCTTGCATCGCCATAAAGCTCGGCACCCAGCTGGATCGGGCTGCGCGAATTGGACAATGCACGCGGCTTGGCATGCAGCACGCTACCGGCGTAGCACAGACGTGTCGGACCTTCACGCTTGAGGGTGTGGGCGTCGATACGCGCCACCTGCGGCGTGATGTCGGCGCGAAACCCCATCTGCCGCCCCGACTGCGGATCGATCACCTTGAAGGTACGCAGGTCCAGATCGGAACCGGCGCCGATCAACAGCGACTCAAGGTATTCGATATGCGGAGTGACGACGAATTCATAGCCCCAGCTCTGGAACAGGTCCAGTACCTGACGTCGTGCGACTTCAATGCGTGCAGCATCGGGTGGCAGCACTTCTTCAATGCCATCCGGGAGCAGCCAGCGGTCAACCGTTGCCATTAAGCCCTTCCCCTTATCCGGGCGGCCAGCCTTCGGGCAAGCCTTGAATGAAGCAGAGAGCGGTCGCCATACGACGGGCACGACAAACACCCGAAACCAGGCCTCGGACCCACTCTCCTTGAAAAATCCTGCCGCCTGCACTCAGGCAAACGGCCAATCAAACATGCAGACGCAAAAAAGCCGGGAATTTCCCGGCTGCCGCATGATACACACGTTTTACCGTACGTTCACCCCATGAGACAGATTTGCCGCCCAATGGGGTGATGCGGATTACGGCTTGGCTTTCTCCAGGTAGCGGAAAAACTCGCTCTTGGGGTCCAGCACCAGCACGTCACTCTTGCTTGCAAAGCTTTCACGATAGGCCAGCAGGCTGCGATAGAACGCGTAGAACTCCTGATCCTGACCATAGGCCTTGGCGTAGATCGCAGCGGCCTGGGCATCACCATCACCACGGGTCTCTTCAGACTCACGATAGGCTTCAGCCAGCAGCACACGGCGCTGACGATCAGCGTCGGCACGAATACCTTCAGCCAGCTCGTTACCCTTGGCGCGATGCTCGCGAGCCTCACGCTCACGCTCGGTGCTCATGCGCTCGAACACGCTGCGGTTGACTTCCTTGGGCAGGTCGATGGCTTTGACACGTACGTCAAGGACTTCGATACCCAGCTCTTTCTCCGCCATACGGTTCAGCGAGCCGGTGATGTCTGCCATCAGCGCGTCACGCTCACCCGATACCACTTCATGCAGGGTGCGCTTACCGAACTGGTCACGCAGACCGGACTCCAGACGACGCGACAACCGCTCGTCGGCAATCTGCTTGAGGCCCGAGGTCGCGGTGTAAAAGCGCTCGGCATCCTTGACCCGCCACTTGGCGTAAGCATCGACCATCACGGCCTTTTTCTCCAGCGTCAGGAACCGCTGGGTGGGTGCATCAAGGGTCAGCAGACGCGCATCGAACTTGCGCACCTGATTGACGTACGGAACCTTCACATGCAGGCCAGGCTGTACGTCAGGCTGTACGACCCGACCGAATTGCAGCAGGACCGCACGTTCGGTCTGCGCAACGATGTAGAAGCTGTTCCAGGCGACAACCGCCAGCACCACGCCCACGATGAGCGCAAACAGTGACTTATTGCTCATCAGCGGCTCTCCCTGGTACGCGTTTCACGCTGCTGGATATCGACCGGGCGAGCAGCATTGTCAGCACTCACGGCAGAGCCGTTATTGCTGGCAGGCGTCGCGGTATTGTTGCTGCGACCGCTCTCGACCATCTTGTCCAGCGGCAGATAAAGCAGGTTGTTCTGCCCCTTGTCACCGGTGACCAGCACTTTGCTGGTATTGCTGAACACTTCCTGCATGGTCTCCAGATACAGACGCTCGCGAGTGATCTCAGGAGCCTTGCGGTACTCAGCTACCAGCTTGGTGAAGCGCTCGCTGTCACCCTTGGCCCTGGAAATCACTTCATCGCGATAACCGTTGGCGTTCTCGATGATGCGCTGGGCCTGACCACGCGCCTCAGGAATCACGCCATTGGCGTAGCCTTCGGCCTGGTTGCGGGCACGCTGCTCGTCTTCACGGGCACGGATCACATCATCGAAGGCTTCCTGCACTTCACGCGGTGCCGCTGCGCTTTGCACGTTCACCTGGGTGATGGTGATACCGGTACGGTAGGTATCGAGGAAACGCTGCAAACGCTCCTTGATCTCGGTGGCCATCAGCTCACGACCTTCGGTCAGTACCTGATCCATGGCCGTGGAGCCCACGACATGGCGAAGGGCACTTTCGGTGGCATGCTGCAGGCTCACTTCAGGCTGATCCACATTCAGCACGAAGTCCTGGAGGCTGGAAATCCGGTATTGCACGGTCAACGGCACTTCGACGATGTTCTCGTCTTCGGTCAGCATCTGACCCTGCTTGCTGTAAGCGCGCTCGCGGGTGACGTTTTCCATGTATTTGCGGTCGAACGGCGGGAAATAGATGTTCAGGCCGGGACCTACAGTCTCGTAGTACTTGCCGAACCGCAGGACGACGGCCTGCTCCTGCTCGTCGACAACATAGACGGCGTTGTACAACCAGAAGGCCAGGACCACGAACAGGCCGATGCCCAGCAGGCCAAAGCCGCCGCCCTTGCTGGAGCTGCCGCCGCCACTGCCATCACCACTGCGTTTCTTACCGCCGCCGAACAACCCATTCAGGCTTTCCTGCAGCTTGCGGAAGGCTTCGTCGAGATCCGGCGGCCCCTTGCGATCGCCACCACGACGGTTGCCACCCCAGGGATCCTGATTGTTCGAGTTGCCACCCGGCTCATTCCAAGCCATAGCGCTCTCCATCTGATAAAGCAAAGACGCGCCCTCGGCGCGCCGCCCCATGCTACCGAATGCTCGGGAAAGGCGTGCTATCGCTTTCCCGCGCTTTTATTGCAAAGTGTGTTGCTCAATGAACTCCAGCGGCTGCAATCCTTCGCGACTCACCAGTCGATTGAGTTCGACACGTGGCAGACGCACAGCCAGCAAGCTGGCCCCTTCTTCATCGTGCACCTCGCTTTGCACAGCGCCGACTTCAAAGAACCTTGCCCGCAGTCGAGCAAAACGCTGCGGTAAACGCAAGGTTGCAACAAAAAGATCTTCACCCAACAGCTCAGCGATCGCCTGCTTGAGCAGGTCGAGACCACGACCGTCGCGGGCCGACAGCCAGACCCGCTCCGGCTTGCCATCAGGGGTTCGCTGGATATGCGGCTCGACATTCTCGAGCAGATCGAGTTTGTTATACACCTCAAGTATCGGCAAGTCCTGGGCGCCGATCTCGACCAGCACGGCCATGACCTGTTCGATCTGCGCATCGCGCTCAGGCTCATGGGCGTCGATCACATGCAGCAGCAGGTCGGAATTGCTCGATTCTTCCAGCGTGGCGCGAAACGCCTCGACCAGTTTGTGCGGAAGGTGGCGAATGAAACCCACGGTATCGGCCAGGACAATCGGCCCCAGGTCGTCAAGCTGCAGACGACGCAGGGTCGGATCGAGGGTGGCGAACAACTGGTCGGCCGCATAGACCTCAGAGTCGGTCACTGAATTGAACAGCGTCGACTTGCCTGCGTTGGTATAGCCGACCAGCGAAACCGAAGGGATATCCGCCCGCTTGCGCCCGCGCCGCGCCTGATCGCGCTGGCTGCGCACCTTCTCCAGACGGCCCTTGATCTGCCGCAGGCGCACCCGCAGCAGACGACGGTCGGTTTCGAGCTGGGTCTCACCAGGACCGCGCAGCCCGATACCACCCTTTTGCCGCTCAAGGTGAGTCCAGCCGCGAACCAGGCGGGTACTCATATGCTCAAGCTGGGCCAGTTCAACCTGCAGCTTGCCTTCATGGGTACGCGCACGCTGGGCGAAGATGTCGAGAATCAACCCGGTACGATCGAGCACCCGGCATTCAAAGACACGTTCGAGGTTACGCTCCTGGCTGGGCGTGAGGGTGTGATTGAAAATCACCAGATCGACATGACCGGAGCGGACCTGGTCGCGAAGTTCCTCGACCTTGCCGGTTCCGATCAGGTATTTGGCCGATGGACGATGCCGTGGCACGTTGACCAGTGCGACGGTATCGGCGCCGGCCGACAGAGCCAGCTCCTGAAACTCCTGCGGATCTTCGCGCGCCTCAGGGTCTTGACCTTCCAGATGAACGAGCAACGCCCGCTCACCACCGCTGTGGCGCTCAAAGAACAAGGCAGGCTCCTATCAGGCGTTACCAGGCTCGGAATCACCTGCTTCATCGGTAGCACTTGGCAGGCGGATTGGACGGACCGGAACAACAGTGGAAATAGCATGCTTGTACACCATCTGGCTGACGGTGTTTTTCAGCAGAATGACGAACTGATCGAACGACTCGATCGTACCTTGCAGCTTGATACCGTTGACCAGATAGATCGAAACGCCGACCTTCTCTTTGCGCAAGGTATTCAAGTAAGGGTCTTGTAGCGAATGCCCTTTTGACATGTGCCGCACTCCTTTAAGGATCAATAATAGTAAAACGAATTCGATTGGCTTGGACCGCCACCCCCCAAGGATAGACAGCCATTGCAGGGACTCAGTCCAATATGGAGACCGATCCCAGGTATTTCAAGGTGCGTGGCAGATTGTCGCGATCCAGACTGTCAAGCCAGTGCAGGTTCTTCCAGCTGCGTAGCCAGGTGAACTGCCTCTTGGCCAACTGGCGCGTGGCAATGATGCCGCGTTCCTGCATCTCTTCACGTGTAAGCTTGCCATCCAGATGATCCCAGACCTGGCGATAACCGACGGCTCTGATGGACGGCAGATCTGCGTGCAGATCGCCTCTTGAGCGCAGTGCCAGTACTTCGTCCAGAAATCCCTGTTCCAGCATTTGCACAAAACGTAAGGCAATGCGGTCATGCAATACCTTGCGATCAGCCGGAGCTATCGCAAGACTGGCGACAGTATAGGGCAATTGTCCCTGTCCCGATGCTGATCCTTCGGCACTTTGCGCAATTTGTTGCTCGCGGTGCGCCGTCATGCTCATTCCACTGACCAGATAAACCTCCAGCGCGCGAATCAACCGCTGCGGGTCATTGGGATGAATACGCGCCGCCGACACCGGATCCACCTCGGCCAACCGGTCATGCAACGCCTGCCACCCGTGAGCCTGCGCCTGGGCTTCAAGCTGTGCGCGTATCCCGGCATCGGCGGACGGCATGTCGGCCAGCCCCTCCAATAGAGCCTTGAAATACAACATAGTGCCGCCGACCAGCAAAGGAATATTGCCGCGCGCGGTAATTTCAGCCATGGCCTCAAGAGCATCGCGGCGAAAATCGGCTGCCGAGTAGCTTTGCGAGGGATCGAGAATGTCAATCAAACGGTGTGGAAACTCGGCCAGTTGCGCCTTCGACGGCTTGGCCGTGCCGATGTCCATGCCGCGATAGACCAGTGCCGAGTCGACGCTGATCAGTTCACAAGGCAGGACCCTGGTGAGTTCAATGGCAAGATCAGTCTTGCCCGCAGCGGTTGGCCCCATGAGAAAGATGGCCGCAGGTAAAGCATTCATTCAACGACCGCGCAGGAAAAGTTTGTCCAGATCATCCAGGCCCATCTGGGTCCAGGTGGGCCGCCCGTGGTTGCATTGGCCACTGCGCTCGGTATTTTCCATGTCACGCAGCAAACCGTTCATTTCCGGGATCGCCAGCCGCCGGTTGGCACGTACCGCGCCGTGGCACGCCATGGTGCCAAGCAACTCGTTCATGTGTGCCTGGACCCGGTCACTGGTGCCGTACTCCATCAGGTCGGCCAGCACGTCGCTGACCAGCCGATTGGCCTCGGCCTGTTTGAGCAGCGCCGGAATCTGCCGGATCGCCAGGCTTTCCGGCCCCAGCCGCTGTAATTCGAAGCCCAGCTGCCGGAAGGTATCCAGGTGTTCCTCGGCGCAATCGGCTTCGCGCTGACTGACCGCAATCGACTCAGGCACCAACAGCGGCTGACCACTGAGACCTTCATGGGCCATCGCCACCTTCAAGCGTTCATACATGATCCGCTCATGCGCGGCATGCATATCCACCAGCACCAGACCATGGGCATTTTCGGCCAGGATGTAGATCCCCTTGAGCTGCGCCAGGGCATAGCCCAGCGGCGGGATGTCGCCGCTTGACTCCGGCAGCGACGCCACCTCAGACGCCGGCGCGGCGCCGGCCAGTGGCGCATAGAATTCGCGGTAGACGTTCTGGGTCTCAGCAGTCGGCAGGCTGGAACTGGGCCGCGGCGTGTACTGATACTGGTAACCGCCAGAACCGCCGCCAGCGGCCCCTGCGCCACCTGCCGGCGCGCCATAAGCCTGGCCTTGCGGGCGCTCCAGCGCGTGCGCAGCCAGGCTCATCTCGCCTTGTGGCCCGAACTCGCCAGCCTGCAGACCGCTCGGCCGCTGGATCGGTGCCTCGGGTTGCGCCTCGGGCAGGTGATCCTGCGGCCTTACATCGCCCAGCGCCCGGTGCAGGGTGCCGTACAGGAAGTCATGGACCATGCGTCCGTCACGAAAACGCACTTCATGCTTGGTCGGGTGGACGTTGACATCCACTGCTGCCGGATCGACCTCGAAAAACAACACGAAGGTCGGATGACGACCATTGAATAGCACGTCGCGATAGGCTTGCCGCACCGCATGGGCAACCAGCTTGTCGCGCACCGCACGGCCATTGACGAAAAAATACTGCAGGTCGGCCTGGCTGCGCGAAAAGGTCGGCAAGCCGACCCAGCCCCACAGGTGCAGGCCGTTGCGCTCGATATCAATCGGCAGCGCCTGCTCCAGAAAACCCGGACCACAGATGGCCCCGACACGCCGCGCCTTGGCCGTGTCGTCATGGGCTTCATGCAGGCTCAGGACGCTTTTGCCGTTGTGGCGCAAGTGGAAGGCCACGTCGAAACGCGCCAGCGCCATGCGCCGGATGACTTCCTGCAAATGATCGAATTCGGTTTTTTCGGCCTTGAGAAACTTGCGCCGTGCCGGGGTGTTGAAAAACAGGTCACGCACTTCGACCGATGTGCCCACCGGGTGCGCCGATGGCTGGACCCTGGAGTTCATCTCACGACCTTCGGTTTCGACCTGCCAGGCCTGATCGGCGTCACGGGTTCGGGAAGTCAAGGTCAGACGCGACACCGAACTGATCGACGCCAGCGCCTCACCACGAAAGCCCAGGCTCATCACCCGCTCAAGGTCGTCGAGCTCGCGAATCTTGCTGGTCGCGTGGCGGGCCAGCGCCAGCGGCAGATCATCCGCCGCAATGCCTCGGCCGTCATCACGCACCTTGAGCAGCTTGACGCCGGCCTGCTCGACATCGACATCAATGCGCCGGGCACCGGAATCCAGGCTGTTCTCCAGCAGTTCCTTGACCACCGAGGCCGGGCGTTCGACCACCTCACCGGCAGCAATCTGGTTGGCAAGGCGCGGGCTGAGCAACTGGATACGCGCCGCAGGAGAAACGCTTGCAGCGTCCTGTGCGGGTTGGTCGTCGACAAGCAGATCCGTCATGGCTGGGTGGCAACCTCGACGCTGGGGATTCGCAGGTCCTGACCAATGCGCAGATCGTCAGTCTTGAGCCCGTTGGCACTGCGCAGGGTCGCCATGCTCATCTCATAGCGCGCAGCAAGCATGGCCAGGGTTTCACCGGAGCGTACGACGTGGTTGCGCGGCCCCCGAGCCAGTTTACCGTTATCACGCAGCCAGGCGATGTAGGTGCCCTGCGGCGGGTTCTGCTGGAAGAACTGCTTGACCCCGGCGTTGATCGAACGGGCCAGCGCCTGCTGGTGCGAAGTGGTGGTCAGCTTGCTGGCCTCGTTGGCATTCGAGATAAAGCCGGTTTCGACCAGGATCGACGGGATATCCGGTGACTTGAGCACCATGAAGCCGGCTTGCTCGACACGGGATTTGTGCAGCGGCGTAATCCGGCCGATGCTGCTCAAGACCTTTTGCCCGACGTTCAGGCTCGACGACAGCGAGGCGGTCATCGACAGGTCAAGCAGCACACCGGCAAGCATTCGGTCCTTGTCGTCAAGGCTCACGGCACCGGCACCGCCAATCAGGTCGGAACGGTTTTCACTGTCGGCCAGCCAGCGTGCGGTTTCCGATGTTGCGCCGCGATCGGACAAAGCGAACACCGAGGCGCCGAACGCCGCCTTGGACGGCGCGGCGTCAGCGTGAATCGACACGAACAGGTCAGCCCCCTTGGCGCGGGCGATCTCGGTACGCTTGCGCAGCGGAATGAAGTAGTCGCCAGTGCGGGTCAACTCGGCCCGGTAGCCCTTCTCCGCGCTGATCTGGCGCTGCAGCTCTTTGGCGATCGACAGCACCACATGCTTCTCGATCTGCCCTTTGCCGCCCGAGGCTCCCGGGTCTTCGCCGCCGTGACCGGCATCGATCACCACCACGATGTCGCGCTTGCCGCTGGGGACCGGAGTGAGCTTGACATCGGGCTTGGCCGGGCTGATCGGTACCGCTGGCGCAGTGGCCACTGTGGTCTCCGGCAGGCTCGGCGGCGGGTTGGCATCGGCGGCGTTGTCGAACAGGTCGACCACCAGACGATTGCCGTACTGCTGGTTAGGGACCAGGGTAAAACTCTTGGGGGTCACAGCCTTGTTCAGGTCAACGACCACGCGCAAATCCGTAGGGGTGCGCTGCGCCGAACGCACACTGGTAATCGGCGTATTGGCGGTCGCCACGTTCAATGGCCCGCTCAGGGTCGCACCATTGATGTCGATCACCAGCCGATCCGGAGCGGTCAGCGTGAATACGCTGTGCTGCACCGGCCCCGACAGGTCAAAGACCAGCCGGGTGTTGTCCGGGGCGCGCCACAGGCGGACACTGCGCACCTGGGTCGCGGCCGCCCACACATCGACGGCCATGGCCATCAACAGCAAACCAAGCACCGCCAGCGGCGCGCGCATGCGCATATTCATCCCCATATCAGTAAAAGTTCTCTGTGAATTCTGCCTGGCTCATCAGGCCAGGGCCGCGCACCAGCGTTCGCCACGCGGGCCTTGCGGGTTGAGGGTCACCGTACGACCGGCACCCTGGTGCGTAATGGTAATGGTCAGGTCGGGCTTTGGCAAAAACCCCTTGCCACGGGCCGGCCATTCGATCAGGCACAGTGCATCATCGGCGAAGTAATCGCGGATGCCCATGTACTCCAGCTCTTCAGGGTCGGTCAGCCGATACAGGTCGAAATGAAAAGCCCGCAGCGCGCCGATTTCATAGGGTTCGACCAGGGTAAAGGTCGGGCTTTTGACTGCCCCTTCATGACCCAGGCCGCGGATCAGTCCGCGTGACAGGGTGGTCTTGCCTGCGCCCAGGTCACCTTCGAGAAAAATCACACCCTTTGCCGCAGTGAGCTGCGCCAGCTGCGCGCCCAATGCCACCATGGCGTCTTCGCCATCTACCTGCAGGGTTACTTCAGACACGGTTGCAGCTCCTCCAACAGGCGACGAATGATCACGATCAGGTCACTGGCGAGCAGCCCACGCCCCTCCAGGCCTGCCAGCTCACCGGCCCTGGCATGCAGCCAGACGCCCAGGCAAGCCGCTTCGAATGGTTGCATGTGCTGCGCCAACAGGGCACCGATCAGACCGGACAGCACATCGCCCAGCCCGGCACTGGCCATGGCTGGATGCCCCCGATCACAGAGCGCCAGGCGCCCCTGCGGATCGGCAATCAGGCTGCCACTGCCCTTGAGCACGCAAACAGCCTTGAACTGTTCTGCAAGACGGCGAACCGCTGCGGGCCTGTCGGCCTGCACTTCGGCCGTCGTGACACCCAGCAACCGTGCCGCCTCACCAGGGTGCGGGGTGATGACACAGCCCGACGGCAGCCTGACCTGGTCGGCCGCCAACAGGTTGAGCGCATCGGCATCCCACACCTGCGGCGTGTCGGCACCGGCAACGACAGACAGCAGGCTGCGTGCCCAACTGCCCTGCCCCAGACCAGGACCTGCCACCAGCACATCAGCGGCAGCGACCAACCCGGTCAATTGGTTGGCCGAATGAATCCCGGCGCTCATGATTTCCGGCATGCGCACCAGCGCAGCCGTGACGTGTTCAGCGCGGGTTGCCAGGGTCAGCATCCCGGCGCCGCTGCGCAATGCACTTTCGGCGCTCAACAGCGCGGCGCCGCCAAAGCCGTGATCACCGCCCACCACCAGTACCCGGCCGAACTGCCCCTTGTGCGCAGTACGCGGGCGCGGCGCCAGAGTTGCCAGGTTGGCGCTGTCAAGCCGTGTCGCGGTGGCCGGCGTCTGGCTGAGCGACTGCGGGTCAGCCTGCAAATCTTCACACAGCAGTTGCCCGAGATGATCGGCCGCATCGCCGGTGAACAGGCCCAGCTTCAGAGCGATAAAGGTCACGGTCAGATCGGCGCACACGGCGCAGCCCAGCGCCTGCCCCGTGTCAGCACTCAGACCGGAGGGGATATCCACCGCAACCACCGGCAGGTCCGCCGCATTGATGGCTTCAATAGCCGCTTTATAGGGCTCACGCACCTCGCCGCGCAGCCCGGTGCCCAACAGCGCATCAACTACCACACCGACCAGCGGCTGGCCCAGCCACTGGAGGATTTCGACACCCGCTGCGCGAGCCTGCTGATGAGCCGTGGCGGCATCGCCATGCAGAGCAGCCGGATCACCCACCGCCAGAACCCGCACCACCCAACCGGCCTGATGCGCCAGCTGTGCCACCAGATACCCGTCGCCGGCGTTATTGCCATGCCCGGCCAGCACCGTCAGCACGCCCGCCTCGGGCCAGCGCCGGCGCACTGCACGCCAGGTCGCGCGGGCCGCACGCTGCATCAGCTCCAGACCTGGCGTGCCGGCGGCAATCAGCCGCGCATCGAGGTCACGGACCTGTTCAGCGGTGTACAGCGCGTCGGGTAAATGGCTTTGAGTATCTGGCATGCGTGTGTGGGCTCCGATATCTGGCAGAATTATACGCACCTTGGTCTTATTTTCTCCTTTCGCATGCCCGCCACTACCGAACAACTGACCGGCGACGAACTCGCCGAACTTGCCCTGTCGATCAAGACCTGGGGCCGCGAACTGGGCTTCCAGCAGGTCGGCATCAGCGGTCTTGATCTCAAGGAGCATGAACAGCATCTGGAGCGCTGGCTCGACGCGGGCTACCACGGCGAGATGGACTATATGGCCGCGCATGGCAGCAAACGTTCCCATCCCGAGCAACTGGTGCCTGGCACCTTGCGCGTGGTGTCGCTGCGCATGGACTACCTGCCAGGCGACAGCGAGATGACCCAACGCCTGGCTGAACCGGAAAAAGCCTACGTGTCGCGCTACGCGCTGGGCCGCGATTACCACAAGTTGGTGCGCAAACGTCTGCAGCAACTGGCCGAGCGCATTCAGCAGGCGATCGGCCCGTTCGGTTACCGGGCCTTCGTCGATAGCGCCCCGGTACTGGAAAAAGCCATTGCCGAACAGGCCGGGCTGGGCTGGATCGGCAAGAACACTTTGGTACTCAACCGCAAGGCCGGCAGTTTCTTCTTTCTTGGCGAGCTGTTCGTCGACATGCCGCTGCCGGTGGACCCGCCCCACGCCACCGAGCATTGCGGCCGGTGCAGCGCCTGCCTGGACATCTGCCCGACGGCAGCGTTTGTCGGCCCGTATGTGCTCGATGCCCGGCGTTGCATTTCCTACCTGACCATCGAGCTGAAAACCGCCATTCCTGTCGAGTTGCGAGCACTGATCGGTAACCGGGTATTCGGCTGTGATGACTGCCAGATCGTCTGCCCATGGAACCGCTTCGCCAAACCCACCGAGCAAAGCGATTTCCAGCCGCGCCATAACCTCGACAATGCCGGGCTGGCCGAGCTGTTCATGTGGGACGAAGAGCGCTTTCTCAGCAGCACCGAAGGCTCGCCCCTGCGCCGCGCCGGCTATGAGCGCTGGCTGCGCAACCTGGCCGTCGGGCTGGGTAACGCGCCCTCGACCATCAGCGTGCTGCAGGCCCTGGAGGCACGACGTGAGCACCCGTCAGAACTGGTCCGTGAGCATGTCGAATGGGCCATAGAGCAGCACGCCCTGCGGGGTAGGAGCTGCGTTCAGTGGTCATCCTTGTAAACGAACTTGGGCATTTCCCATTTGAAGCGGATCGCCAACAGCCGCATCAGCAGGCCGCCAAACAGGGTAATCAGGATCGCCTGCTCATCTGACACGCCAAGGTAGCGACAAGCCAGGAAGCACCAGGCAGCAAGGAAGGACACGCTGGCATAGAGCTCGCGGCGGAAGATCAGCGGAATATCGTTGCAGAAGATGTCGCGCAGAATGCCGCCGAACACTCCGGTGATCACGCCACAGACCGAAGCGACCAGCATACCGTGCCCTGTTTCCAGGGCGGTCAGGCAGCCAATCAGGGTGAAAGCCACCAGGCCCACGGCATCGAGCACCAGAAACAGCGAGCGCAGATGCCGCATCAGCGGCGCGATGAAGATCGTCACCAGCGCCGCGACGCTGGTCAGTACCAGATATTCGGGGTGTTTCACCCAGGTCAGAGGGTAATGACCAAGCAGCACATCGCGCACCGAGCCACCACCCAACGCAGTGACACAGGCAATCAGCACCACGCCAAACCAGTCCATGCCCCGCCGTCCTGCGGACAACGCGCCGGTCATGGCCTCGGCGGTAATCGCCATCAGATACAGCATCAACAACATGGCGTTACCCCCTGCGACAAAGCCGCGCAGTCTACCCGGCGGCCCGACGCACTGAAAGGGTGCAAAGGGCTTTGTTGACTGCGCGCTTGAAGCAGCGTGCTTACTTGATGAAGTTTTCGCGGTAAAAACGCAGCTCAGCAATGGATTCGCGGATATCGTCCAGTGCCAGGTGAGTGCTGCCCTTCTTGAACTTCAGCTCTGGCGACCAGCGGGCCGCCAGCTCCTTGAGGGTCGAAACGTCAAGGTTGCGGTAGTGAAAGTAGTTTTCCAGCGTTGGCATGTGCCGGTACAGGAAGCGCCGGTCCTGGCAGATGCTGTTACCGCAGATCGGCGAGCTGCGCTCCGGCACCCATTGCTTGATGAACGCCAGCGTCAGGGCCTCGGCCTGGGCGCTGTCGATGGTGCTCTCACGGACCCGCTGAGTCAGCCCCGAGCCGCCATGCTGACGGGTGTTCCACTCATCCATGCCGGCCAGAATCTCGTCACTCTGGTGCACCGCAATCACCGGGCCTTCGGCCAGGGTATTGAGCTCGCTGTCAGTGATGATGGTGGCCATTTCGATGATTACATCGTTGTCAGGGTCCAGGCCGGTCATTTCCAGATCGATCCAGATCAGGTTGCTCTTGCTTTGCATATATTGGCTCCTCAGCATAGGCGCGCAGTTTAGCTCAGCGTCGGCATGCTAGTATCGCGCGTTCGAGCTCATTGACCGGGAATCCCATGGCCAAACGCCAACTCAACCGCCGCCAGAACTGGCGCATCGAAAAGATCCAGGGCGAACGCGCCGCTCGCGCCGCCAAACGTGAGACCCAGGCGCTGGAGATTCTGGAAGGCGGCGACCTGGGCCCGGAAGAGTTCGGCCAGGTGATTGCTCATTTCGGTGTGCAGGTCGAAGTCGAGGCCCAGGACGGCGAGCATCGCGGCCAGACCTACCGCTGCTACCTGCGCGCCAACCTGCCGGCACTGGTCACTGGCGACAAAGTGGTGTGGCGGGCCGGCAATCAGGGCGTTGGCGTGATTGTCGCGCAACTGCCGCGCAGCACCGAACTGTGCCGCCCTGACAGCCGCGGGCTGCTCAAGCCGGTCGCGGCCAACGTCGACCTGATCGTCATCGTCTTCGCGCCGATGCCCGAGCCGCATGCCAACCTGATCGATCGCTACCTGGTCGCCGCCGAACATGCCGGCATCCACCCGTTGCTGCTGCTCAACAAGGCTGATCTGATCGACGAACACAACAGCGTGGTACTCAACGACCTGCTGTCGGTGTATCGCGGCCTGGGTTATCCGGTGCTCGAAGTATCTGCCCATCAGGGCGATGGCATGCAGCAGTTGCAACAGCAACTGGATGGCAAAGTGAGTGTATTTGTCGGCCAGTCCGGGGTCGGCAAATCATCGCTGGTCAACAGCCTGTTGCCGGAAGTCGGCACCCGGGTCGGGCCGCTATCGGAGTTTTCCGGACAAGGCACCCACACCACCACCACCGCACGCCTGTTCCACTTCCCGGGCGGCGGTGATCTGATCGACTCGCCGGGTATCCGCGAATTTGGCCTGGTGCATGTGAGCCGGGACGACGTCGAGGCCGGCTTTATCGAGTTCAATGATCTGCTGGGCAAATGCCGCTTTCGCGACTGCAAGCATGACCGCGAGCCGGGTTGTGCGCTGCTCAATGCGCTGGAACAAGGCCGCATCCATCCGCAACGGATGCACAGCTACCGCTCGATCCTGGCCAGTCTGCCGCAAGACGAATACTGAGACTGGCGCAGCAAAGCTGCCAGCCGCCCCTGCTGCACGCTACAGGGGCGGCCTGACAGCCAGGCAGATTACGGGTTGCTACCCGGTGCCCTGAGCGGCCCCTGATCGAAGATATTGACCCGTTCACGAACCTCATGCGGCAGCACGGCCGGCGCCTGGCTGCCGTTCGCCGCGCCAGGCGCAGCGGCTCCAGGCGCCGCAGCACCCGGTGCCGCCGGGGCTGGATTGACCGGCGGCGCACTGCCTTGGTCACCATCCATACGCTGCTGGGCCTTGCGGGTCAGCACGATGATATCGATACGCCGGTTGACCGGGTTCAGCGGATGCTGGCGATCGAACAGCGCCGAGGACGCGTACCCCACCACTCGTGCCACCTGCTGCTCAGGGTAGCCACCGGCGATCAGCGCACGACGGGCAGCGTTGGCGCGGTTGGCCGACAGCTCCCAGTTGCCGAACTCACCGGTACCGGCAAACGGCTTGGCATCGGTATGACCACTGACGCTGATCTTGTTCGGCACAGCCTTGATGGTGTCAGACATCGCCAGCAGGATGTCTTCGAAGTAAGGTTTGAGCCGCGCACTGCCGGAGTCGAACATTGGCCGGTTATCGGCATCGACAATCTGGATACGCAAACCGTCCTGAGTGATCTCCAGCAGGATCTGGTCCTTGAACTTTTGCAGCTCCGGACTCTCTTCAATCTTGTTCTGCAACTCCAGCAGGAGCATTTCCATGCGTTCCTGCTCGACCTGCTCGGCCTTGGCTTCGGCAGACTCGGCCTCGATCGGCACGGTGTCCGGGCTCGGCGTACTCTTGACCTCGGGGTTGAGGGTCTGGTTAGGAGACATTTCCGGCGAGCCGCCCAGGTCGATGACATAGGGCGAGCCACTGTCGCTGAAGCCGACCGGGTCCTTGAAGTAACCGGCCACGGCCACCAGTTGTTCCGGAGTCGCAGCCGACAACAGCCAGAGCACCAGAAAGAACGCCATCATTGCTGTCGCAAAGTCAGCAAAGGCGATCTTCCAGGCACCGCCGTGGTGCCCCCCGCCAAAGCGCTTGACGCGCTTGACGATTATTGGCTGATTATTTTCCATGGTTTAGCGACCACGTACGGCTTGTTCCAGCTCGCTGAAGCTGGGGCGGTGGGCGGGGTAAAGCACCTTGCGACCGAACTCGACGGCCAGTGATGGCGGCATGCCGGAAGCCGAGGCCACAAGAGCCGCCTTGATCGACTCGTAGACGTTCATTTCTTCCTTGGCATCGTGCGCCAGGCAAGAAGCCAGCGGACCAAAGAAGCCGTACGCCGCGATGATACCGAAGAAGGTACCGACCAGTGCCGCCGCCACGTGCTGGCCGATGGCGGCCTTGTCACCGGTTCCCAGCATGGCCATGGTGATCACGATACCCAGTACCGCGGCCACGATACCGAAACCGGGCATACCGTCGGCAATGCCGGTCACGGCGTGGGAAGGATGTTCAAGCTCTTCCTTCATGCTCAACAGTTCCATGTCGAACAGGCCTTCAAGCTCGTGAGGAGCCATGTTGCCGGACGACATGATGCGCAGGTAATCGCAGATGTAGGCGGTCATGCGCTCATCCTTGAGTACGCCAGGGTACTTGGCGAAGATCGGACTGGAAGCCGGCTCTTCGATGTCCCCTTCGATGGCCATCATGCCTTCGCGGCGGCTCTTGTTGAGAATCTCGTACACCAGACCCAGCACTTCGAGGTAATAGGCATGCGTGAAGCGAGTGCTGAACATCTTCAGCGACTTTTTGAACACATGCATGGTCATATGGCCAGGGTTGGCCTGCAGAAAGGCGCCCAGCGCTGCACCACCAATGATGACGATTTCAAATGGCTGGAACAGCGCTGCCAATTGACCGTGGGATAGCATGTATCCGCCGAGAACGCTCGCGAAAACGACAATGATGCCGATGATTTTGGCCATAGGTACAAATACTTGTTGAGTCGGGTTCAGGGAGATGTGCGGTGATTCATGAAACTGTTGTTCTGCTTATCGGCCCGCCTGAGCCAGACTATAGGCTGTTGCCGTGAAAAACCTGTTTTGCTATCGAAACAGGGTGTAACAATACATGACGCATCCATATATGAAAAAGCGTATCCACTGCTGAACGATCTCAGCCGCACAGGCCTTCCGTATGCCGATAGCCAGCACATCGCACCTCCCACGCCCCAAGACACTTGAAGCCTGGGTCAAACAACTGGATGATCTTGCCCTGCCCGTTGCACAGGCCAATCACGCCCGTGTGCGCGCCGCACTGAACGACAGCCGTCGTTCGTTGCGTGATATTGCCGACATGATGCAAGACAGCCCGGCGCTGGTGCTGAGCGTGCTGCGCGAGGCCAACCAGCACAGCCATGGCATCACAGAGCCGGCCGAGAGTCTTGAAGTGGCGCTCAATCGCCTGGGCCTGGCCCGCACCGAAGTGCTGCTTAATCGCCTGCCGGCCAAACAGGCGCAGGAAGTCCCCCAGGCTTACCGTCAACTGATTCTGATCAGCCAGCATGCCACCCAACAGGCCAATGGCCTGTTCGCCAGCCGTCTGGCGCGGCTCTGGCAGGATATTCATCTGGGCAGCCTGCTGTTCCTCGCACCGCTCTGGCCACTGGCGCTGGCCCACCCCAAGCTGCTGGAAGAATGGGAACTGCGGGTCATTCATAAAGGCGAATCAAGCCGCACGGTCGAGCTTGAATTGTTCGGCGTCAAGCTGCTGGACTTGTGCCAGGCACTGGCCACGGTCTGGCGCCTGCCGGTCTGGGTCACGCGTGGCTATACCGTACTGATCAAAGAGCGCCGCGAATGGGTCAAGGCGCTGCGTATCGCCAGGGAAAATCACGACCCGCTGCAACAGCAGCGCGACATGGATGCCAACGCCGATCTGCAACGCTGGTTCAACCAGCCAGCCAATACGGTATTGATGGGTAATGGCCTGGCGCTGGCCGCACAGCAGGCCTGGAACAGCCCGCACTGCCTGCGCTGGGAACTGCTGAGCAGTCTGTACCTGCAACAGTCAATGGACCAGACCCAGCAACAGGTACACCAGAACGCTGCCAGCAGCGCTCGCCAGCATGCGGCGGACGATCTTTGGCATCCCGCCCAGGCGCTGCTGTGGCCGTGGGATTTTCGGCGCATCAGCAATGGCCATGAACCCGCTGCCGCACCTTCTGCCGATGACCTGCAACGCTGGCGCAAACTGTGCGCCGACATGCTGGTCGAGCCCTCCCCGTTCAACAACGCCATGCACCTGATCAGCACCGCCCGCGATGCGCTGGTGGCGAGCGGCATGCAGCGGGTCATGCTGCTGATGCCGGACAAGAACACTGGCCTGCTGCGCGTGCATCAACTGGCCGGCCTGGGTGCGGAAAATGCCGCATTACAGTTTCAGATCAAAGACAGCAAGGTACTGGAACGACTGCTGGCCCAGCCGACCCAACTGCGTCTTACACCGGCCAACCACGCACAGTTCGCAGCCTTGCTGCCGCCGGCCTTCAAGACCCTGTTCAAGGGCCAGCACTTACTGATCCGCTCGCTGAGCTGCAACGGCAAAGTGCTGATCCTGGCGATTGCCGACCAAGGTGGCAGCCCGATGTCGGAGATCACCGTACAGGCATTCGCCAAGACGGCGCAGTGTGTGGAACGTGCCCTGGTCAACTTTACCCAGCTCAAAAGCACCGGCCGGGCGAAACCTGTGTGATCGCTGGCGGGGCTGACAGGTTCAGACTGTCTTATCGGCGTGCAGGCCTTTCCGGCTCTGGGCTACAATCCACGCCTTTGCTCATGAAGGGAGGCTGGAAATGTCCGTGTTTAACGACTTGCCACTGGTTATTGAAGCCAGTGACCTGCAGCCTCGCCTGGAGGCGCCGGAGCTGATCCTTGTCGATCTGACCAATCAGGCCCGCTATGACGCAGGACACATTCCCGGCGCCTGCTTCATCGAGCCCAAGCGCACCCAGCTGGGCCAGCCTCCCGCTCCGGGCCTTGCGCCTGCGCTGAGCGATCTGGAGCGCCTGTTCGGCGAACTGGGGCACCGCAGCGATGCGGTATACGTGGTCTACGACGATGAAGGCGGTGGCTGGGCCGGGCGGTTTATCTGGCTGCTGGACGTCATCGGCCACTCCCGCTACCACTACCTCAATGGCGGACTGCTGGCCTGGGAGGCCGCCGGGCTACCGCTGTCCAGTGAAGCATCGCCCACCCGCCACAGCGCAGTGAGCCTGAGCCTGCAAAGCGCGCCCACCGCCACCCGCGAATACCTGCAGAGCCGCCTGGGTGCTGCCGATCTTGCGATCTGGGATGCCCGCGGGCCCGAGGAATTTACCGGCAGCAAAGTGCTGGCGGCCAAAGGCGGACACATTCCCGGCGCGATCAACTTCGAGTGGACCGCTGGCATGGACAAAGAGCGTCAGCTGCGCATTCGTACCGATCTGCGCCAGACCCTGGAAGCACTGGGTATCACCCCGGACAAGGAAATCATCACCCACTGCCAGAGCCATCGCCGCTCAGGCTTTACCTATCTGGCCGCCAAAGCACTGGGCTACCCGCGAGTCAAGGCCTATGCCGGCTCCTGGAGCGAATGGGGCAACCACCCCGACACGCCTGTGGAGCAATGAACCTACGGCCTGCCCCGCGCAGGCCCCATCAAGCTGTTAGGAATATCAATGAAAGAGCGTCTGTTTATCCTGAGCCAGTACCTGCTGCCCCACCACCTGCTGTCACGCCTGGCTGGCTGTGTGGCCGAATGCAAGGTGAGCTGGTTCAAGAACGCATTCACCGCCTGGTTCGCCCGCCGCTATCAGGTAGACATGTCTCAGGCCCAGGTCGAAGACCTGACGGCCTATGAAAACTTCAACGCGTTTTTCACACGCGCACTGAAACCCGATGCTCGCCCTCTGGACGACACCCCCGGGGCAATCCTGTGCCCGGCCGACGGCGCCATCAGCCAGTTGGGTCCGATCGAACAAGGCCGGATTTTCCAGGCCAAGGGCCACAGTTTCAGCGTGCTGGAGCTGCTTGGCGGCGATCCGCTGCTGTCTGCGCCGTTCATGGGCGGTCAGTTCGCCACCGTCTATCTGTCGCCCAAGGATTACCATCGCGTTCATATGCCACTGGCCGGCACCCTGCGCGAGATGGTCTATGTGCCAGGGCGCATTTTCTCGGTCAACCAGACCACCGCCGAAAACGTACCTGAGCTGTTCGCCCGTAACGAGCGGGTAGTCTGCGTATTCGATACCGAACGCGGCCCGATGGCAGTAGTGCTGGTCGGCGCGATGATCGTAGCGTCGGTAGAAACTGTCTGGGCAGGCTTGGTCACGCCACCCAAGCGCCAGCTCAAGAGCGTGCGCTACGACGAAGCGGCACGGGCGCCAATCCAGCTGGAAAAAGGCGCCGAAATGGGCCGTTTCAAGCTGGGCTCCACAGCCATCGTACTGTTCGGCCCTGAGCAGGTGAAATGGGCCGAAACCCTGACGGCCGGCTCAGCGGTACGCATGGGCCAGGCTCTGGGTCGCGCCGACCAGGCGTGATCGTGGCTGCCGGCCAGGATCGTGCCTGGCCGACAGCGGTGTCCATGCAACCTATTGCGGCGGGATTAATCATAAGGTCATGGCCCTGTGCCAGATTAAGCTGCGGGCGCAGGCCGATGCTGTTAAAGTCGACCCATCGGTGTTGTAGGACACTTCGCAGTCTATTGATATTGCCCAGCGCTCTCCCCCTCGACGCATTGGCACCTTATCAATCTGACGCCACCGTTCAGGCCATCAACACGAGGGAGTTGCCTGTCACATGAGTAATATGAGCTTTCCGCTGCTGTTGCGCGTTTCTGCGCCGACTCAGTCGAGCCTGACATTCTGTGAAGCCAACCCCCGCGACCTGAAACGCTGGATCTCGACCCTGCCCAAGGCAAACCTGGGCGAAATGGCCCGCCAGCTGTATCAGGGCTTGAGCGAACTCAACCAGTTGCTGACCTCCAGCGATAACCGCCTGCTGCTGCTCGAAGAGCTGCGTCCGGAGGTCTATTTCGTCTGCAAGCACCTGGAGCGCCACTTCCTCAACCAGGCCATCGTTCTGGACGAGCGCCCGCGCAAGGTCGCCAACCTGTGCCAGGCGCTGCAGAACCACCTGGCCACCGGCTACAAGCTGATTATCAACAGCATCGCGCCGCGCTACACGCGCGAAAACAGCACGCTGCTGACCACCGCGCTGCAACGTGCTGCACATTGCCTGAGCGGCCCGCTGATTCGCGCCAGCCAGCTGTATTGCCCGGTGCAGGACGGGCTGTGGCTTGAGCTGCACCAGATCTATCAGATCGCCCGCCAGTATCAGTTGCACCAGATGCCGGTCAACGAGCCACAGGCCGTCCATGTTCGCAAGTTGAGCATTGAGCAGACCTACATCATCTCGCTGATGATGGGCAGCTCACGCTGCAACCAGATGCGCCAGCTCAATATTGGCAAGCTGGGCGAAGTGCTTGAGGCCTGGAGCAGCATGGTCAAACTGCAGGCAGCCAACGAACCAGGCACGTTGTTCGCCCTGGATCCAGCCGCCGACAAGCCGCCGCTGTATCGCACCCTGTTCGATGAGCAGCTGTTGCCGCGCCTGCTGGGTATCAACCCGCTGGCCCTGGCCGTGACCCTGGAGCAGTATTTGGAGCTGCCCGCCGAACAACGCTCGCAATCCGGCCTGAGCGTACCGCCGGGCGTCAGCACAGACCTGATCCAGCATCTGGCAGCCGCCTGGGGTGATGTCGCCGAGCGCACCTTCCAGCGCATGGCCGGGCACGGCACGCTGAAGATCTGCATCGGCATGAGCGCCCTGCATTACTACCTGGCCGGCAAGAAGTCGTTCAGCGAACTGCTGCAGTTGCCCGCCGTGATCCAGGCCGCCGACTTCACCCTCAAGGTCGCCAATGAGAACAGTGACGACCCATGGTCGCAGGCGTTTGATGCCCACCGTGGCGGCACCTCGTCGACTTTGCTGCCGTTCGAGGAAATCGAATACCCGCAGGTCGACGCCGACCATGACCCCGGCAACGCGCAACACGACTTTCCGATGTTCGAGCTAAGCATCGTCAATCACAGCCCGGGGGGTTATTGCCTGGCCTGGCACAAAGAAGTGCCAACTCAACTGCAAGCCGGTGAGCTGGTCGGCATTCAGGACGAAAGCGCGCAAAACTGGAGTATCGCCATCGTGCGCTGGGTACGCCAGGTACGCAGCGGCGGTACCCAGATGGGGATTGAACTGATCGCTCCATTTGCCCAGCCATGCGGCATGCAATTGATCCGTGAAGAGCAGAACAGCCAGTACCTGCGCAGCCTGATGCTGCCGGAGGTGCGCGCCATGAGCAAACCACCCTTGATGCTGGCGCCACGTCTGCCATTCAAGGAAGACAGCAAAGTACTGATCAACATCAATGGCGAAGAAAAGCGCGCAGCGCTTAAAACCCGGCATATTGCTAGCGCCAGCTACAACCAGTTTGAATATCAGGTCTTCGAGGCGCCGAAATCAGCGGCGCCCGAGAAAAAGATCGGGGAAGAGTTCGAATCGTTGTGGGGCAGCCTGTAGGCGCTGCTTCAGCAGCGAAGATCGCTCAGCCACCTTCGCCGCCAAAGCCCTTGACCTCAAGCCCGCCTCAGTTACGCCCTTCGCGGTCGCGCAAGCCCAGCAGGTAGAGAACCCCATCCAGCCCCAGGGTCGAGATGGCCTGTTTGGCCGATTGTTTGACCAGCGGTTTGGCACGAAATGCCACGCCCAGACCGGCAATGGCCAACATCGGCAGGTCGTTGGCACCGTCGCCCACGGCGATGGTCTGCTCCAGGCTCAAGCCTTCCTTGTGCGCCAGCTCGCGCAGCAGGTCAGCCTTGCGCTGCGCATCGACGACAGGCTCGACGGCCACACCGGTGACCCGGCCATCCTCAACTTGCAGTTCGTTGGCAAATACATAGTCGATGCCAAGCTTTTCCTGCAATTGACGGGCAAAGTAGGTAAAGCCGCCCGACAGAATCGCGGTTTTGTAGCCCAGCCGTTTGAGTTCCGCGAACAGCGTTTCGGCACCCTCGGTCAGACGCAGCGAAGCGCCGATTTCGTCGAGCACGCTGACATCCAGGCCTTTGAGCAGCGCCAGACGCTCTTTGAAACTGGCGCGAAAATCCAGTTCGCCGCGCATGGCCCGCTCGGTGATTTCCGAAACCTGCTCACCCACGCCGGCGGCTTTGGCCAGTTCGTCGATGACTTCGGCTTCGATCAGGGTCGAGTCCATGTCGAACACGGCCAGGCGCCGATTACGCCGGAACAGCGAGTCTTGCTGGAACGCGATGTCGACATTCAGCGCCTGAGCAACACTGAGAAACTCGGCCTGCATGGCCTTGAGGTCCGCCGGTTCGCCGCGCACCGAAAACTCGATGCAACCCTTGCCCTGATCCGCCGGGGTGTCGAGCGGCATACGCCCGGACAAACGGTCGATATGGTCAATATTGAGCCCGTAGCGGGCGGTAATCGAGCTGACACACTGCAACTGCTCGGCCGTGACCTTGCGGGTCAGCAGGGTCACGATGTGCCGCGCCTTGCCCTGGCCTTCAACCCAACGCTGGTAGTCCTGTTCCGACACGGCAGTGAAGCGCACCTGCTGGTCGAGCTTGTAGGCGGTGAACAACACGTCCTTGAGGACCGATGAGCCTTCGTCGGTGCCCGGGATTTCGACCAGAATGCCAAACGACAGAGTGTCATGGATCACAGCCTGACCAATATCGAGAATGTTCACGCCACCCTGGGCGAGGACGCCGGTAATGGCCGCAGTGAGACCGGGACGGTCTTCACCAGTAATGTTGATCAGGACGATTTCGCGCAAGGCGCACCCCCGCAGGTGGAAAAAAACCGCATTCTACCCGCTTTCAGTGACCATCGGGCACAGCCAGCGCTTTGCCACGTCTGGGCCGCTCGCTATACTGCGCGGCAACTTCATTATCGAAAGAGCCGCGCTCAGTGAACCGGCCCACGCCTATCAAGACCGATAACTTCTTCCTGTTGATCTTCCGTGCCCTGCGTCATCGCCGCGTACCGATCGCCCTGCGTATTGCCAGCCACAACGTGATTCTCGTGGCTCTGGCACTGGTGATCTATGCCGGCGTGATGGGCTTGCAGTTCAAACAGGCCATGCACGAGCAGGCAGACGCGCTGGGGCAGTCGCTGACCATCCAGACAGCCAGCTCGGCGACCGAACTGCTGGTGTCCAACGACATCCTCAGCCTCAACGTGCTGCTCGGCAATCTGGTGAAAAACCCGCTGGTGGCCCACGCGGCGATCTACAGCGTCGACAACCGCATCCTCGCCGAAGCCGGGCAACGCCCGAAAAACAGCCTGCTGGGTGAAACCCAGGGGCTGTACGAGATCAAGATCACCTTCCAGGACGTCATGGCCGGGCATCTGCGGATCAGCCTGGACATGTCGCAGTTCCAGCAGCCGATGACCATCAGCCTGCAGAGCATGGGCATCCTGGCCGGCATCCTGCTTGCGTTGGCGCTGGCCCTGAGCCTGCGCCTGGGTCGGCATATCTCGACCCCGCTGCTGCAACTGCGCCTGTGGCTAAGGGATATCGACCCCTACACCCCAGGCACCGAGCGCCAGGATGAGGTGGGCGATCTGGCCCGCCAGCTACGCACCTCGTTCGCCCCACCGATACCAGAGCCTGAGCCGATCCCTGAGCCCGAACTGTTCGACGAAGATCTCGAAGAGCACGACGAGCCCGAGCCGCGCAGCCAGGTTGCCGAACCGGCCCGGCCGCGCCTGCCAGTCGCTGCTGCGCCGCGACGTGTGGTGGCCGAGGAAGACCTCGAAGACGAAGAAGACCCGTTCGCCGACCTGCGCGACAACTCCACTCCCGTCGCCCGCCCGGTCGCGTCCCTGCCAGTACCTGCCGCAGCGCCCAGCGAGCCGCAGTACAGCGCAATTCTTGCCGTGCAACTGGGCGGCCAGGACCAACTTCGCCGCCTGCCCAAAGCACGGCTGACCGACCTGCTGCAGCGCTATCGCGACTGCCTGGACCAGGCCACGTCACTGTATGACGGCGAGCTGCACACCTTGAACGACGGCAGCACGCTCATGCTGTTCCACACCCAGACCAGCGGCGAGGATTACCTCACCAATGCAATCTGCTGTGGCGAGCTGCTGCGCGCCCTGAGCCATGCCCTGCAGATCGAAGTCGCCGACAGCGGCATCACCCTGCAACTGCAACTGGGCCTGACCCTGAGTGACGGGGTGGCTGGCCTGAGCCAGATCGACCTGCTGCTGACCGACAAGGCGCAAGACGCTCTGGCCCTGTCGCAACACAGCCGCAACCTGCTGCTGGTCGAGCGCTCGGTAAACGATGACGAACTGCTGCGCCAGCGCGCACGCATCCGGCCGATCGCCAGCCCCGAAGGCGCCTGCTGTGTCGAACGGCTGATGGAGCCCTACCCGTCGATGCTCGAACGCCAACTGGCGCGCATGCACGACGCGCACAAGGTCTGATTAAGGTCTGATTGCAGAGATAAAAAAACCGCGCCAGGCGCGGTTTTTTTATGCGTGTCTTTAGAAACGGAACACCTCAAGATCAGTTCGAATGGGCGATGCCATTGGAATCTTGGGCTTTTCAGGCTGCGGCTTGGCACGCACCACCGGCGCAGTTTTCTTGGGTTCCTCAACCGGCGCCCAGGAAATCGGCTTGATGGCGGTGCTGACCTGATCGGCCAGACGCTGCAGCAGAATGCCCTGCGCCTTGACCTGCGAAGCCGTTGTCCCTGTGTGGACCTCTTCGAGGTGCACCAGGCGGCTGTCGCGGACATTGCCCTTGCGGTCGAGCAGGCGCCACTGCGCATCGAGAATCGCCGGCTGCTTGCTACCGGAGTCCAGACGGGTGATGGACAACAGCACCTGTACGTCCGGCGTGAAGTTGGCAACCGTGGGCGACAACACCACCCGCTGACTGTCGAGCTTCCAGGAAATCTGGCGCAGCAGCAGTTGATCGATATCCGAAGACAGGTTACCGGCCCAGCGTCCATCGGCGGCCGCGGTCAGCGTGCCATCAGGCTGACGTTGCAGCAGGGTTTCGCGTTGCAGGTAGTCGGCAATCGAAACCGGCCCCAGCAATACTGCCAGCCCAGCGGCCTGCTTGGGCTGGCCTGGCTCACCGCTGTCGAGCTGGTAGAGCGCAGCCGGTTGATGCACGCTGCACCCGGCAAGGCCGAGCACACCCGTCACCAACAAAATCATGGGAAGGCGTAGAAGATTCATCGTCCCGTCCAACCTGCGTTCGGCAGGTCAAAAATTGAATACGCATCAGGGTCATGCAGGCATTGAGCCACGCCTGCTCCTGAAGACCCCATATCATCCGTGAATATTCGCTGTGACTCCAGCGATTATGCGGCGATCTTCATGGCAGAACGAAGATCGCTGACCGCAAACGATCATTCTCAGCCGTTTTCCACCAATAAGGCGTCTACCCGCTGGAAACCGCGTGGCAGTTTATTACCGCGCCGTCCACGCTCGCCCTTGTAGTGTTCCAGATCATCGGCCTTGAGCGACAGTGTACGCTTGCCGGCTTGCAGCACCAGCGTTGCGCCTGACGGCACGACGGCCAGATCGGTGACATATTCTTCACGGCTGGCCACCCGGTCACCCGGCACACCGATGATCTTGTTGCCCTTGCCCTTACCCAACTGCGGCAGATCGTTGATGCGAAACACCAGCAGGCGACCCTCGGTAGTCACTGCCGCCAGCCAGTGATTTTCGCGGTCGAGCACCGGACGCGGAGCAATCACCTTCGAGCCGGCCGGCAGGGTCAACAGCGCCTTGCCGGCCTTGTTCTTGGCCTGCAGGTCTTCACCCTTGACCACAAATCCGTAACCGGCGTCGGACGCGATCACATACAGCGCATCGTCATCGGGCAACAGCACGCAATCGAAGGTCGCACCGGGTGGCGGCTGCAGCTTGCCGGTCAACGGTTCGCCCTGGCCCCTGGCCGATGGCAAGGTATGCGCGGCCACCGAATAACTGCGGCCGGTGGAATCAATGAACACCGCAAACTGATTGGAGCGCCCTATCGCTGCGGTTTTGAAACCATCGCCGGCTTTATAAGAGAGCCCGGTCGCGTCGATGTCGTGGCCCTTGGCGCAACGTACCCAGCCCTTTTCCGACAGCACCACAGTGACCGGCTCGGTAGGCATCAGCTCGTTTTCCGACAGCGCCTTGGCTTCGGCACGCTCGACAATCGGCGAACGGCGGTCGTCACCATAGGTTTCGGCATCGGCAATCAGCTCAGCACGCACCAGTTTGCGCAGTTTGGTGTCGCTGCCCAGCAATGCCTTAAGCTTGGCCTGCTCTTTGAGCAATGCATCCTGCTCGCCGCGCAGCTTCATTTCTTCGAGCCGCGCCAATTGCCGCAAGCGCGTGTCGAGAATGTAGTCGGCCTGGATTTCCGACAGGTCGAAACGGGCAATCAGGTCAGCCTTGGGCTGATCCGAGGTGCGGATGATGTGAATGACCTCATCGAGGTTCAGATACGCCGTCAGCAAACCGTCCAACAGGTGCAGGCGATGCTCGACCTTGTCCAGACGGTACTGCAGGCGGCGGCGCACGGTGGCGATGCGAAACATCAGCCACTCATTAAGCAACACCTTGAGGTTCTTGAGCTGCGGCTTACCGTCCAGGCCAATGATATTGACGTTGACCCGGTAGCTGGACTCAAGATCGGTGGTGGCGAACAGATGCTGCATCAGTTCGGCGGCGTCGACCCGGTTGGAGCGCGGAATGATCACGATCCGGCACGGGTTTTCATGGTCCGACTCATCGCGCAGGTCGGCCACCATGGGCAGCTTCTTGGCCTGCATCTGTGCAGCGATCTGCTCCAGCACCTTGGCACCCGACACCTGGTGCGGCAGCGCCGTGACCACAATGTCGCCATCCTCGACCCGGTACACCGCGCGCATGCGCACCGAGCCCTTGCCGGTTTCGTAAATCTTCAGCAGGTCAGCCCGTGGCGTGACAATTTCCGCCTCGGTCGGGTAGTCCGGGCCCGGAATGTGTTCGCAAAGCTGCTCGACCGTGGCTTTGGGATCGTCGAGCAAATGCACGCATGCACTGGCGACCTCACGCAGGTTGTGCGGCGGCACGTCAGTCGCCATGCCCACGGCAATACCCGTGGTGCCATTGAGCAGGATATTCGGCAAACGGGCCGGCAACACCGCGGGTTCTTCAAGGGTGCCATCGAAGTTCGGCACCCAGTCAGCGGTCCCCTGGCCCAGCTCGCTGAGCAACACTTCGGAATACCGCGACAGCCGGGCTTCGGTATAACGCATGGCCGCAAACGACTTCGGATCGTCCGGTGCGCCCCAGTTACCCTGGCCATCGACCAGCGTATAGCGGTAGCTGAACGGCTGAGCCATCAACACCATGGCCTCGTAACAGGCCGAGTCACCATGCGGATGGAACTTGCCGAGCACGTCGCCGACCGTACGCGCCGATTTCTTGTGCTTGGCGTCGGCGCCCAGGCCCAGTTCGCTCATCGCATAGACAATGCGCCGCTGTACCGGCTTGAGACCATCACCGATATGCGGCAGGGCACGGTCCATGATCACGTACATGGAATAGTTGAGGTAGGCCTGTTCGGTGAAGTCAGCCAGGGACCGGCGTTCTACGCCATCGAGACTGAGGTCAAGGGAGTCGCTCATGCGGGCCTCATCATTGGGTCGTCTGGCGCAGCAGCAAGGTGCCGCTGCGCTGGGTAAATTCAAGTTGTTTCATGGCGCTCATACCGAGCAGGATTTCTCTGCCTTCAAGGCTTGGCGTCACCAGGGCACGAACATCGTGCAGGACGATCTGGCCCAGTTGCAGACGCTCGACGCGGGTCCGAAACCCCTGGACCCGGCCGTTGGCGGTATTGACCGTGACCGGTACACCGCGCTCCAGGCCCAGTTCGTCGGCCACCTCGGCCGGTATCGCCACATCGGTGGCGCCGGTGTCGATCATGAATGCGACCGGGCGACCGTTGAGCTGCGCTGTCCCGACAAAATGCCCCTGACGGTTACCTGCCAGACGCACCTCGACATAGCCATCGCCCTGCTCAGAAAGCATTTCGCTGTTGGGATTATGCTGCCGGTCTTCCCACTCACCAAAAAAACGGGTGGCCAGGAACAGGCCTGCTATCCAGGCAAGCATCATCAGGACCTTGCCGGCCCGCCGGCCTGGGGGTGACTGGCTCATGGCGCGCTCCAGCCACCGGTCGGGGCGGCGAAGCGCCATACCACCGGCCGCTTTTCGCCATCGGCACGTGCACCAAAGTTGTTATCGGTGCCGATCCAGGCGCCGCTCTCATCAACCACCAGCGCCTCGGTCAGACCATAGGGTTGCTCATAGCGCCGGTGCGGCTTTTTCGCCTCGGCACCGAATGACCAGCAACGTTCAAGCTCGCCGTCTTGCAGGCTGCGCCGGCAGACCCGGTACACCGAGCGCTCAAGGGTGAACAGCTTGCCGTTGTACAGCGCCAGGTCGGAAAAGTCCGGAAAAGCACTGCCCTTCGGCGCGGCCTGATCCACTTCGGCATACAGCACGCAACTGCCGGTGCACCGCCATTGCCCGTCTTGCTGATCCACTCGCAACAGCCCGCGCTGTTCGCGCTCGGCGGCCAGCCAGAGCTGTTGCCCGTCGGAGCTCACGGCAATGCCTTCATACAGCGCATTGAAGCGCTGCAACATGCCCTTTTCCCGGGCCTGACGGATCACATCTGCTGGCAGTGGCAGCCAGTTGGCCGCACCTTGCGCGGTGACTTTGAGCACTGCGCCATGGGCCTCGCTGACCACATAGCGGTTGCCTGCCGCGTCGCAACTGATACCTTCATAATCCATTGCACCACCCCGCACCACCGACGACAGGCTGGCCATTGAGCGCAGGCTGGCCGGCAGGTCGCTGTGCGCTGCGGGCACCTCGATGATTTCGGCCTCGGCCTGCCAGACGGGTTGCGAGCGGTCCAGGCGATACAGCACCCGGTCATCGCGGTCCGACACCGCCCACAACTCACCGTTACACAGCGCCAGACCCGACAGGTTACCGCCGGTCATGCCGTCGATCGGATGTTCCGAGACCAGCTTGAGCTGCTCAAGCGGCACCGCGAAAGCAGGTGCCGCCAGCAAGGCCAGAAGGGCGAACCAGGCCGCTCTCAAATCATGACCTCGGCCAGGTTGCCCTTGGTTTCGAGCCAGGACTTACGGTCTGCGGCGCGCTTCTTGGCCAGCAACATGTCCATGATTTCCCGGGTCGTATCGAAGTCGTCCAGGGTCAGCTGTACCAGCCGCCGGGTGTTCGGGTCCATGGTGGTTTCACGCAGCTGCGGCGGGTTCATCTCACCCAGGCCCTTAAATCGGGTGACCTGTGGCTTGCCGCGTTTTTTCTCGGCCACCAGACGGTCGAGAATCCCGTCGCGCTCGGCTTCATCCAGGGCATAGAAGATTTCCTTGCCCAGGTCGATGCGGTACAGCGGCGGCATCGCCACATAGACGTTACCGGCATCCACCAGCGGGCGGAAATGCTGGACGAACAGCGCACACAACAAGGTTGCGATGTGCAGGCCATCGGAGTCGGCGTCGGCCAGGATGCAGATCTTGCCATAACGCAACTGACTGATATCCGTCGAACCCGGATCCACTCCGATCGCCACGGCAATGTTGTGCACTTCCTGGCTGGCCAGGACTTCACCACCATCGACTTCCCAGGTATTGAGGATCTTGCCGCGCAACGGCAGGATCGCCTGGAACTCCTTGTCTCGCGCCTGCTTGGCCGAACCACCGGCCGAATCACCCTCGACCAGGAACAGTTCGGAACGGGCCGGGTCCTGGCCTGCGCAATCAGCCAGCTTACCGGGCAGCGCCGGCCCCTGGGTAATGCGTTTGCGCTCGACCTTCTTGCTGGCTTTCAGGCGCCGACCGGCATTGCTGATCGCCAGCTCCGCCAGTTGCATGCCAAGGTCCGAGTGGGTGTTCAGCCACAGGCTGAACGCATCCTTGACCACCCCGGAAACAAAGGCTGCGGCCTCACGGGATGACAGACGTTCTTTGGTTTGCCCGGAGAATTGCGGCTCCTGCATCTTGGTCGAAAGCACAAAGGCAATCCGCTCCCAGACGTCTTCCGGAGCCAGTTTCACACCACGCGGCAGCAGGCTGCGGAATTCACAGAACTCGCGCATGGCATCGAGCAAGCCCTGACGCAAGCCGTTGACGTGGGTGCCGCCCTGCGCGGTCGGAATCAGGTTGACGTAGCTTTCCTGGAGGCTGTCGCCGCCTTCAGGCAGCCATAACAGCGCCCAGTCCACCGCCTCCTTGTTACCGGCAAAACTGCCGCAGAAGGGTTCTTCCGGCAGACGCAGGAAGTCGTTGACCGAGTCCTGCAGGTAGGAGCGCAGGCCATCTTCGTAGTGCCACTCGACCTTCTCGCCGTTGGACTTGTCTTCGAAACTCACCAACAGGCCAGGGCACAATACAGCCTTGGCCTTGAGCACATGCTTGAGACGGCTGACGGAAAACTTCGGGCTGTCGAAATACTTCGGGTCCGGGCTGAAATACACGCTGGTGCCGGTATTGCGCTTGCCCACGGTGCCGACCACTTCCAGCTCCGAGGCTTTGAAGCCGTCGGCGAAGCTCATCTGGTATTCGTTGCCGTCACGCTTGACCTTGACCCGCACCTGGGTCGACAGCGCGTTGACCACCGAGATGCCCACCCCGTGCAAACCGCCGGAGAACTGGTAGTTCTTGTTGGAGAACTTGCCGCCGGCATGCAGCTTGGTGAGGATCAGCTCGACACCTGACACCCCCTCTTCGGGGTGGATATCCACCGGCATGCCGCGACCGTCGTCGCTGACTTCAAGCGAGTTGTCAGCGTGCAGAATCACTTGCACCGAACGGGCGTGACCGGCCAGGGCTTCGTCGACACTGTTGTCGATGACCTCCTGGGCCAGGTGGTTGGGCCGCGAGGTGTCGGTGTACATGCCCGGACGTTTGCGAACCGGGTCGAGGCCCGAGAGGACTTCGATGGCATCGGCGTTATAAGAGCTAGCGCTGGGAGTGGCCATGGGTTCTCGTCATCAATGGTTCATGAAATGTTGCATATTTGCATGCGCGCCTTTCACTGGGGTGACAGGCGGGCGGATTACAGCGGCGTCGGAGCAAAACCGGCTATCGCCAGCAACTCGGGCATGCGCGCCTCGAAGCCTTGATAGCTGTGGTCCCCGCCTTCGCGAATATCCAGCTTGCACTGAGCATAAAACGCAGCGGCGCGGCGGTAATCCAGGGTCTGGTCACCGGTCTGCAGCCAGACCTGGATGTCCTGCGGCTGATTTGGCGCAGGCACCTCCAGCTCGGCCAACGCCTGAATATGATCCAGGGTCAGTTCCCAGCGCTGTCCGGTATAAAGGTTCTGCTGAGTGCCCAGATAGCCATCGAACAACTGGTGCGGGTTGACCGCCGGGTTGATCAGCACCGCTTTGAGCCCGTGACGCTGCGCAAGATGGGTCGCATAGTAGCCGCCAAGCGAGCTGCCGACCAGTAATGGCCGGCCCAACGCCTCAATGGCCTGTTCAAGCTGGGCCAGCGCCTGGCGAGGATGATGGTGCAGTTCAGGCACGCGCAAGCGCTCTTGCAGCCCCAGCGAATGCATCAGCGCCGCCAGCCAGGTGGCCTTCTTCGACAGGGCCGAGCTGTTCAGGCCATGGATATACAAGAGTGCGGGGGTATGGCCGGTCATGCCTTGGCTCCGGTTTGCGCGTCATGATAAAGCCGCACAGTTTACAGGACTAAGGCCCGGGAGCTGCACCGGCATATGTTTCAATAGCCGGTTCCGGACAGATCGACCTCGAAATGTACGCCGACCAGCCGCGAAACACCGGTTTCAAGCCGCCCGTCGTCATGCAGGCGTAACCAGCGATAGCCTGGCGCGGCGGTATCAAGGGCAAAGTCTGCGCTGCCCGGTGCGAACTGAATGCAGGTTGACGGCGTGGCCAGCAGGCGAATGCCTTGACGCACTTGATCAAATTCCTGATGCACATGCCCCCAGAGCACCGCCCGGACCTGGGGATAACGCTCCAGCACGGCGAACAACGCATCAGCGTTATGCAGGCCGATCGGCTTCATCCATTCACAGCCAATGGCGACCGGATGATGATGCAGACAAACCAGGTGATGGCGTTCAGGCGCCTCACGCAAGGACTGCTCCAGCAACTGGAGTTGTTCGTCTGCAAGATAGCCGAACACCGCCCCCTCGACCTCGGAGTTGAGCATGGTGACCCGCCAGCGGCCGACATCGGTCACCGGCTGTAATACGTCACAGCCCTGCGCGGCTTCGCTCATCTGTGGCCAGTGGTCATGGTTACCGGGCAGCCAGCGCACCGGTGCCCCGAGCACCTCGCTCATCTGCCGGAACGCCTGATACGACTGCAGTGAGCCGTCCTGAGACAAATCGCCGGTCATCAACAGCAGATCAATAGCCGGTTGCTCGGCCTGCACCCGCTCAATGACCTTGTGCAACCCCTCGCGGGTTTTCATGCCCAGCAGCGTGCCGTCCGCGTCAGCGAACAAATGACTGTCAGAAAGCTGGACCAGCAGGACTGAAGAGCCCTTGATTGATGAACTCGGCAACGGCCGTCTCCCCCGGACGATTCGCTGCGATTATGGTAGTTGATAAGGAGCGCGGCAAATCTGCGAATGAGTGGTGGGTCACAGAGATAGAGATGTTCAAGGTTTGCGCCAGATGCGCGCACGCCGCGAAGAATGAATGCCGCCGAGTACCACGCCGATCAAGCCGACAATGAACAGGTAATTCAAGCCTTTTTCGTAATTCATTCCCGGCCAGACAAGCAAGATGACCAAGTAGGTGCAAAAGACACCCAGACCCAGTCCTGCCAGACAACGCATCAGGAAAGGCACACTGAACATCCAGGCCAGAATCAATGCCACAACAACGATCAGGGCCATGATCCGATCAGGATGCAAAGACAGATCACCTATACCGAGCAGAGCAACAATTCCGCCCACGAGGAACAGAGAAACAAAACAGCTCACCATGATGCCGAGCAGCAGACTGAATAACTTCATCGCCAGTTGGCTGGGCAGTTTATAAACGATGCGTCGTTAGCCCCTCCAGCCCGCAAGATATCCTCCACATACGATACGCAATTGTTAGGCACGCCTAGCCAATGCCAAGGTTTCACGCTGAGCGCCTCAAGTTTGCGTTGTGCCTCTAATGGTTTGGTGATGATGATTTTACGGCGAAAGAGTTCGCGCTTGCCCCCTTCGTGTTTGTAGCGCTCAAAGCCTTGTTCGGTCATATACCAAGGACGCTCGGCCCAGCCCAGAATATGAAAATAGTAGAAGCCGACTCTAAGCAATGCATGACCACAAAAATTGGGGCCATCACCACTGACCACTACCAGCCAGGTATCGCCCCAGTTAAAGGGCACCGCCCGGCAAATCTCCAACGGCTCGCCAAAATAGCTCATAAGTCTGATCCAGAAACGCTTCAGACAAGGCTAACAAGGTGCCGGGAGTCTTACAGTCGCGTTGAACATCACAAAAAACCATTTCAGAAACAGACTACAAATACAAAAGGGTATTTCCTACTTAAGCCTTAGGTTTTGTACAAAAAGTCAGCGGACGAAGGTCAGGCAAGGCAAAGACAGGCGAGGAAGCGTCGCGCTCGACTTTACGGGTGTAAATGAGCATTCCGAGCCTGTTTTTAACGCAACATGATCGAGCGCAGGCACTTTCCGTACAAAACCTCACAACAAACCAAGTGCAGTTGTCTTACCGCACTGCCTCATACTCATGCCCGCACGCCAGGCAGTGGCTCAGCCATTCACCGAGAAACAGGTTGAGCTGGGATTTTTCGTCTGGTTGGTGCATGTGTGCATTGGGGTACGGATAAATGCCCTGGAAGCGCCGCGCATGTTCGGCGCCGATCACCTCGGCCATGCGCGCGTCGTGATAGACCTGCACTTCCAGGCTGGGCACCGGCAGCCAGGGCAGGCTGTGCTCCTGGCGCACCTGCAAGGTGGTGGTGTACGGGCAGTCGAGCACCACTTCAAGCGTCAGCACCCCCAGCATCTGGTCGCCTTGGGTCACCGCAATCCGGCGCGAGCTTTTTTGTGTCCGCATGTCTGGCAACAAACGCATCAGGCGGGCGTAATTGGCCTCGCAGGCGGCCTGCAGCCCGGCAAGATCGACACGGTAGCGCTCGCGCAAGAGATTCACGACCATAGCCCCCTGATTTCATTGCGGTTCAAGGCCAGCCACTGGATGGCGATGATGGTTGCCGCATTCATGATCCGGCCATCGGCCACAGCCTGCAAAGCGTCGTCGAACGACCAGACCGTGACGCGGATGTCCTCCCCCTCCGACTCCAGGCCGTGCACACCGCCGGCGCCCTGGCTGTCGCACTGCCCCAAAAACAGATGCACATACTCATCGCTGCCGCCCGGCGAAGGAAAGTACCGGGTAATCGGCCACAAGGCACTGAATTGCAGACCAGCTTCCTCTTCTGCCTCGCGATGAGCAACTTCTTCCGGTTGCTCGTCCTTGTCGATCAGACCGGCGACCATTTCAATCAGCCACGGGTTGCCGGATTTCTCGGCAGCGCCGACCCGGAACTGCTCGATCAGTACCACTTCGTCGCGCCTGGCGTCGTACGGCAGCACACAGACCGCGTCATGACGGACGAACAGTTCGCGGCTCAGTTCCCGCCCCATACCGCCATTGAACAGCTCATGGCGCAAGTACAGCTTGTCGAGTTTGTAGAACCCCTTGAAACAGGTTTCACGCCGGGTGATCTCGTAGGCCGTGGGGGTCGATCGGGTGCTCTGGGTCATGAAAGTCTCGCTGCGAAAGATTTGGCTTGGGGCCATCCTAACGCGCATCGCAGGCCTGATGCAGCCCCTTCCTTACCTGCCAGAGTAGACGCGCGGGCGTAAAGCATTTCTAATCCGTCGCGATGGCGAACCGAACACCGGTTTTGCAGTCCAATCGGCCTGGATGCGTATCGCGCAGCCGCTTATTTTGATACTGCCAAGGATCATCATGTCGTTAACGAAGATCGCTGCGCTGGCTTGCCTGGCCGTCACTCTGGGTGCCTGCCAAAGCCTGTTCAAGCCCAACATGCGTGCCCCGCTGCAGGTCGAACGCGAGGCCTGGGAGCAGATCAAGCCGGGCTGCAGCAGCGCCGACTGCCCGCTGGTGAACATCGATACCGTGCATTTCCCTGACGAGCCGCGGCTCGATGCCATCGTGCAGAAGAACCTCCTGCAGATGGCCCCGACCCGCCCGGGTGCAGCGCCAGCGACGTCCCTGAAAGCCTATGAGCAGCAGTTCCTCAGCCAGTCCGAAGGCCGCAACAGCAGCTACCTGCAAGCCAAGGTACGCGAACAGCATGACGGTATCGTGGTGATTGAACTGTCCAGCTATCTCGACAGCGGCGGTGCCCATGGTGATCCGGGCCGGGCGCTGTTCAATTACTCGCGCCAGCAGCAGAAAGTCCTGACCCTGGCCGACATGGTAGTGCCCGGCAAGGAAAACGAGTTCTGGCAAAAAGCCCAACTCGCCCACCAGGCCTGGATGGTTTCGACCAAAGCCAACGAAGACCCGCAGTTCGCCAGCACCTGGCCGTTCAAGCGCACACCTAACGTGGCATTGACCTATGGCGCGGTGATCCTCAAGTATCCGGTGACCACCATCGCGCCCTATGCAATGGGCCATATCGAGCTGAAGATTCCCTATCCGCAGCTCAATGGTGTGATCAGGCCCGAGCTGTTCCCCGGTCGCGGCTGAAACCACGCCCCAGCAAAAATTGCAGGGCACCGGCAACCAGCAGGGCGGGCAACGTGGCGCCCACCTGCGGGTACAGATTGGCCAACAAGTGATAGGTGCTGACGCCGCCCAGCCAGGCCAGCAGGCTCAGACCGTACAACGCCGGCAGCGCAGCCGGCGTACGGCGGCGACGGACGATAAAATGATCGACCAGCACCACGCCGAACAGCGGTGCGAACAGCGAGCCGATCAGTAACAGAAAGCCTTCGTACTGTGCCAATGGCGCAAAACAGGCAATCAAGGTACACAGCACCCCGATTGCCAGTGCCAGGTGTTCGACCTTCAACCCCGACAACATCGCACTGGAAACCGCCGCCGAATGAATATCGGCAAAGGCTTTCTCTGATTCGTCGAGCAACACCAACAGCAGCGGAATGCCCATCCCCGCGCCCGCCAGCGCCAACAGCAATGCATTGGCTTCACCGTCGGCAGCGAACGCCAGGGTGTAGGCCACGCCCAGGCTCATCAGCCAGCAGTTGCCGATGAAGTAGCCCAGCACCGTGCCGACAAAGACTGGCTTGGCCCGACGCCCAAAACGTGAATAGTCGGCGATCAACGGCAACCACGACAGCGGCATGGCAATCGCCAGGTCCAGACCGGTGGCAAATGGCATCGAGCCATCCCCTGCCCTGGCCCACAACGCGCTCAGGTCGGCCTTGCTCAACAGGTTCCAGGTCAGCCACAGGCAGGCACCCAACAGCAGCCAGATCCCCCATTGGCGCAGAATCTTGCGCACGAAGGTCAATGGCCCGCTGACCGCCAGCAGCGTTGCCAGCCCGCCGAACAACAGCGCCCAGAGCAGTGGGCTGCTCCAAAGACCCGCAGCGCCGAAGGTGCGCCCGGCCAACAGGCTGGCTGCATCGCGCATGACGATGATCTCGAACGAGCCCCAGCCAATCAGTTGCAACAGGTTGAGAACCGCCGGCAGCATCGCACCGCGCCGCCCCAGGCTGAGCTTGAGCGACGCCATCGACGACAGCCCGGTGTCAGTACCAATCACCCCGGCGCTGGCCAGCAACAGCACGCCGATCAGCGTACCCAGCGCAATCGCCAGTAGCGCCATGGCCATGCCCAACCCCGGTGCCAGCAAGGCACCCGCTTGCAGGACCATCAGGCCGATCCCTAATGAAAACCACAGGGAAAACAGATCGCGCCCGCCGAAAACCCGTTTGTCGCCGGGGACCGGCAGGTCAGGGGAGTAAGTGCCAAGTGTGTTCACATTAACGCTCGGTAATAGAGTGGAATACGGTAGGAGCTCGCTCGCGAAGGGGCCGGTTCAGGCGATACACCATCACCACCGTCAGAGACGCCTTCGCGACCAAGGTCGCTCCTACACTTTCTGGTACAGCTGGCTGCCTTCCTGTTTGAAGCGTTCGGCCTGTTCGCGCATGCCGTCTTCCACCGCGACATCCACCGCATCAATGCGCTGGTTGGCGGCGTACTCGCGCACTTCCTGGGTGATTTTCATCGAGCAGAACTTCGGCCCGCACATCGAGCAGAAATGCGCGACCTTGGCCGACTCCTTGGGCAAGGTTTCGTCGTGATAGGCACGCGCAGTGTCCGGGTCCAGGCCGAGGTTGAACTGGTCTTCCCAGCGGAATTCGAAGCGCGCCTTGCTCAGTGCGTTGTCGCGGATCTGCGCGCCGGGGTGGCCCTTGGCGAGGTCGGCGGCATGTGCGGCGATCTTGTAGGTGATGATCCCGGTTTTCACGTCATCCTTGTTCGGCAGGCCCAGGTGCTCCTTGGGGGTGACGTAGCAGAGCATCGCGCAACCGAACCAGCCGATCATCGCCGCACCGATGCCCGAGGTGATGTGGTCGTAACCCGGCGCAATATCAGTGGTCAGCGGGCCGAGGGTATAGAACGGCGCCTCGTCGCAGCATTCCAGCTGCTTGTCCATGTTTTCCTTGATCAACTGCATTGGCACATGGCCAGGGCCTTCGATCATGGTTTGCACGTCATGCTTCCAGGCGACCTTGGTCAGCTCGCCGAGGGTTTCCAGCTCACCGAACTGCGCGGCGTCGTTGGCGTCGGCAATCGAACCCGGACGCAGACCGTCGCCCAGCGAGAAGCTGACGTCGTAGGCCTTCATGATTTCGCAGATGTCTTCGAAGTGCGTGTAGAGGAAGTTTTCCTTGTGATGCGCCAGGCACCACTTGGCCATGATCGAGCCGCCGCGGCTGACGATACCGGTGACCCGCTTGGCGGTCATCGGCACGTAGCGCAGCAGCACACCGGCGTGGATGGTGAAGTAGTCCACGCCCTGCTCGGCCTGCTCGATCAGGGTGTCGCGGAACAAGTCCCAGGTCAGGTCTTCGGCTATACCACCGACCTTTTCCAGCGCCTGATAGATGGGTACGGTGCCGATCGGCACCGGTGAGTTGCGGATGATCCACTCGCGGGTTTCATGGATATGCTTGCCGGTGGACAGGTCCATGACCGTGTCCGAGCCCCAGCGGATGCCCCAGGTCAGCTTGGCCACTTCCTCTTCGATGGACGATCCCAAAGCGCTGTTGCCAATGTTGCCGTTGATCTTCACCAGGAAGTTACGGCCGATGATCATCGGTTCCAGCTCGACGTGGTTGATGTTGGCCGGAATGATCGCCCGGCCGCGGGCGATTTCTTCACGCACGAATTCGGCAGTGATTTCCTTGGGAATACTGGCGCCGAAGCTGTGCCCGGCGTGCTGCTGCTTGAGCAGCCCGGTGGCGCGGGCCTCCTGGAGTTTCATGTTTTCGCGGATGGCGACGTATTCCATCTCGGCGGTAATGATGCCCTTGCGCGCATAGTGCATCTGGCTGACGTTGGCGCCCGCCTTGGCGCGGCGCGGATTGTTCACATGGGCAAACCGCAGGGCTGTCAGTTCGGCATCGTTGAGGCGCTGCTGGCCGAAACTGGAGCTCAGACCGCCCAGCCGCTCGGTGTCGTTACGCGACTCGATCCACGGCGAGCGCACATCGGCCAGGCCCTTGCGCACGTCGATGATCACATTGGGGTCGGTGTAAGGCCCGGAGGTATCGTAGACGGTGACCGGCGCGTTGATCTCGCCGCCGAAATCGGTAGGCGTCACGTCCAGGCTGATCTCGCGCATCGGCACGCGGATATCCGGGCGCGAGCCCTGAACATAGATCTTCTGCGAACGGGTAAAGGGCTGGACCGAACCCGAGTCGACCTGGGCCGATTCACTCAGATGGGGGGCGTTATTGGTTTTTCTTGTCGTCATCACGGTCTCTCCTGACATCCTGCACGGATTGATTGTCGGAGTGACCTGAACGGACGGAGGGCGTCATGCATGCAATGACGCAGAGTGACGCGGCGCGAAGTGGTGCATAAATATTGAACGCACGACCCCGGACGACACTCAAGAGGACTCGCCGGGAGCGAGCAATCTTGTTCCCTACGCAGGCGTTAACCTGATCAGGTTCAACGGGATCCGGTTTAACCGATCTCAGCCTCATAGCAAGGCACCCCGACAAGAACGGCGCCAGTCTATGCCGGCTCGGGAGCGAGCGCCAGTCCCAAATGCAACACCTGCGATAAGTGGCTGAAATGGCCGAAATAGCTGATTGTTGCGCCGAACATCTGGCTCTACACTCGCCGACTGCGATCATCTTCTGGAAAAGGAACGCCCATGCTGCGCAAATTGCCGTTGGCCTTCGCCGTGTCGTATGCCTGCATTGCCCCGAGCTGGGCCACTGATGCACCACCGACGGCGTTGACCGGGCTGGTGAATGTCTATCAGCAGGCAGTGGACAACAACGCCGATCTGGCCGCCGCCCGTGCCGATTACCAGGCGCGTATCGAAGGCGTACCCCAGGCCCGTGCCGGCCTGCTGCCCAACCTCTCGGCCAGCGCCCAGAACAGCAGCACCCGCACCAGCATCGACCAGCCCAAGGCCACCGCCACCCGCAGCGGCACCCTGTACCAGGCGACCCTGAGCCAGCCGCTGTTCCGCGCTGATCGCTGGTTCCAGCTACAGGCGGCCGAAGCGGTCAACGAACAGGCCGCGCTGGAGCTGTCAGCCAATGAACAGAACCTGATCCTGCAATCGGCGCAGAGCTATTTCGGTGTCTTGCGCGCCCAGGACAATCTGGCGACTGCCAAAGCCGAGGAGTCGGCGTTCCGGCGCCAGCTTGATCAGGCCAATGAGCGCTTTGACGTCGGCCTGTCGGACAAGACCGATGTGCTGCAATCCCAGGCCAGCTACGACAGCTCACGGGCCAACCGCCTGATCGCCCAGCGTCAGGTGGACGATGCCTTCCAGGCCTTGGTGACGCTGACCAATCGCCAATACAGCGCGATCGAAGGCATTGTTCACAGCCTGCCGGTGCTGCCGCCGTCACCCAACGACGCCAAGGCCTGGGTCGACACCGCCGCCTTACAAAACCTCGACCTGCTGGCCAGTAACCACGCCGTCGATGCTGCACAACAGACGCTGCGCCAACGCAAGGCCGGGCATGCGCCGACCGTGGATGCTGTCGCCACCTGGCAACGCGGCGATAACGATCTGCAAGGGTTTTCCAACCCCAACTACACGGGCACCAACTACAGCGGCGATGTCGAACAACGCACAGTGGGTCTGCAGGTCAATATCCCGCTGTACAGCGGCGGTCTGACCAGCTCCCAGGTACGGGAGGCCTATGCGCGCCTGAGCCAGAGTGAACAGCGCCGCGAAAGCCTGCGCCGCCAGGTGGTGGAGAACACCCGCAATCTGCATCGTGCGGTGAATACCGACGTGGAACAGGTGCAGGCGCGCAAGCAGTCGATCATCTCCAACCAGAGTGCGCTGGAAGCGACGGAGATTGGTTATCAAGTGGGCACCCGTAATATCGTCGATGTGCTCGATGCCCAGCGTCAGTTGTATGCGTCGGTGCGTGACTACAACAACACGCGCTATGACTACATCATCGACAGCTTGCGCTTGAAGCAGGCGGCCGGGACGTTGAACCCTGGTGACTTGCAGGATTTGGCGCGCTATCTGAAGCCTGACTACAACCCGGACCGGGATTTTCTGCCACCGGATCTGGCGACCGAGGCGCGCAAGAACTTTGAGCGGCCGGCCAAGCGTTGAATATGTCGTAGGAGCTCGCCCGCCGCCTCGGCGCCCCGCTGTCGCGTAGCAAACACGGACCTCGTAGGACCGGCTTTAGCCGGGAAGCCTTCGCGGCTGAAGCCGCTCCTACAGGATCTCGTGTTTGCTGTACGACCGCGCGGCACGTCCCCTAGGCCACCAACCGATCAATCAACGCCAATAGCCGCTGCAAGGCGCCCTGGTTGGCTTTCATCACCTGCAAACCGGCCTCGGCCATGCGGCGGGACTGGTCGGGCTGCTCGAACAGGTGCTGTACGGCCTTGGCCAGTGCGGTCGGGTCGCTGGCTTGCTGCAGGGCGCCGGCGGTGCGCAGCATGGCGGCGATTTCCAGGAAGTTGAACAGGTGCGGGCCGCTGAGTACCGGTTTGCCCAGCGCGGCCGGTTCCAGCAGGTTGTGACCGCCATTGGGCACCAGGCTGCCGCCGACAAAGGCGCAGTCGGCCAGTGCATAGAGAAACAGCAGCTCGCCCATGGTGTCGCCCAACAGCACGGTGGTCGTGGCGGTCACCGGCTGGCCGCTGGAGCGCCGGACCGTGTCGAAACCTTGCTGGCGGCACAGCTCGTGCACGCTGTCGAAACGCTCGGGGTGGCGCGGGACCAGGATCAGCAAGGCCTGCGGGTGGCTGGCGAGCAATTGGCGATGGGCCGCCAGGATGCTCTCGTCTTCGCCCGCGTGGGTACTGGCGGCGATCCATACCGGCCGGGCCGTGGCCTGCCATTGCTCGCGTAAGTGCGCAGCCTGTACCGGCAACTGTGGATCGATGGTCAAGTCGAACTTGATCGAACCGGTGACCGTCACGCATTCGGGCCGCGCGCCTAGGTCACGAAAGCGCTGGGCTTCGGCCTCTGTCTGTACGGCAAAGCCGTTCATTTCTGCCAGCATCGGCCGGGTCAGGCCGGCAAACCGTGCATAACCCCGTGCCGAACGTTCGGACAGCCGGGCATTGGCCAACACCACCGGGATACCGCGTCGCGCGCACTGGTGAATATGGTTGGGCCACAGCTCCGTCTCCATGATGATGCCCAGCCGCGGCCGTACATGGTCCAGAAACCGTCCTGCCGCCCACGGCAGGTCATAGGGCAGGTAGCAGTGCTGGATCCGCGGCTCATTGGCGAACAGCGCCTGGATCCGCTCGGAACCGGTGGGCGTCATGCAGGTCAGGGTGATGGTCTGCTGCGGGTACGCCTTGAGCAGCGCCCGGACCATCGGCGCAGCAGCAATGCTCTCGCCCACCGACACCGCATGCACCCAGATCCCGCCCTGGCGCATCGGCGGCAGACCGAAGGCAAAGCGTTCTTTGATACGCCGGGCATAAGCAGGCGCCTTGCGCGAACGCAGGAACAGGCGCAGCGCAACCAGCGGCAGGCCCAGGTGAAACAGCAGGGTATAGAGAGTTCTGTTCATGGCGGCGAAGTTTACAAGGATCCGGGGTCGATGATCAGCCAATCGCCTGCAAATGCACCGCAAAGCGCTCGGCCAGCCATTTTGCCGCCGGCCCCAGCGGTGTATCGCGACGCCAGGCCAGTTCCACCACCAGCGCTGGCGGGCGCCATTCGCTGGGCAGTTCGACCATCTGGCTCTGGTAGGTGGGGTATTGCACCAAGTGCCGGGGCAGCCAGGCCCAGCCCAGACCGCGCATCAGCAGTTCGGCCATGGCGTAGAAGCTGTCAGCCCGCCAGACCTGAGAACTGAGCGCCTCGCCGCCGGGGTAATCGCTTTGCTGGGCGGTGATCAGCAGTTGCCGGTGACGGGCCAGTTGCTGACAGGTTACCCAGCGCTCTTTGGCCAGCGGGTGATCAACCGCACAGACCGTGACCATTTCCACGCTGCCCAGCGAACGGCGTTCCAGTGAGGCTGGCACATCGTCATGGCTGAAGAACAGGCCGATATCGGCCCGCCGTTCGACCAGCTTGCGGGCCACATCGCCTTGGGCACCGCTGGCCAGTTGCACTTGCAGGAAAGGAAAGCGGTTGGCCAGCCCCTCGAGGCTGTCGATCACCGGTTGATGGGGCATGGCTTCGTCCTGGGCGATGCGCAACAACGCTTCCTGGCCGCGCATCAATGCAAGCGCGTGGCCATCCAGCCGCTCGCAGTGGCGCAGCAGTTCACGCACATCCTCCAGCAGCGCTTGACCATGTTCGGTCAAACTCGGCTGGCGACCGCTACTGCGCTCGAACAGGCTGACACCAAGGTCTTGCTCAAGCAGAGCAATCGCACTGCTGACGGCCGATTGCGCCTTGCGCTGCTCGCGAGCCACGGCCGAGAACGAGCGTAACTCGGCGACGCGGGCGAACAGGCGCATCTGTTCCAGATCCCATTGTCCTGCCATCAACCTATCTCCATAACAGATAGGTAATGACTTCACCCCACCCATGGACATTCTAGAATGCGCGCCACTGAACAGGAGTCCGCCCATGAATGCCTATTACCTGCTGGCCATTGCCATTTGCGCCGAAGTTGTCGCCACCACCTCGATGAAAGCCGTCAAGGGCCTGAGCGCCCCACTGCCGCTGCTGTTGGTCATCTGTGGCTATACCGTCGCGTTCTGGATGCTGATCATCGTGGTACGCACCATTCCGGTGGGGGTGACCTATGCCATATGGTCGGGCATGGGCATCGTGCTGGTGAGCATCGCCGCGCTGTTCATCTACGGCCAGAAGCTCGACTTGCCAGCGGTACTGGGCATGGGCCTGATCGTGCTTGGTGTGGTAGTGATCCAGTTGTTCTCGAAAACCGCAGGGCACTGATAACCCCCTATAATGGCCGGCATCGTTTACGCCATGAGGTGCCCATGCCATCTGTTATCTCCACCGACGTCCTTATTGTGGGCGGCGGGGTCGCCGGTCTCTGGCTCAACGCCCGCCTGCGCGGTCAGGGCTTTGCCACTGTGCTGGTGGAAAACGCCAGCCTCGGCGGCGGGCAGAGTCTCAAGTCGCAGGGCATCATTCATGGCGGTGCCAAATATGCGCTGCACGGAGCCCTGACCGGCGCTTCGGAAGCCATCGCCGATATGCCGCGGCGCTGGCGCGAAGCTCTGGCCGGTAATGGCGAGCTTGATCTGGCCGGTGTCAGGTTGTTGTCCGAAGCCCACTACCTGTGGTCGCCGGGCACCCTGGCCGGCAACCTCACCAGCTTTTTTGCCAGCAAGGCGGTGCGTGGCCGCGTCGATCAGGTCAAGGGCAATGAATTGCCCCCCGCTCTGCAACACCCGAAATTCAAAGGCAAGGTTTACCGTCTGGCCGAACTGGTGGTGGATGTGCCGAGCCTGATCGAACGCCTGGCGCAACTGGCCGGCGATAGCCTGCTGGCCGGCCAGCAGATTGAACCGCTGCTGGCCGATGGGCAACTGGTCGGCCTGCGGGTGGATGGCCGCGACATTCAGGCCCAGCGCATTGTGCTCAGTGCCGGTGCCGGGACTGCCAACCTGCTGCAAACATTGAGCATCAACCAGCCGAAAATGCAGCGTCGTCCATTGCACATGGTGCTGGCCAAGGGCGCGACCCTCAAGCCACTGTTCGCTCACTGCCTGGGCGGAGGCCCCAAGCCACGCATCACCGTCACCACCCACCCAGCCGCCGATGGCCAGAATGTCTGGTATCTGGGCGGTGATATTGCCGAAGCCGACGGTGTCGCCCGCGAGCCGGCAGCGCAGATCGCTGCAGCCCGGGAAGAACTGCACAAGCTACTGCCGTGGATCGATCTGGATCAGGTGCAGTGGGCCACGCTGCGGGTCGACCGCGCCGAGCCAGAACAATCAGGGCTGGTCCGCCCCGACAACGCCTTCGTCGCTGAGCAGGGCCGTTTGCTGGTCGGCTGGCCGACCAAGCTGGCCCTGGCGCCAGACTTCGCCGACCGGGTCCTCGCCGCGCTGAGCAAGGACGGCATCCAGCCAACCGCGCAGCCTGCGGCCAATGACCTGCCCAAGCCGCCACTGGCCATACCTGTCTGGGATCAACTGCTGCCATGACCTTACCGACTTTGCATGAATTGCACCGCCCGCTGGGCAGCACTGGCCTGAACGTTTCGCCGCTGGGCCTGGGCACCGTAAAACTGGGCCGCGACCAAGGGGTCAAGTACCCCAACGGTTTCAGCATCCCCGATGACCAGGCAGCGGCCAGCCTGCTGCGCCAGGCACGCGAGCTGGGCATCAACCTGATCGACACCGCTCCGGCCTATGGCACCAGTGAGCAGCGTCTTGGTCCGCTGCTGCGCGGCCAGCGTCACGACTGGGTGATTGTCAGCAAGGTGGGTGAGGAGTTCGACAACGGCCAGTCGCACCATGACTTCAGCGCAGCGCACACCCGGCTCTCGGTCGAGCGCAGCCTGAAACGTCTGGAAACCGATTTTATCGACCTGGTGCTGGTGCATTCCGACGGCAATGATCTGGCGATTCTCAACGACAGCGAGGTCTACCCGACCCTGGCCGAACTCAAGCGCGAAGGCAAAATCCGCCACTTCGGCTTTTCTGGCAAAACCGTCGAGGGCGGCCTGCTGGCGTTGCGTGACGGCGACTGCGCAATGGTGACCTATAACTTCAACGAGCAGACCGAAAAGCCGGTTCTGGACTACGCTGCGGCGCACGGCAAAGCAATTTTGGTGAAAAAAGCGCTGGCCAGCGGTCATATCTGTCTGGAACCCGGTGTCGACCCGGTGCGCGCCAGTTTTGAACTGTTATTTGCGCATCCGGGCGTTGCCAGTGCCATCGTCGGGACCATCAATCCCGTCCATCTGGCGCACAACGTTGCCAGCGCTGCCGCCGTGATTCGCCGTCAGCGCTGATTGCAGGAGGCCGACCCCAACGCACGGATGCCCTGATGTGGCATACCATAAGAAGGAGCCGAGATGCCGCATACCCTGATAAGGAAAAACCCCAGCAACTTCAAGACTCTGGCGCTATTCGTCGAGGCCACACCCGAGGCGCTGAGCTATGAAAGCATCGGCATGCCGCTCAACTTTGCCCAGACCCTGCAACGCCGGCGCAAGGTCGAGGTGGCGGATACCGAACGTTTTGCCATCGAACTGGCCAATCTCGGGGTCTCGGTACGCCTGACCATCACCTGGCAGAACCGGGATTATTGGGTGCTGGTGCGGCAAAAGCGCAAGGACCGTGGCGATGTGGTGCTCAAGCTGATTTCCGGCTATGTCCCGGCCCACGAAATGAGTCTGCCACTGCATACCGCCATTCAGGAAGTCGCAGAGGAATGCCTGATCGAGACGCCACAGGGCTGGCTCAGCGGGCGTTATCAGGACACCTGGCTGCCTGCGCCTTATGCAGCGGCCCTGCACTACCGCGAAGCCATGCCGTTTCTGCTCAGCCCGCTGTCGGGCGCGGCCAAACCGGTGCGTTGCGGCAACCTGGCGCTGCTTGAACGGCCGCGTGCCTATGTGCACCTGCCCACCGCATCACTGCAACTGATTTATGACCTGCGTCTGGAGATCCCTCGGGATGCCCGGCCGCTCAGCCTGTTTCATGTCGACGAGACGCTTGAAGACGAGTACCTGGTCGCACGCCTGAACCGCAAGAAGCCCGACCTGTACCTGATGCCGCTGGAGAATGGCGAGCCGTTGCCCGAACTGTATACCCTCAAGCAAGACCGGCTGGTGCCGGTCAGTACCCGCGGTTTGCATCTGGCAGAAAGCTTTGCCCGTCAGGAAGGCTGGGTGGTACGCGAAGAGCGGATTCGCTGGAAGGACTGGCTGCGCCAGCAAGGGCTGACGCCACCGGAAAAAAGCGGCGGTCTGAAACAGTTGACCGGCAAAGCCAAGGCGCTGCTGGACCGCGCCCGTTCCAGGCTGGGTAAGTGACGGCTGCACGCATCAGCGTGCAGCCACAAACTTATTGCTGGCGGATTTTCTCGACGATGGCGGTGGTGGAGCTGTTTTCCACCAGACCCAGCACCTTCACTTCACCGCCATTGGCGCGCACGATGTCGGCACCCACCACCTGATCCACGCTGTAGTCGCCGCCCTTGACCAGCACATCGGGCTTGATGTGACTGAGCAGGTTCTCAGGAGTGCCTTCCGGGAAGCTGATCACCCAGTCCACTGCGCCGAGCCCGGCCAGTACCGCCATGCGCCGGTCGACACTGTTGATCGGCCGGCCCGGTCCTTTCAGACGACTGACCGAAGCGTCGTCGTTGATCGCCACGATCAAGCGATCGCCCTGGGCGCGGGCCTGCTCCAGATAGGTCACGTGACCGGCATGCAGGATGTCGAAGCAGCCATTGGTGAACACGATCTTCTCGTTGTGCGCACGGGCGTCCTCGACCGCCAGCAGCAGTTGCTCAAGACCCAGTACACCGCGCTCGGTGCCTTCTTCGCGCTGAATGGCGCGGCGCAGCTCCGGGGCACTGATCGCGGCGGTCCCCAGCTTGCCGACCACGATACTGGCCGCCAGGTTGGCCAGCCCCACGGCGTGGGGCAGGTCTTCACCGGCAGCCAGGGCCGCGGCCAGGGTGGAGATCACCGTATCACCGGCACCGGTCACATCGAATACTTCACGAGCCCGGGCCGGCAGATGCAGCGCCGGCTGGTCGGCACGCAACAGGGTCATGCCGTGCTCGCCACGGGTCACCAGCAAGGCGCCCAGGTCCAGTTCCTGCAACAGCTCAGCGCCCTTGCTGACCAGATCGTTCTCGTCACGGCAGTGACCAACAATGGCTTCGAACTCGCTGAGGTTCGGGGTGATCAGGCTGGCGCCGCGATAGATCGAGAAATCCTTGCCCTTGGGGTCGGCCAGCACCGCGATGCCGCGCTCGCGGGCAGATTTGATCAGGACCTGGTGGTTCTTCAGCGCGCCCTTGCCATAGTCGGACAGCACCAGCACCTTGACGCCGTCGAGCAACGTATCGACCTCGATACTCAGGGCCAGCGCGTCAGTGGCGAAGGGTTCTTCGAAATCAATGCGCAGCAATTGCTGATGACGGCTCATGACCCGCAACTTGACGATGGTCGGCTGGTGGGCAATGCGCTGGAAACGCGCCCGGACACCGGCAGCCTTGAGGCTGTTGTCCAGGCTCTCGGCGGCCTCGTCCTCGCCAGTCACACCGACCAGCGAGGCCGGTGCACCGAGGGCTGCGATGTTCAACGCGACGTTGGCCGCACCGCCGGGCCGGTCTTCGATCTGGTCGACCTTGACCACCGGCACCGGCGCCTCGGGAGAAATGCGCGAGGTACCACCATGCCAGTAACGGTCGAGCATGACATCACCCACCACCAGGACAGGCGCTTGATCGAAACGCGGCATGGATAACTTCATATGAGCGACCTTGGCAGAACTGAACAAGGGGCGAATCTTAGCACAGGGGCCACTACGAACAGCTTGCGGCGCTGTCGCAGAAGATTGCCGGTTGACGGTGAAAAGCCTGGCAGGTTCAGTGAACCCGCCCGGCAGTATCAGATAGCACCCACAGGCGACGGCTCGTCCAGCCCCATGGCATGCAGGCGGGCGTAATAGCCGTTCTCGGCCAGCAACTGAGTGTGGGTACCGCGCTCGACAATGCGCCCGCCGTCCATGACCAGAATCAGGTCGGCTTTCTCGATGGTCGACAGCCGGTGAGCGATGACCAGCGTCGTGCGACCTTGCATGACCGAATCCAGTGCCCCCTGGATGTGCCGCTCGGACTCGGTATCGAGCGCCGAAGTCGCTTCGTCGAGAATCAGCAACGGGGCGTTTTTGAGCAATGCCCTGGCAATTGCCAGACGCTGGCGCTGACCACCGGACAGCAGCACGCCGTTCTCACCCACCTCGGTCTCGAAGCCTTCGGGCAGGCGGTCGATGAATTCCTTGGCATAGGCTGCGGCAGCGGCAGTCTCGACATCTTCACGCGGCGCACCGGCCAGGTCGCCGTAGGCGATGTTATTGGCAACACTGTCGTTGAACAGTGTGACGCTCTGGTTGACCTGCGCAATGTGGCGGCGCAGGTTAGTCAGCCGATAATCGTTGATATCCACCCCATCAAGCAGGATCTGCCCGGTTTCATGGGGATAAAAACGCGGGATCAGATTGGCCAGGGTTGATTTGCCACTCCCGGAGCGGCCGACCAGCGCGATCATCTGCCCAGGCTCTGCGACAAAGCTGATGTCGTCGAGTACCACCCGCTCGGTTTCAGGGTAGGTAAAGCTGAGGTTCTTCACCTCCAGACGGCCCTGCACACGTTCACGCTGGTAAGTCCCGGTATCGACTTCCGCCGGGACGTCGAGCTGCTCGAAGATGCTCTCGGCACCGGCAACGCCTTTCTGGATGGTCGAGCTGACTTCCGACAACTGGCGGATCGGCTTGGGCAACAAACCGGCGGCGGTGATATAGGCCACCAGGTCACCGGCAGTGGCTTCACCGCGCAGCAACAGCACCAGGAACATCAGCACCGCCATGGCGCTGTAGATCACCAGTTGCAGCATCGGCGTGTACACCGCGCCGGTCTTGGTCATGCGCAACTGCTTTTCAGTGTTGCTGTCGCTGGCCTTGGCGAAACGGTCCATCTCGTAGCGTTCGCCGCCGAAGCTGCGCACCACGCGATAACCCTGAATGGTTTCCGAAGCCACGTGGGTAACGTCGCCCATCGCCACCTGGATTTTCTTGCTCTGCTTGCGAAACTTCTTGCTCGCGCTGCCAACCATAACCGCGATCAACGGCAGGATCGCCAGCATCACCAGGGTCAGCTTCCAGTTCATCCACAACAGGTAGATAAACAGGAACACCACCGTCAGGCCCTCACGGATCACCACCTTGATGGCGTCAGTGGCGGCGCCGGTCACCATGGTCACATTGAAGGTAATGCGCGAGATCAGATGGCCGGAGTTGGTGGTGTCGAAATAGCGGTTTGGCAGCACCATCAGCTTGTTGAACAGCTCGACGCGCAGGTCGTGGACCAGTCCCAGCGACACCTTGGCCAGAAAGTAGTTACCCAGAAACGAGCCCAGCCCTTGCCAGGCCGCGATCAGTACGATCAGCAGCGGCACGGCATGCAGCAGTTGCAAGTCTTTGAGGTACGGCACGTTGGGAAACAGCGCCGCCTCCGGGTTGGTCAATCCATCGACGAAGTACTTGAGAATGCCAGCCAGCATCGGCTGGGTGGAGGCGAAGATCACGAAACCGATGATACTGAGCAGGAAAATGCCCACATACGGACGCACATAGGACAACAGGCGTAGGTAGATCTTCACGCTGGACTGCGTGGACGATTCGTTGCTTGCCATGGGAATCCGTCAAGTCAAAAAGAGTGCAATTGTATCACAAGCGGTTTTTGCGGCTGTTCAGCGGGGTGCCTCTAAAAACGTAGGCGAGGCAGTCAGCGCTAAGCGAAATCAGGCGAGAAAGCGGAGTTTACAGGTTGTAAATGAGCATTTTGAGCCTGATTTCAACAACGCGATGGCCACGCAGGTAGTTTTTAGAGGTGCCCAGTGGGGTAACATAGTCGGCTTTCCATGCCTGCCAGTCGGAGTTTCGATGCAGCCACTTGATCATGCCCGCTACCTTGACCTGGTCCAGGGCGCAGAAGTCCTGGAGGCTGATGGCACAGGCGACAAGGTACTGCGCCTGAGTGACGGTTCGATGCTCAAACTGTTTCGTCGCAAACGCCTGATCAGCTCGGCGGCCTGGTATCCGTACGCCAGCCGCTTCGCCGACAACTGCCTGACCCTGGCCCAGCGCGCGGTGCCCTGCCCGCAGGTGCGCAGCGTATTCAGGATTGCCGAGATCAAACGCGACGCGGTGCATTACACGCCACTGGCCGGGCAGACCCTGCGTCAGTTGCTGGGCAGTGCCGGCACCGACGATGAACTGCGTCGCCAACTGGGGCGTTTCATTGCCGGGCTGCATGAGAAAGGCATCTACTTCCGCTCGGCGCACCTGGGCAATGTGGTACTGACCCCGGACAGCGAGCTGGGCCTGATCGACATCGCGGACATGAAGACCTTCCGCCAGCCGCTGCGCAAATCACTGCGCCTGCGCAACTTCAAGCATATGCTGCGCTACGCCGAAGACCGCCAGTGGCTGCTGGGCGAGGACAACCCGGCGTTCTTCCAGGGTTACCTGAGTGCCCAGAGCCAGTGCAGTGAGGCAGAGCTCAAGCAGGCGATTGCCTGAGCTTGCCGCGCCTACGGCTGTTGCACTCGGCGGCCCAGAATCATTGCCGCCGGCAACAGGACCAATAGCCATAGCTCATCGGGGTTACCCACCAGCTTGCTGCCGTCGAAGTTGAGCATCACCAGCGCGCACAGCAGGTAGCAACCCCAGGCATCGCGCAGGCGCCAGGCCTGCCACAGGGTCAGAGCCATCACCAGCAAGAACAGCACCAGCGATACCGCGCCGGTGTACAGACCCATGGAAACGAAAATGTTGTGCGGATGCTGGATCGGTATGCCGCCGGTCAGGGTCTGCGTGGTCTGGAAATTGACCCCGCAACCCAGCGTCCAGCCGCAGCGCGCCCATTCCGAAGTCATGATCTCGAACAGCTCGATACGGAACGAGTCACCCCTGACGAACAGCAGCCGGACCCATTGCTCTTCCCAGCACAGCCAGATCGCGCCACTGACCGAAGCCGCGATAACCAGCAGGGCCATGGCGCCCTTGAGCGGGTAACGGTACACCACGTACAGACCCCAAAGTCCGGCCAGCAACGCAAAGCCCACCAGCGCAGTGCGGGTCTGCACGACGAATGCCGCAGCCAGCAGCGTCAGGGCGATGGCGCAGAACGCCTCGATCCAGCGCCGCTGGCGCACCCACAACGGCAGGGCCAGGCCCAAGGCACAGACCAGCCACGCGCTGCTGTAAATCACGTTGTCCAGCCGGCCCGGCAGGATCGCCACCCGCTGGCCGAACACAAACTGCCCGGTCCACCAGCTATGCAGGCTGCCAGCGAAAATGTACAGGCAAATGGCCCAGAACAGCCCACGCACGAACAGCCCGCCACTGAACAGCGTGACCGGCACCAGGCCGGCGATGACGAACACGAACAGGCTGACATAGGCAATATGCTTGTAGAACTGGAAGTCGGCAGAAAACACCGCCGGCACCAGAAACCACAACAGGAACGCCGCCCATATTCTGGCCAGCGGCTGGCCAAACAGGCCCGCACCCTTGTGTTTGATCAGGAAAAACAGCCCCGGCAGGGCCATTGCCCCATAGAACAGGTTGTTGGTGAACTTGGCCGAGTCATGCAGCAGAAAACTCAGCAGAAAAGCCGCCAGCGCAGCGCCAAAGTAAAGCTGGCTTTTGCTGAACGGCGTGCGGGTCCCCTCAGGCAACATTATTGAGCAACCAACCTATTATCAGACCTGCAGCCAGTGTGACGAGCAGCTTGACGCGGTCACGCTGCTTGCGGCGCTTCTTGTCCAGGCGTTCCTGCGACACCACCACGTGGCTGCCGAAACCGGTATGCAGGACCGCATCGTTTTCGAGGATCAGCGCATAGCGGTTTTCGCCAGCGTAAAGCTGTGACAGCTTTTTTTCACCGCCGTGCCCGGCATACGGGGCATGCCGTTGGTAATCAACCAGGCGCCGCAGACCGGGATTGAAAGAAAACCCCTGCCACTCAGGCTTGTGTGAGCCGAGCTTGTAGAACGCGATACCGTCGAACACTTCGCGCTCGTTGAGGAACACATACGGGCTGTGCACCATCAGGTCATGATTGAAACTGCGCAGCCAGACCTGCAGCGCTTGCGGGTCGTTGACCAGCAGGGCCATCGATTCTTCGATAAAGCCGGGACGGTAGAAATCCCAGTCGTCCTCGCAATGAAACACCCAACCGGTTTCGATCAATGCATACGCGGCGTCCACCGAGCGCATCTGGCCCAGCTTGGGGTTGTTGACGATGAACCGGGTGTGCGCCCGCCAGTGTTCCGGGATGCAGTCGCGGACCTGCTCGTCGCCTGAGTCCTCGGTAATCAGCACATGACGGATGGGTGCCGTGTTGAACCGGTCGAAGGTCTCCAGGGTGCGCTTCAACAGGTCGAAACGACCGCAACTGGTGACCACCAGCGTGATATCGCTGTTTTCGCTGAATACCATCATGAATTCTCGATCATTGAATGTTCACGGCCATCACACGCCCAGCCAGGCACGTATCCGCTCCAGCAGGCCAAGTGTCGGGCGGGCACGCAACGGTGCCTGCATGGCCTCGACGATGGCTTTGCCAAGGGCATGGAATGTATAGCGTTGCTCGGCCAAAGTCTGCCCGTTGCGCGAGATTTCCGCGACCAGTTGCGGATCTTCACGTAACTGCTGCAGCTTGCGGCGCAGCTCATCGATATCGCTGTACAGCACGATGTTGTGCATATCCTTGAAGCCCAGCGCGCGGTTTTCCTCGCTGCCCTGATCGAAGGCCAACAGCACACAACCGCAGGCCATGGCCTCAAAGTTCTTGATCATGTACTCGCCCATGCCGACATCGGCACTGACGAAAAAGCGGATCCGGTTGAGGGTCTCGCAATATTCTTCACCGGACTTGGTGCGGGTGACCAGCAGCGGCTCGACCTTGGCCAACTCATCAAGAAACGCCTTGCGACCGCTGTAGGCCACGCTCTTGGTGCTGCCGACAAACGCCAGCTCGATGTCCCGCTCGCGCCCGCGGCCTTGCAACAGGCTCTGGTCATACCCCTTGGGCACAAACACCGCATCAAAGCCTTCGCCACGCAGCCGCTCGGTCACCATGTACCCCGAGGTAATGACCCGGGCCCAGGGCAACTTCTGGTAATGCGAGCTGAATTTTCCGGTGTACTTGCAGGTGATGTAGTTCTGGTAGGCGTCGTGTTCGAGGATCACCAGGTTGGGGATGCTGCGAATGAAGGCCACTTGCCGTACCTCCTGCTTGAAACGCAGGAAAAACACGATCCGGTCGTACTTGCTCACGTCCACTTCACGGCGGAAATAACCGCGCAAGTCGCGCTGCTCCTCGGAGGTCAGCCAGCGCAGGTCGCAGTCGCTATAGGCGGCAACGCCTTCGTACAGGCGGTCCAGGATGGCGCGTTGTTCTTTCTGGACCAGAAATAGGACTTTCATGGATTTCCTTGCAGTACTGCTGCCTGCTGAAGCTGAATCAGATTTCGCTGCGCCAGAACAACTCGTGTCGCCGCACAGCCTTACGGAAAAACTCGTTCTCGCCTTCGGCCGGCCAGCGCCGCCCGGCCAGCAGCCGCTGCAGGCTGCGCCGCAGACGGCGCTTGAACGGCAGCGCGGGCTGCAAATCATGCATCATGCCCAGTGCCATGGCCTTGTCGCGGCGTACGTCGGTCGGCAGCACCAGGCTATAGGGCACACGCGATTGCGCATCGAATACCGGCGGCAGGGTCACCCCGGTGTGCGCATCGCCCATCGGCCAGCGGTCGTTGTCATGCAGGTGATTGGCGTAGCCCAGCACCACCTCCGGCTGCCACTCCAGACCCTGCAAGGCTTCGCGCACGGCAGCTTGGGCGCAGATGTGATCAGGGTGCGGGTCGATGGCCGGATCCGGCATGACCAGCACCTGGGGGCGGGCGTTGAGAATCAGCGCGCGCAAGTCGGCCAGCAGGTTGTTCCAGCTGGGTACGCCATCATCGCCCGGCAGTTCAAGGGTATTGAACTGGCGAAACAGCCGGGTATCGTCCAGCTGCGCTTCGCGGGACGCCACGGCTTGCTCGGGGGCAGCCTGCATGGCGGGCAATTGCAGGCAGAAATAACCCAGTTGCACACAGCGCTGCTCAGGCACACCGGCCCAGCGCGGCACCGCAATGCTGTCCCAGGCGCGCAGGCGACCTTTCAGACGCGCCGCTTCGGCCTTGTTCATGCCCATGGCCTGATAGTGTTCGGCTTCGATTTCACCGGCAGTCAGGGTCACGATCCAGGCTTCATCGGCCTGGCTATAAAGCCCGTAGGCGGCCAGTTCGGCGTCATCGGCATGCGGAGCGATGACCATGACCCGCTGGCGGCGCGGGTCGGCGGCGCGGAATGACCACAGCTGCGGTGTTCCCTCCAGCCGACAGAAACGCCCGCGCAGTTGCAGCGCGCCCTCATTGAGCACATGCCCCAGCCCGGTCAGGTTCAGGTAACGAACACCGTTCACGCCGCGCTCGAAGGTTTGCACGTCGGTCTCGCCCAGGCCGCTGAGCAGCACCGCAGGATCGAAAAAGCGTCCCAGCCAGTGGCTGCGCACGCTCAACGCCAGAATCAGTGTCTCGTCACCCTGCAACGGATGGGGCCGTTCGAGCTGCAAACGGCCGTTGTCCAGCCGCACACCCGCAACCTGGTCGGCGTCGGCAAAGCGGTACTGATAGTCGTCGCCGGGGGCATAGAACAGATGGTCGGCGAACCAGGCCTCGTGGGCAACCCAGGCCAGCACGGCGAGCAGCGGCACCAGCCACCAGCCCAGCCACGCCCCGAGGGCGAGCAAGACCACCAGCCCGACCGACAGGGCGATACGCTTGTTGCGCCGGTGGCGCTTGAGTAACTGCTGTTTGCGGCTCACACCTGAAATACCGGCACAGGGTTGCACCAACGGTCCTTGTATTCGCGGTCGGCACGGCCGAACGAGAAGCGCAACGGTTTGTTCAAGGCCCGAGCACTTTCCCATGCGCTCTGGGTGTTGATGAAGCTGAGCACGCTGCCAGGGCTGAACGCCCTGGTCTCGGGGTCGACGCCACCATTGACATACTCGACGCTGACCCACTGCGGTGCTTCGACCCGGTAGATCAACTGGATGGCGATGGGTTTGCCCTCCAGAAACAATACCGACCCCATCAGCCAATCGCGCAGCAACTCGACGACCTCAGCCATGCGCTCGGCCCCGGTGGCGGCAAAGCCCCAGCGACGCTGGAACAGATCGCAGTAGATCTGCGCCAGGGCCACGCTGTCGAACTCACTGACCGGGTGCACGGTGCCACCGGCTTCTTCCAGCAGACGCAACTCGCGGCGCTGGTTGTAGCGAAACTTCTTCGACAGGTCTTCAGGCTCACGCGCCATGGCCAGTGATTCAGCCTGCGGCTTGAGGGTGGTGATCTTGCCGTCGTTGAGGGCCGACAGATAACGCGCGCTGTGTCGTAACGCCACGCGGGCATCGTCGGCCAGCGGCAGGATCAACTCAGCGTTGCCCAGATCGAACAGGCCCTTCTTGCCCCGGCGCTTGAGCTCGGCTTTGTCCAGCGCCAGGCCGCGGCCCCAGGTCGCAATCGCGCCCTTGATCTCACCGCCCTGCTCCCAGGTCAGGTAGCGCACGGCAATCCCGGCCAGCGCCGACAGCCGTTCGACCACTTGTGGATGGGTCGCCACGCTGCCACCGCATTGCTGCCAGACTTGCTGGTAAGTGGCGGCATCACTTGCGGACCAACCGCGCTCGCGAAAGCCCTGAAACAGATTGAGCATCAAGACCCCGCAACCAGCCGGTTGACCTGCGGCAGACGCCAGAACACCTTGCGTACCGCATGATCGGAAAAACGCTCGCGCAGACGCACCAGCATCTGTTCGGCACACGCCTCGCGCTGGGCCGCATCAAGCTGCGACAGATGCACCAGAGCCTGGCCCAGATGCCCGGCATCGCCGAGCGGGAACAGCACGCCGACACCTTCGACCACTTCCTTGGCCCCGCCACAATTGCTGGCCAGCACCGGCACGCCAGCGACCATGGCCTCCAGCAGCACCATGCCGAACGGCTCGTGGTCGGAACTCAGGGCAAACGCATCGAAGGCTTTGAAGTAACGGCGCGCCTCGGCCACCTGGCCAAGAAACAGCACGTGGCCTGCGATGTTCAGTTCCATCGCCAGATCCTTGAGCGGCTGCTCCAGGCGGCCCTTGCCGAGAATCACCAACTGACTGTTGGCTGGCAGTTGTGGCAAGGCCTGGGCGAAACCTCGCAGCAAGGTCGCCTGATCCTTGTCCGGGTGCAGCCGGCCAACATTGCCGACCACCCAGGCGTCAGGCGCCAGTTTAAGCTCGCGGCGGGCGTCTTCGGCACTGAACTGACTGCCTTGCAGTTGTTCGACGTCAATGCGGTTGTAAAGGGTTTCGATGCGCTCGGCCGGCCACTTGGGCAGGCACTTGCGCATGTCATCGCGCACCGCATCGGAGACGCCGAGCAGGCTCAGGCGCTGGCGAAACAGGTTGGCGAACAAGCGGCGGCTGGCGCGCTGGTAGTCGCCAAAGGCATGGTGCACACCAATGACCGGCAGCCTTGTGGCCAGCAACGTGATGTAGACCGGCTTGAAACGGTGAGCGATACAGAACTCGAACGGCCTGGCTGCAGCGATTTTGCGCAATGCGGCAATGGCCCCCAGCTTCAGGCCACGGATGGCGCTGGAGCTGTACTCCATGAACAGCACCTCGTCAGAGCCACAGTCGGCGATCACGTCCGGATCATGCTCGCCGGTCAGAAATACCGTGGTAACCCGGTAGCCCTGGCCGGCAAACAGGCTGGCGTACTGCCGTGCGCAGTCCAGAAACGGCCCGTCATAGCCGTGGCAGAACTGCAGCACATGGCGCTCAGCCGATGCTGTCATAAGGCTTCGCACCGTCTTTGACGACCAGGATGTCTTCCATGATCAGGTATTGCAGGTCCGAGCCGAAGAACATGTTCAGGGCGTCGGTCGGCGAGCAGATCATTGGCTCGCCACGGCGGTTGAGCGAGGTATTCAGCGACACGCCGTTGCCGGTGAGGTTTTCCAGCGCCTTCATCATGTCGTAGTAGCGCGGGTTGTACTCGCGCTTGAGCACCTGGGCCCGCGAGGTGCCGTCTTCGTGGACGACTTCCGGCACGCGGGTCTTCCACTCTTCAGCCACTTCGAAGGTGAAGGTCATGAACGGCGCAGGATGGTCGATCTTGATCATCTGCGGGCCGACGGTGTCGAGCATCGACGGGCAGAAGGGTCTCCAGCGCTCGCGGAACTTGATCTGTTCGTTGATCCGGTTGGCCACGCCCGGCACGCTCGGGCAGCCGATGATCGAACGACCGCCCAGCGCGCGCGGACCGAACTCCATGCGCCCCTGGAACCAGGCCACCGGGTTGCCATCGACCATGATCTGCGCAATGCGCTCGGGCATGTCGTCGATCTTGCGCCACTTGGGCTGGCTCGGGTGACGGGCACAGGCGGCAATCACGTCCTCGTTGCTGTAAGCAGGGCCGAGGTAGACGTGCTCCATCTTCTCGACCGGCACGCCACGGGCGTGGGAGACATAGGCCGCCGCACCGACAGCGGTGCCGGCATCGCCGGAAGCCGGCTGGACGAACAGTTCCTTGACCTCGGGACGGGCGATGATCTTCTGGTTGAGCTTGACGTTCAGCGCGCAGCCGCCAGCGAAGGCGATCTTGCCGGTTTGCTTGAGGATGTCACCCAGATAGTGGTCCATCATCTGCAAGGCGAGCTTTTCGAACAGGGCCTGCATGCTGGCGGCATAGTGGATGTAAGGCTCGTCGGCAACATCGCCTTCGCGCTTGGGACCCAGCCACTCGATCAGCTTGGGCGAGAAATAAAACCCCTTGCCATTCTCTTTATAGCGACGCAGGCCGATGACGTTGGCCAGTTCGGTGTTGATCACCAACTCGCCGTTTTCAAAGGTTGCCAGACGCGAGAAGTCATATTTGCTGGCATCGCCGTAGGGCGCCATGCCCATGACCTTGAATTCGCCATCGAGCATCTCGAAGCCGAGGAACTCGGTGATTGCGCCATACAGGCCGCCCAGCGAATCCGGGTCATAGAACTCCTTGATCTTGTGGATCTTGCCGTTCTCGCCGTAGCCGAAGAAGGTGGTGGCGTACTCGCCCTTGCCGTCGATGCCAAGGATCGCGGTCTTTTCCTTGAACCCCGAGCAATGGTAGGCACTGGCGGCGTGGGCCAGGTGATGCTCAACCGGCTCGATCTTGACCTTCTTCGGGTCAAACCCCAGTTGCTCCAGGCACCAGACGATCTTGTTGCGGTAGCGCTTGTAGCGGCGGTTGCCCATCAGCAGCGCGTCGAGGGCGCGGTCCGGGGCGTACCAGTAGCGCTTGGCATAGTGCCAGCGTGCCTTGCCGAACAGGCTGATCGGCGCGAACGGAATCGCCACCACATCAACGTCGGAAGGCTTGATGCCGGCCTGTTCCAGGCAGAACTTCGCCGACTCGTAAGGCATGCGGTTCTTTGCGTGCTTGTCGCGGACGAAGCGCTCTTCTTCCGCTGCGGCGATCAGCTTGCCGTCGATATACAGGGCTGCGGAAGGGTCATGGCTAAGGGCGCCGGACAGGCCCAGGATCGTCAATGCCACTAGGGTCAAGCCTCTTTAGTCTGCATGCAGGCGTCGTGCGCCCGAGATAATGATGGGCCCCGGCACGGATGGCGAGGGGCAGCCAAAGCGCGGGATTATAGCCTATAGACCATCGGTTTGGCGTGAAGCTTGAGCACCCGGACCAATCACTGTGCAGTGCAATAACTATATAGCCCCCGCATGCCGTCGAATTGAGATTGATTGACCTGACGACTTGCCGGGCATGGTGCCCGGCTGCGTGCGGGTCACAGGTCCGCACGCGCTCGATAAAGGAACCCGCGCGTCATGACGCTACCAAGCATCCCCCCTATCACCCCGCAGAGCCTGGAGGCTCGGCTGATCGAGCAGGCCGCACGGCTCGATACACATCTGCAGAACCTGCCAGCCTTGCAGGTCGACGAACAACGCAGCAATCAGGCCATCGCCAGTCACCTGGAGCAAGCGCTCAAGCACTACTGGAACGCCAACGACATCACCGGCAGCCTGCGCTACCAGTCGTTCGCCCAGCTATTGCAGCAAAGCCTGCGCGACGAACTGCTGCTCAAGGTCCTCGATGGCGAGCTGGACCGTGACTACCAGCTCTGCCTGCCCTCGGCCAATCCCGACCACGTTGATGACAGCCTGGTCGTGCATGCCCTGTACCTCGGCCAGGAAGATCAACCCGGCCAGCCGGTGCATGGCGCCCTGCTATTCTGCCGTGAACAAGGACCTTGCGTGCTGCACTTGCCCGGCTACGGTGCAGAAGGCTTCGACACGCTGGACGCATTGCGCACCCAACTGCTGCAGTGGCTCAACGACAGGGCACTGCGCAGCCTGTTGCTGCGCAACACGACCCAAGAGCATCAGGACCTGCTCCAGTTCATGCAGGCTGATACAGACCTGGAGGACGAACCCTACACGGCAGCACAGCTGATTTTCGCCCCACTGGCCAGCGACCCCTTTCTCCACGCGATCAAACAGCAGATCACCAAACAACGCCGCGATGTGGCCTACGTCTGTGCCCAGGATGAGTGGCGCCAACGTGACCCGGCAGCCTGGCATCTGGGTATCCAGACCGCGCTCAGCCTGCATGGCCTCATCGGCCCGACCGCCATGCTGCGCCTGCGCGAAGCCGGGCAACAGTTGCGCGAACAGGCCAGGGCACAACCCGAATGGCTACGCCATGCCAGCCCCCGGGAGCGCCAGGTTTATCTCGACAGTTTGATCGACTACGAGCAGGCACGCCTGGCGCTGGTCAGCCTGATGCAGGGTTGCTCCAGTGCCCGGGAGTTTGCCCGCAGCCGCATGGCAACCCGGCTGCAAAACGAGCTGGGCTACGATCTGGATCCGGATCAGGTACTGGTCACCAGCCGCCGCCTCAGCCCGCTGGGCGGCGAACCCTATGAAGTCAGCCGCCCGTTGAGCGAGTTTGCCTTGCGCGGCCTGCACAACAACGACCTGCTGGTCGACTCGGACTTGCACAGCGGCACGAGCCTGACCCTTGAAGGCCAATCACTGGCAGCAGCCTATCCGCTGTTGACCACCCAATGGCTGGCCGAAGCGGTCGAGCAACTGGACTTGCGCGCACGCTTTGGCGAAGCACAGCGGCATATCTATGGTAATGCCCAGGTCATGTACATGATGGGCGAGGTCATCCGCAACCAGATCATTACTCAGGCCCTCAGCGCCCAGTATCAGGGCCATATCCAGGCCAGCGACGCGGACCTGGCCGATCGCCTGCAAGGCAAACCCGGCCCCGTCAACGTACAGGCTCAGCAACTGCAACTCGGCGGCCAGCTGATGAGCGAGATGCTTGTGTTTCGCTTGCCTCGGGCAGATGGCGACGGCGAGCGTTTGCTGCTGTTCGCGCGCGGCATCGCAGGGCACCAGGCCTTGCAGGGCTTCGACAACGAACGCCAGTTGCTGCACGAACTGGTCAGTTGGAGCGCCTCGCCGCAGTTACGTCAGTACCTGCTCGAACAGACTCGTGTCACCCAGCGCCCGCAGCTGGAAAAGCAACTGCTCGAGCTCAGCCAGAAAGCCCAGCCGGCGCCCGACCTGCTGGGTTTCGTCGAGCATGTCAGCATCGACGATGCGCTGTATGCCATGACCACCGCCCATGCGCGGGTCAGGATCGACGACCAACAACAGCACACCCCTGGCTGGTACCTGAGCGCCAGCGTCGAGCACCGCCGCGAGTTGCAAGGCCTGGAAGATGCCATCGAAGCGCTGGGCCGCGCCTATCGGCTGCACCCCCACACCCAGGTCCCCGACTACGAGCAGTTCGTCCGGCAACTGGCCAGCCGCAAGATCAACGCCCTGCTGGGGCTGGCCGAAGGCAGCGTGGACCCGGATCAGGTGATCATCAACTCGCCACGGGAAACCCTCAGTTACCGGCAGATGCTGCGCGACGGCTATGACGACAGCCTGGGCTTTTTCAATGCTGGCGCCGATACCCAGGCGACGTTCAGTGGCCCGGATGGCATCGACCTGACGCCGCTGAGCCCGGAAAAAGTCGCAGGCTCGGTACGCGGTGCCTGGCCCAGCGATGCCTGGATTGCACAGGTCAAGACCACCCTCCTCGACCCGCAGAGCGAAGGCTATGCCTACCGACGCCGGCTCAGCCTGCTCATGACCCGCTTGCACATGCAACACGCCGCCTTGCTCGCCTTGCTCAAGCAGCAGATCAGCGATGCGCAGTACGCCTGGCTCCAGCAGTCCATCGCCATGATGGCGCACAGCGACGCACCGAGCCGCCAGCGCTACCCGGTCTATCCGCTGCAACTGAGGCTGGACAATCCGTTCATCGCCTCGGGAGTACCCGCCCTGGGCGACGTGCTGACTGCCGCCAACCAAGCGCTGGCCACTGGCATTCCCATCTCGCGCCTGGAAACGGTGCAGGGCTGCTACATCCTTTGCCCGCAAGGTACGAGCAACCCGACCCAGGCGCTGCTGTACACCCCAGGAGCCCCGGACGGTCTGGAGTTCCGGACCCTGGCGCGGTTCATCCCGACCCTGCACCACACCGGCATGAGCGATTACTACAAGGACCGCTGCCGGCTGGCAATCAATCGCACCCTGGCGTTCTACTTCATCGACCTCAAGCAACGCAGCGACAGCCTGCCGCCGGCGCTGCCAGACAAGCCCTACGACGACCTGCATGAAATCTGCTTCGACCGTGTACTGCTGCGCAAGCTGCGCGATGTCGAAGAAACCACGACCGGGCGCGGCGACATGATTGGCAAGATCGTGCTCAACGGCATCGAACTGGTCGCCGTGGCCCTGACCCTGCCGTTCCCGCCGGCCAGCTTTGCGGTAGGCGCGGTATTGGCACTGCGTGACAGCGCCCTGGCCCTGCAGGCCCTCAGCGAGGGTGATCAGACCGCAGCCGGCTGGCATGTCCTGGGCGCCATGTTCAACACATTCGGTGCGCTGGGTGATGCCAATGTGGGACTGAAGGGTTTTGGCGCACTGCTGCGCCAGTTCGCCAACCGTGGGCCGGGCAATCCGGCGATTGCCGCCCTGAAAAGCGCACCGGCCCCGCTGCTGCATGCGCAACTGCGCCGTGCGCCGGGCCATGACCCGCAAAAACTCCTGGCCAGCGGCCATTTCAGCGAACAGGAGGTCGCCAGCCTGCTGCGCCCCCTGTCGAGCGAAACCCCGCTGGCGAAGCTCAGCCAGAACCACGCCAGCAACCCCGCCTACGCCGTCAATCAGTCATTGCAAGGCACAACCCCGGTTGCATCCGGCCACGCCAAAGGGGTCACTCGAATCGATGGCAAACACTACATCGCGCTCGATGGCCGGGTGTATGAGGTCCAGTACGACGCCGGCCTGCGCCTGTGGCAAATCATCGATCCGGGCAACCCTTGGGCCTTTTTCGGTAAACAGCCGGTCCGGCTCAACGACCACGGCCAGTGGCAAGTGCTTGACCGCCTGCAACTGCGTGGCGGCGGCAAACCCCGCTTTCAGGTCCTCGACAGCGAACCGGCCAGCGCAGCGCCCCCCGTCGATGTCAGCAGCCCCTACGAGTTGCCTGCCAAGTGGAAGAAACAAGGTATCGCCATCGCCGACCGGGCCTGGGTGGCGCCTGATGATATTGGTCTGCAATTGCCAGCCGACTTCTTCGCACCGCTATTCAAGGAAGGCCGTGAAGCCTACGCCGTGCTGCGCGAGACGCTGCGCAAGGATGCGGCAGAGTTTTTTGAAAACATCACCCCCGCGGCGCGGCCCACATTGCCTGCGCTGGCTGACGATATCACCGCTGACGGGCTGCTCAAGGCGGTGTTCGAGCACAGCCAGGGGCTGGTCATCAACGAAACCCTGCAAACGGTGGCCAGTAAACGCCTACTGATCGAAAACATGCCGCGCCTGGCCGAACAGAATGTCGAAATCATTTATATCGAACACCTGTTCACCGACATGCATCGCAGCAAGCTGCAGAAGTACCTGACGCTGGGTAACCAAACCAAAGCCGGCTCCTTTGAGCTCAAGTACCACCTCAATACCGTCAATCAGGGAAAACTGCTCAATGCCACCGGCGATAAATACGACTACTACCACCTGATCAAGATTGCCCACCAACATGGCATTGAGGTCAGGCCCTTGAGTTCGACCGTCAGCTACAACTTCTCCGCCAGTACCGCCCCGGTGCACTCGCAAGACCCGGCAGCGCTGCAAAAGATGTCGCTGTTCTTCGCTTCACGTCTGATCGATGCCGACAAGACCCTTGCGCCAACCCGTCGCTGGGTGGCCTTGCTCAACGAAACAAGGGCCAATAGCTACCGGCAGGTGCCAGGTATCAGCGAGCTGCATGGCGCGATCAGCATCCGGGTCCGCGATGTGCCGCGTGGCCAGCCAACGCGCATCACTCGCGACAGCGCCCCGCAAACCGGCGAAAGCCTGAGCAACAGCGATTTTCTGCTTGAGATACCCAACGCCAGACGCCGGCCGCCGCTCTCGCCGTCACCTTCGACCTCAAGCAGCGATACCCTGCTGCCTGAACCCAGCAGCCTGGACTGGTCGCTGTCGGAGTTGCTGCAACCGCCGCTCGCCAACAGTTCGCAAACCTCGACCCGCGCCTCGCGACTTGTGGTCAATCCGGGGGAGCAAGGCTTCCAGCTGGACGCGGCCGGGCAGTGGCAGCAGGTGCAAGCCCCGGACTGGCCGGCCAGTGCCGAGCCGACCGCACTGCAGCGCTCGCTGGCCGACCCGCTTTATCAGATGCCCGAGCAACATCTGGAGACAGTCCATCAACTGGCGCTCTTCGAACACCGAGGCCTGAACATTTACTACAGCCTGCCCGACGAAAGCCTGGCAACGGCCAGATCGCGGTTCTTCAATAAGCGCGTCCAGTTGCAACGCGATGCCCGCCAGGCGCTGCTTGACCAGCCGTTACCAGTACGCCCGGAGCTGCCGCAGGTCACCGCGCAAGACTCGCCTGGCGAGCTGCTTGACCGTCTCTATGCCCAGAACCAGGGCGTGGTGGTCTGCGGCTCGGCGTCCTCGATTGGCAGCAAGCAGTTCATCATCGACAACCTGCCCAATCTGGTCGAGCGTCAGGTCAAGACCCTGTACCTTGAGCACCTGCAGCTCGACATGCATCAGCTGGACCTGGACCTGTTCGCCGAAAAAGGCCTGATGAGCAAACGGCTGCTGCACTACCTCAAGCACCTCGACAAGCAGTACCTCACAGACCCTGCCCGTCTCTACAACTTCGAGCAACTGGTGCTCAAGGCCAGAGAGCACGGTATTGAGGTGCGCGCGCTGGACTGCGTGGCCAGCTATTACCTGCACAACATGCAGGCACTCGGCGCAACGACTCGCGAGCAGATGTTCAATTACTTGGCCATGCGCACGATTCGCCGCCATCAGGACGTCATGGGCCAGCACAAGTGGCTGGCGCTGGTCGGCGACAGCCACGCCAGCAGCTTCGACAACGTACCGGGGCTGGCGGAACTGGAGCCGGGCATCAGCCTGCGGGTGTTCGACATGCCGCCAGGCGAGAGTTTCGGACCGGCCAGCGACCCCGGTCACCTGGTCACAACCGAGCATGGCGGGCGCAAAACCTTTGTGCGCAACGACTACGCCCTGGGCCTGCCCAGCCGCAACGCGATGTCCAGAACCCTCGCCGAGATCAGCCAGCCCGCACCGATCGAGGTCCGGCTGTTCAGCCCCGGGCTGTTTCTGATCGAAGACATCAGCGGCCCGCAGCCGGTCATTGTCCACCGCTCACGGGCCAACCGCATCGAGCGCACCGCGGTGCAGCGCAACGCGCAAGGCAAGCTCTACGTAGACCGTGAAAGCTGGGGCGGTACCCACCTGCGGCCGTTCGATGACTTCGCGGCACTGCTGCTGGCCCTGCGCAGGATGAACATGCGTCAGGTGAGCTGAGGCATCACTGCGGGGCTGTCGGCAGGCGCTGCGCCAGCATCTGGTGCAGCGCACTGCCTGCTGGCCAGTTGCGCAACAACCGCGCCCGGTCGCGGGCGTAGGCTGCGGCAAAGCTGCTGAGTGAGCGGTGCTGGCAGACCGCGTCCAGGTCGATCAAGGCCCACTGCCCCTGGTGCCAGAACAGGTTATGGCCCTTGAGATCGCCGTGGCTGATGCGCTCGCGCAGCAGTTGCGCGATCAGGCTGTCCAGGGCCTGTAACTCATTTTCAGGCACGGCGGCAGTGGCCACATAGGGCGCCCATTTTTCGATGAGGTCCGGCCCCTCAAGAAACTCGGTAATCAGGTAAGCCTTGCTGCGCAGGCCCAGCACGCGCTGCTCGCGCACCGCCAGCGGTCTGGGCGTGGCGATGCCGAGAAATGCCAGGCGGTGGCCTTCGCGCCAGGAGTGCCAGGCACGGCTCGGGCGCCAGAAGCGCTTGAGCCAGTGGCTGAAGTTCTTGATGTTGTAGCGCTTGATCACCAGCGCACGGCCCGCCACGTCAACCCGCGCCACGCTGGCGGCGCCACCGGTCTTGTACATATGCCCGGCTTCCAGCAGTTGATCGGCGCGATCGAGCAGCGGCTGCATGGCTTGAACTTCTTCGCGGCGAATCGCCTGGAAGCCCGAGGCCGAGTCTTCAACGCTGAACAGGCTGCAGTCACGACAGGTCTTGGCCAGAAAGTCCTTGAGCCGCCATTGGCGAACCTGGTCGATCTGCTTCTGCAAGGCTTCCAGTGGCAGGGCATGCTCACCATTGGCAAGCAGGTAGTACACCAGCAGCTCTTCCGTAAAGGGCTCGAAGCGCTTGGGCAACTGGGCAAAGAACACCCCGAGATTTTCCAGCACCTTTTGCCGCGACAATGGCTGGCCGGCCTGTTCGGCCTTGATGCCGGCACCGTCGATCCAGTACAGCTGGCCGTTGTGACGCAACAGGTTGTCCAGATGCAGATCGTCCTGCCAAAGCCCCTTCAAGTGCAGCCCGGCAATCGCGCCCAGTGCCTCGGCCAGTACCACTTGCTGCTCGTCGGCCAATGCCGGCAGGTGCTCGACCTGCTGCCAGGCATCGCCCAGGCTCGGCGCTTGCTCCAGAAACTCGAACAGCAGCCAGCCACCCTCGCCTTCCTGCAACCCGTCCGCCAACAACAGCGGGGTGGTCACGCCTTGCGCGGCCAGGGCGCGCACGCCGTCCAGTTCACGCTGAAAATGCCGGGCAGCCTTGCTGCCGACCAGCAGTTTGGCCAGCACCGGCCGCCCCCGCCATACCCCGGCACCGACATAACGCTGGCCCGGCAAGACTCGCAACAGGCTCAGCAGTTGCAACTCAGCGGGCCCGGCAGCGTCCGCCAGGGTCAGGTTCAGGGGCAACTGCGGGGCACGTCCCGCGTTAGTGAGTTCGGTAAGGCGCATCAACAGTTCTCTATCAATGGTCGCGACGTTGCTTGTGCTGGCCGCGTCGGCCCAGCCGTTGCAGCCAGGCATCAACCGGCGGGCTGTCGGTGGCGGCCTGCAAATAGGCCGCGAGCAATTGACGCCGGTCGGCTTCTGACCACATCGGGGCACGACGAAATAGCGGTTCGAGGTCTTTGGTCAGGTCACGCTGGCCAAAGATCGATGGCCGGGTCTTTTCCAGGTCGATCAACTGCGCAGCGTACCCTTGACCCTGGGCCTGCACAAAAATGTGCTTGGGGTAAAAGCAGCCGTGGATCTGGCGGGCGCCGTGCAGGGTGCGGGCCAGTTGTCCACAGGCGTGCAGAATCGCGCGCCGTGCGTTGTCCGGGATTTCGCCCCAGCGCTGCAACAAGGCATCCAGGTCGCTCCAGCCATCCAGCGCCCGGGTCATCAGAATCGCCCGGCGCTCGCCGTTGACCTTCTGCTCACCATAGAACACCGCCTGCAAAGCCGGGATCCCCAGCTTCTGATAGCGGCTGATGTTGCGAAACTCCCGCGAAAACGACGGCTCGCCAAACGGGTGATGCAGGGTGTGGGTCAGGTAATTGCTCTGGCGCTTGAGGTAGAAGCCCTGGCCTTCGAGGTCCAGGCGATAGACGCTGCTCCAGCCGCCCCGGCCGGTATTGGGTTCGTCGACCGCCTCCAGGTCCAGATTCCACAACGACTGGAAATCGACCAGGCCGTGGCGGGCCAGCAGTGCCTGTTCGGCACTGGCAATGAACAGACTCATTCGCGGCCCTCGAAAAAACTGACGATATGCCGGATGCGCTTCTTGTCGGAGGCATTCAGGTGCGAGCGCTGCCGGTATTGCAGGTAGAAGCGCAACCGCTGGGTGGCCGAGAGCTGGTACTTGCCGACCTTGTCCAGGCACGCCAGATCCTTGATGATCCGGTAGCGCAGCAGAAAGCCCCACCAGAACGCACCATTGGGGCAGTCGATCAGGAACAGCCGATCCTGATCATCGACCAGCAGATTGCGCCATTTCAGATCGTTATGAGTGAAGTGCTGGTCATGCAGGATGCGCGTGTAACGCGCCAACTGCTGACTGATCCGCTCGACCCAGGCCGGATCGCTCAGCCGTGGGTCCTTGCGCTGGGCCATCACCCACAGGTCTTCGGTGTTGGGCAATTCGCGGGTAATCAGTGCACCGCGATCATAGGCCATGCCGTTACGCTCCAGCCCCCAGGCCACCACATCGGCGGTGGGAATGCCCCACTTGGCGAAACGCTTGAGGTTCTGCCACTCGGACTTGACCCTTGGCCGGCCCAGATAGCGGCGCAGGCCCTTGCCGGCGCCGGAGTAGCGCTTGACGTAATACTGCACGCCAGCACGCTCGACGCGGATCACCTCTGAGAGTGGGTCACGGGTCAGTTGCTCGCCTTGCAAGGCAAACACCGCTTCCAGCGAGCCGAAATCCTCCTGCAGCGCCGCGTACTCGGGCGCCAGTGTCCAGCCCGCCATCAGAGTGCATCTCCGTAACGCTGCTTGCGTTCATAGAGCTTGTCGGCTTTTTTCTCAAGTTTACCCAACAGCACCGCCTCATGGCTGAGGATCTGGCGCAGTGGCTGGCGGAAATAGCCTTTGAGAAAGCGCAGTTTGTCGCGCTTGGTCAGGCCGATGTCCAGCGCCGAGAAATACAGCGCGGCCAGGTCCTTGTTGCGCCAGCGCGGGGTAATTGCCCGGCGGGTCTGGGCCCGGTGCAGGTCGATTACCGACAGTTTGAAGTCATCGGCGCTCACCGGCTTGTCGGTATGCAGCAGGAAGTGGCAAATATAGCAATCGCGGTGGTTGACCCCAGCCCGGTGCATGGTGCCGACCAGTCGCGCCACTTCGGCAATCAGGGCCCGTTTGAGGCGCGGCTCGGGTGGCGTAGTACGCCAATCGAGGCTGAAATCTTCCAGGCTGACGGTCGGCGCCAGCTCTTCGGTGATGATGAACGAATGCTGGGCCGCCGGGTTGCTGCCGCGCTCGCCATAGGCCACTGCGGTCATGGTCGGTACGCCGGCCTCATGCAGACGTGCGACCGCCTTGAACTCCTGGCCGGCGCCGAGCACCGGCAGCTTGGCACTGAACAGGTTCTTGGCCACTTCGCCCCAGCCGATACCGCGGTGGATCTTGACAAAATAACCCCGTCCTGCGACCTCGGTGCGCAGCGTAGTGCGCCCTTCAAGCTCGCGATACACCTGACCTTGCAACCGCTCGACCTCGGCAAAGGCATCACGCCCGGCCCACAGGCTCTTGAACGGCTCTGCGAGGAACAACTTCATTGATCATGCTCCGCCAGAATCACATCTGCCGCGTGCTGCGGCATGCTGTACAGGTCTGCCGTGTCGGCAAAGGCCAGGCCATTGCGTCCCCACTGCGCCCGTGCAGCGTCGTCTTCGAGCATGTTTACCAGATAGCGGTTGAACTGCGCCTGTTCGAATGGCTCATCGACTACCAGACCGCAGTCGGCTTCAGCGATGTAGTGGGCGTAACCGCACACCGCGCTGACCAGCACCGGCAAGCCGGCGACCAGCGCTTCGAGCAGCACCGTCCCGGTGTTTTCGTTATACGCCGGGTGGATCAGCAGGTCGGCACCGAGCAAAAAGCGCGGGATGTCGCTGCGGCCTTTCAGGAAGCTCACCTGCTCGGTCAGCCCCAGCGCCTTGCTCTGCAACTGGAAGACCTTGGGGTCGTCCTGACCGATGACGAACAGCCGGGTGCGCTTGCGCAACTCGGCGGGCAACGCGGCCAGCGCCTTGAGACTGCGGTCCACGCCCTTGGTCTTGAACCCCGAACCGATCTGCACCAGCAATCGGTCATTGTCAGCCAGACCGAACTCTTTACGAAACGCTGCACGGATCTGCGGCGCATCCGCCGGCGCCCGGCGATCCTGGGAAATACCCGGTGGCAGCAGATGAAAGCGCGCCAGCGGGGTGTTGTAATGCTTGATGAACAGCGGTTGCTGGACCTCGGAAATCATCAGCACCTGAGTCTTGGCCTGGGGGGCGAACACCGCCCGCTCGTACTCGGCAAAGTGCCGGTAGCGGCCCCACTTGCGGTACAGCGAGTGACGCAACGTCTGAGCCTTGTCTTCGAAGCAGCCATCGGCGGCGTAATACACGTCCAGCCCCGGCATCTTGTTGAAGCCGATCAGCCGGTCCACCGGACGTTTGGCCAGGTCAGCTTCCATCCAGGCACTGAGCTTTTCGTTACGCCGATGATTGAACAGCGCCTTGACCGGCGCCACCAGCACTTCAAAACCGGGCGGAATCTCACCTTCCCAGATCAGGGTGTAGACGCGAATCCGGTGACCGCGCTGCTGACACTCCAGCGCAATACGCATGAAGTCGCGCTGCAGGCCACCAAACGGAAAATATTTGTAGAGTACGAAAGCCAGTTGCATCAGCCAGGTTCCTTTGCCAGCAATAGCGCGCCCAACTGGCTCGCTACCCGCTCGGGATTCAGACGAGTGAAGCACAGCGGCCACTCGCGTTTGAGGTCGAACCGCAACTGCTCGTCGGGGCTCGGTGTATAGGTACATTTCTTTTGCAGGCACGGCGCACAGGCCGGCCAGTCGCTGGCCAGATGCACCTGCGACTTGCCGTAGGCGCCGGTAAGGCCCGGATTGGTCGGCCCGAACAGCGATACGGTCGGCACATCCAGCGCGGCAGCCAGGTGGCCGATGCCGGTATCGACCGCCACGCACGCCTCGGCGCCGGCCAGCACCCGGGCCACACCGGCCAGGTTCAATTTGGGCAATACGGCGGCATTGTCCAGCCCCTCGGCAATCCGCTCGGCACGGGCCTTTTCGGCCGGGTTGCCCCACGGCAGCCGTACCTGCAGGCCACGGGCGGCCATCTGCTCGGCCAGTTGTCGCCAATACAGCTCAGGCCAGTGCTTGGTCGCCCAGGTGGTGCCATGCAGGAACAGCACATAGGGCGCATCCAGGCTGTCGCTCAGTGACTCCAGGCGCTTGAGGCCATAATCGCCCAGCCCTGACGGCAGCGGGTAACCCAGCGCCTGGGCAAACAACTGACGCAGGCGCTCCACCGCGTGCTGCCCGCGCGCCACCGGGTAACGCCGGTCGCGGTCGTAGAAACGGCTGGCCAGCGGCTCGCGGGCCGACTCACGGTCCAGGCCGGCCACCGGCGCATTGACGTAGCGAGTCAACCAGGCGCTCTTGAACAGCCCCTGGGCGTCGATCACCACGTCGTAGCGGGTGTCGCGCAAGCGCCGTTTGAACGCTGCCCACTCACCGCTCTTCCAGGTCTGCCAGAGGTTCTTGCGCCAGCGCCGGATCGCCACCGGGATCACCGTGTCCACCGCTGGGTGCCAGCTCGGGATCTCGGCAAAGCCTTCTTCGACCACCCAGTCGAAACGCACGCCCGGCAGCGCCCTGGCCGCATCGGTCAAGGCCGGCAGCGCATGAATCACGTCGCCCAGCGACGAGGTCTTGATCAGCAACACCCGCAAGGTCAGAGCACCTCTACCGGGGTGGCATCCAGCCCGCTACCCAGGCGGCCCAGCGCCTGGATCACCTGCCCCGGATCGAGCAGGCGCAGGCAATTGTAGTGGCCGAAGCGGCAGGTACGGTCGAAGCAGGGCGAGCACTCCAGGCCCAGCCGCACGACCTCCACTTCATCAGCCAGGGGCGGGGTGAAACCCGGCGAGGTCGAGCCGTAGACCGCCACCAGCGGGCGGTTCAGGGCGGCGGCCACATGCATCAGCCCCGAGTCGTTGGACACCACTGAACGGGCGCACGACAGCAGGTCGATGGCTTCGGCCAGAGAGGTTTCGCCACACAGGTTGGTGACTTCCTCGCGCAGCCCGGGAATCAATTCCTGGCGAATGCTCTCGCCCACCGGGTGGTCTTTTTTCGACCCGAACAGCCAGACCTGCCAGCCTTGTCGAATCAGCGCATCAGCCACTTTGGCGTAGTGCTCGGACGGCCAGCGCTTGGCCTCACCGAACTCGGCGCCCGGACACAGGGCCAGCACCGGTTGCTCAAGGTTCAGGCCAAAGCGTGCCAGCGCGGCCTGGCGGGTGGCAGGGTCAATGCTCAGTTGCGGGCGCGGATAAGGCTGCGGCAACGCCGCGCCGTTGTCATAAGCCAGGGCCATGAAGCGCTCGATCATCAGCGGGTAGCGCTGTTTGTCGAGCTTGCGCACATCATTGAGCAAGCCGTAACGGAACTCGCCGCGCCAGCCGGTGCGCGTGGGGATGCCGGCGAAGAACGGCACCAGTGCCGACTTCAGCGAGTTGGGCAGCAGGATCGCCTGATCGTACTGGCCGGCCAGGGATTTGCCGATGCGCCGCCGGGTCGCCAGCTCCAGGGCGCCGTGGCCCAAAGGAAAGCTCAGCGCCGCACGGACTTCGGGCATGCGTTCCAGGATCGGCCGGCTCCATTCGGGTGCCAGCACGTCGATTGCGCACTCAGGATGCCGCTGCTTCAGACACTGGAACAGCGTTTGCGCCATCACCATGTCACCGACCCAGCTAGGTCCAACGATCAGAATGTTCATGCTCAATCCAAAAACGACCAGGGAGGCAGGTCAGGTTGCGTGACCCTTTCACACAACCTGACGCCTCCCCGTCCTTAGCCTTATTGGCTGGCCATGCCAGCCGTCAATTCAATCCCAGCGCCGCCCAGATACGCCGCACTTCGCGCCGCTGCTCCTGGAACTGGTCACCTGCGACAACGCCGGCCTGCTTTTGCAGGGCCTGGCGGTGCGCCGCCGAACGATAGGCCTTGTAGGCTTCGCGCAGCAGGCTGGCATCGGCACCCGGCAGCAAACCGGCCTCTTCCAGACCTTCAAGAATGCGGATGTTATCGGTGTAACGCAGCAGTTGCGGGTAGTCCCGCGACCACGCCAGGGCCGCGTATTGCACCATAAATTCGATATCGACGATACCACCGGCGTCCTGCTTGAGGTCGAACGGCACAGCGGCGTCAAAGGCATTGGCGGCGGTGCCCGCTGCGCTGGCCTTGCTGCCCAGGTTATCGCGCATCTTGGCGCGCATTTCGCTGACTTCGACGCGCAACTGGGCCAGGTCACGCTCGCGCCCCAGAACCCCGGCGCGCACCTGCTCGAAAGACGCCTGGACGTCCGGGCTGCCAATCAGCACCCGGGCGCGTACCAGTGCCTGATGCTCCCAGGTCCAGGCTTCGTTTTCCTGATAACGGGCAAATGCACCGACCGAACTGACCAGCAGCCCGGACGCGCCGGATGGCCGCAGGCGCATGTCCACTTCATATAGCTGGCCGGAGTTGGTCTGGGTGGTCAGCAGATGAATGATCCGCTGGCCCAGCCGGGTGAAGAACTGCGCACCATCAATCGGCTTGGCGCCGTCAGTCTCACTCTGCGGGTCGCCATCGTGGATAAACACCAGGTCCAGGTCCGAACCGTGCCCCAGCTCGATCCCGCCGACCTTGCCATAGCCAACGATGACGAAAGCCGGATCGCACAGACTGCCGTCCGGGCGCTTCGGCGTGCCGTGGCGCGCCACGGTATGGCGCCAGGCCAGGGCCAAAACCTGCTGCAGGATCGCCTCGGCCAGCCAGGTCAGGTAATCGCTGACCTTCATCAACGGCAGGCTGCCGCTGATCTCCGACGCCGCCACGCGCAGCCCGTGGGCCAGCTTGAAGTGGCGCAGCGCTTCCATTTGTTGCTCCAGGTCATCCTCCGGGATGCGGATCAGGCGCTCATGCAGTTCGGCATTGAGTTCCGGTGCCTGCGGCGGGCTGAACAGCCGACCCTCATTAAGAAGCTCATCGAGCAGCAGCGGGAAGCGGGTGATCTGTTCAGCAATCCACGGGCTGGCCGCACACAACGTCAGCAACCGGCGCAGGGCATCGGGGTTTTCGGTGAGCAGCACCAGATAGGCCGAACGCCGGGCCACGGCTTCGACCAGCGGCAACACCCGCTCCAGCACCAGGTCTGGATTGTCGTGCTCCACCGCCTGGGCCAGCAGGCGCGGAATAAAGGCATCCAGCCGCTCCCGACCGATACGCTGGATAGCGCGCAACTGCGGACCGGAGCGCAGGTTGCTCAGGGATTTGAGCGCCTTGCCGGCATCGGCAAAGCCACCTTCCTGCAACTGCCGGCACGAGGCATCTTCGTCCTGGATCTGCTCCCACAACGGCAACCACTCGCCGCCCACCACCAGCTCACCCTGCTCTTGATCGTCGTCGCCATCAGGGTCGGCGATCACCTGGCGGAAGTGCCAGGACACCCGGTCGCGCCAGTGCATCAGGCGCTCATGAAAACCGGCCCAGTCGGCAAAGCCGAGCATGAAGGCAATCCGCGCCTGATCCAGCTCGTTGTCTGGCAGCATCTGGGTCTGGCGGTCGGCAATGGCCTGGATCGCGTGCTCGGTGTAGCGCAGAAATTCATAACCTTCGCGTAGCTCCTCGACCACCGGCGTCGGCAGATAGCCCTGGCCTTCAAGGGTCTTGAGGACTTTGAGCAACGACCTTTGTTGCAGGCTCAGGTCACGGCCACCGTGAATCAATTGAAAGGCCTGGGCAATGAACTCCACTTCGCGAATGCCGCCAGCACCCAGCTTGATGTTTTCGGCCATGCCCTTGCGGCGCACCTCCTGCTGGATCAGTTGCTTCATGGTGCGCAGCGCTTCAATGGCCGAAAAGTCCAGATAGCGCCGATAGACGAACGGTCGGAGCATGTCCTGCAACTGTGCACCGGCCGCCTGATCGCCGCCCACCACACGAGCCTTGATCATGGCATAACGCTCCCAATCACGACCCTGATCCTGATAGTACTGCTCCATGGCATTGAAGCTGAGCACCAGCGCCCCGGATGAACCGTAAGGCCGCAGGCGCATGTCGACGCGAAATACAAAGCCATCGACGGTCACCGGGTCCAGCGCCTTGATCAGCCGCTGGCCCAGGCGAATAAAGAACTCCTGGTTATCCAGCGGGCGTTTGACACCAACGGTTTCGCCGCCTTCAGGGTAGGCAAAAATCAGGTCGATGTCCGATGAGAGGTTCAGCTCCAGTGCGCCGAGCTTGCCCATGCCGAGGATCACCATCTGCTGCGCCTGGCCACTGCGCCGCCCGGTGGGCACGCCGAACTGCTGGCAATGGCGCTGGTACAACCATTGATAGGCCAGATCGATGCTGGCATCGGCCATCTCGGACAGGTCGCGGCAGGTTTGCACCAGATCAGCCTGACGGGTCAGGTCGCGCCAGATGATGCGCACCTGATGGCGGTTGCGCTGGCGGCGCAGAATCCGGCCCAGGTCGTCTTCGCTGGCGGCGGCCTGTACCGCCTCTGCCAACTGGTCGCGCAACTGCCCAGGAGCAAAGGCTCGTTCCAGATCGCCACTGGCAGCCAGGTCCACAAGCATCTGCGGATCACGGCCCACCTGTTCGGTGACAAAATCACTGGCGGCGCAGACCCGCTCGAAGGCGGCCTGGCGCTGCTGCGGCCAGCCCGCAAAAGCGGCCTGTGTCGCCTCTGGCAAACAATCCAGCGCTGCCAGGAAAGCCTGGCGGGCTTGTGTAGCGGATGACAGCAGCGGGGCCGAAATTTCAGTCAGCGAAGGCAAGCTCATGGTCTATCCTTGATCGGCGTGTTACGGGCGATGTGCCATAGATGTAAGATTGCTCTGACAGCCACCGCTGTCGAACAAAGGTAATAAATTGCTGAGAAAATCGTTTTTGCGATATAAATCATCAATTTTCTGGCCATCATATGCGCTCGCGATCAACGGTAACGTTTGATCCCACAACATGACACGAGCGTTTTGGTCGGTTATCTGTAGTTTTACTACTGGATGAATCACTCAATAAGCTGAAATGGTTGGCGACTTGTAGTAAAACTACACGCCGCCGGCACAACCGCCGGCCATCCAAGAATTTATGTCGGCTGCCCACAAGGCCAGTCGCAAACTCAGGCGTCCGATTCTGGAAGCCTTTCCGCTCTGGAGCAAGCCATGCAAGACCTTGATCCCGTCGAAACCCAGGAGTGGCTGGACGCCCTGGAATCGGTTATCGACAAAGAAGGCGAAGACCGTGCCCATTACCTGATGACCCGTATGGGCGAACTGGCCACACGAAGTGGTTCGCAGTTGCCGTACGCCATCACCACGCCGTACCGCAACACCATTCCGGTAACTCACGAAGCCCGCATGCCTGGCGACCTGTTCATGGAACGCCGCATCCGCTCTCTGGTTCGCTGGAACGCGCTGGCGATGGTCGTCAAGACCAACCTGAACGACCCGGATCTGGGCGGCCACATCTCCAGCTTCGCCTCCAGTGCGACGCTGTACGACATCGGCTTCAACTATTTCTTCCAGGCCCCGACCGACGAGCACGGCGGCGACCTGATCTACTTCCAGGGTCACGCATCGCCAGGCGTCTACGCCCGTGCGTTCATGGAAGGCCGGATCACCGAAGAGAACATGAACAACTTCCGTCAGGAAGTCGACGGCAAGGGCCTGTCCTCTTACCCGCACCCATGGCTGATGCCTGATTTCTGGCAGTTCCCGACCGTTTCGATGGGTCTGGGTCCGATCCAGGCGATCTACCAGGCACGCTTCATGAAGTACCTGGAAAGCCGCGGCTTCATTCCGGAAGGCAAGCAGAAAGTCTGGTGCTTCCTGGGCGACGGCGAGACCGACGAGCCGGAATCGCTGGGCGCCATCGCCCTGGCCGGCCGCGAGAAGCTGGACAACCTGATCTTCGTCATCAACTGCAACCTGCAGCGCCTCGACGGCCCGGTTCGCGGCAACGCCAAGATCATCCAGGAACTCGAAGGCGTGTTCCGTGGTGCCCAGTGGAACGTCAACAAGGTCATCTGGGGCCGCTTCTGGGACCCGCTGCTGGCCAAGGACACCAACGGTGCCCTGCAGCGCCGCATGGACGAAGTCATCGACGGCGAGTACCAGAACTACAAGGCCAAAGACGGCGCGTTCGTGCGCGAGCACTTCTTCAACACGCCTGAACTCAAGGCCATGGTCGAAGACCTGTCCGACGACGAGATCTGGAAGCTCAACCGTGGCGGCCACGACCCGTACAAGGTCTATGCAGCCTACCATCAGGCGGTCAACCACAAGGACCAGCCGACGGTCATCCTGGCCAAGACCATCAAGGGTTACGGCACCGGTGCTGGCGAAGCCAAGAACACCGCGCACAACACCAAGAAGGTCGACGTCGACAGCCTGCGTCACTTCCGCGACCGTTTCGACGTGCCGATCAAGGACGCCGACCTGGAAAGCCTGCCGTTCTACCGTCCGGAAGAAGGCAGCGCCGAAGCCCGTTACCTGGCTGAGCGCCGCGCTGCACTGGGTGGTTTCGTACCACAACGTCGCGCCAAGAGCTTCAGCATCCCGACTCCGCCACTCGATACCCTCAAGGCTATCCTGGACGGTTCCGGCGACCGCGAAATCTCCACCACCATGGCTTTCGTGCGGATTCTCGCGCAACTGGTCAAGGACAAGGAAATCGGCCAGCGCATCGTGCCGATCATCCCGGACGAAGCCCGTACCTTCGGTATGGAAGGCATGTTCCGCCAACTGGGCATCTACTCGTCGGTCGGCCAGCTCTACGAGCCAGTCGATAAAGACCAGGTGATGTTCTACCGCGAGGACAAGAAAGGCCAGATCCTCGAAGAAGGCATCAACGAAGCCGGCGCCATGTCGTCGTTCATCGCTGCCGGTACTGCGTATAGCAACCACAACCAGCCGATGCTGCCGTTCTACATCTTCTACTCGATGTTCGGCTTCCAGCGTATCGGTGACCTGGCATGGGCCGCTGGCGACAGCCGCACCCGTGGCTTCCTGATCGGCGGTACCGCCGGCCGTACCACCCTCAACGGTGAAGGCCTGCAGCACGAAGACGGTCACAGCCACATCCTGGCTGCCACCGTGCCGAACTGCCGCACCTATGATCCGACCTACGGCTATGAGCTGGCGGTGATCATCCAGGACGGCATGAAGAAGATGACCGAAGAACAACAGGACATCTTCTACTACATCACCGTGATGAACGAAGCCTACACCCAGCCAGCCATTCCGGCCGGCGCCGAGGAAGGCATCATCAAGGGCATGTACCTGCTGGAGGAAGACACCAAGGCGGCTGCGCACCACGTCCAGTTGCTGGGTTCGGGCACCATCCTGCGTGAAGTCCGTGAGGCGGCGAAGATCCTGCGCGAAGAGTTCAACGTCGGTGCCGACGTCTGGAGCGTGACCAGCTTCAACGAACTGCGTCGTGACGGCCTGGCGGTCGAGCGTCACAACCGCCTGCACCCTGGCCAGAAGCCTCAGCAGACTTACGTCGAGCAATGCCTGACCGGCCGTAAAGGCCCGGTTGTCGCATCGACCGACTACATGAAGCTGTTCGCCGAACAGATCCGTCAGTGGGTTCCGTCCAAAGAGTTCAAAGTGCTGGGCACCGACGGCTTCGGCCGCAGCGACAGCCGCAAGAAGCTGCGTCACTTCTTCGAAGTGGACCGCAACTTCGTGGTGCTGGCCGCACTGGAAGCCCTGGCAGACCGTGGCGACATCGAGCCTAAAGTGGTGGCAGAAGCCATCGCCAAGTTCGGTATCGACCCAGAGAAACGCAACCCGCTGGACTGCTAAGAGTCTGTCCCGGATTCGTCCATAGCGCAGGCTCAAGCCTGGAAACAGCCGACGATGCGGAATTTGCCCCCGGCAAATGAGCATCCGAGGCTGTTTCGTTGCAAACAGCCGCGCAATATACAGTCTGGAACAGGTTCTCCTGAGGAGAAGCATAGTGAGTGAGCTAATTCGCGTACCCGACATCGGCAACGGTGAAGGTGAAGTCATTGAGTTGTTCGTCAAGGTCGGCGACCGCATCGAAGCGGACCAGAGCGTCCTGACCCTGGAGTCGGACAAGGCGAGCATGGAAATCCCTGCTCCCAAGGGCGGCGTCATCAAAGCCCTGAAGGTCAAGCTGGGCGACCGCCTGAAAGAAGGCGACGAGCTGTTCGAGCTGGAAAGCGAAGGTGGCGAAGCCGCCGCCGCCCCAGCCGCAGAACCTGCCGCCGCGCCCGCCGCTGCTGCCCCTGCTCCGGCTGCCGAAGCGCCGGCGGCTGCACCGGCACCTGCCGCTGCGGCCAGCGTGCAGGACATCCACGTACCGGACATCGGTTCGTCGGGCAAGGCCAAGATCATCGAACTGCTGGTCAAGCCAGGCGACAGCATCGAAGCCGACCAGTCGCTGATCACCCTCGAATCCGACAAGGCGAGCATGGAAATTCCATCGCCTGCCGCTGGCGTGGTCGAGAGTGTTGAAGTCAAGCTGGAACAGGAAGTCGGTACTGGCGATCTGATCCTGCGCCTGAAAATCGCAGGTAGCGCTCCGGCTGCTGCTGCCCCTGCTGCTGCCGCTCCGGCGCCTGCTGCATCGGCTCCGGCCGCCGCACCTGCCGCAGCAAAAGCTGAAGCCGCACCGGCTCCGGCTGCCGCTCCGGCCGCTGCCCCAGCCAAAGATGGCGCCAAGGTCCATGCCGGCCCTGCCGTTCGTCAACTGGCCCGTGAGTTCGGCGTCGAGCTGAGCGCAGTGACCGCGACCGGCCCGCACGGTCGTGTACTGAAAGAAGACGTGCAGGTCTACGTCAAGGCCCAGCTGCAAAAGGCCAAGGAAGCACCCGCAGGCGGCGCCACTGGCGGTGCCGGTATCCAGCCGATTCCGGAAGTCGACTTCAGCCGCTTCGGTGAAATCGAAGAAGTGCCGATGACCCGCCTGATGCAACTGGGCGCGTCCGGTCTGCACCGCAGCTGGCTGAACATACCGCACGTGACTCAGTTCGACCAGGCCGACATCACCGACCTGGAAGCTTTCCGCGTGGCGCAGAAAGCCGTGGCGGAAAAGGCTGGCGTCAAGCTGACTGTGCTGCCACTGCTGCTCAAGTCCATCGCGCACCTGCTCAAGGAACTGCCGGACTTCAACGCATCGCTGGCACCAAGCGGCAAAGCGGTGATCCGCAAGAAGTACGTGCACATCGGCTTTGCCGTGGACACCCCGGATGGCCTACTGGTCCCGGTGATCCGCGACGTCGACCAGAAGAACCTGCTGCAACTGGCGGCCGAAGCGGCTGCGCTGGCCGAAAAAGCCCGCAACAAGAAGCTGACCGCCAACGACATGCAGGGCGCCTGCTTCACCATCTCCAGCCTCGGTCACATTGGCGGCACCGGCTTCACGCCGATCGTCAATGCACCGGAAGTGGCGATCCTGGGTGTCTCCAAGGCATCCATGCAGCCGGTCTGGGACGGCAAGGCATTCCAGCCGCGCCTGATGCTGCCACTGTCGCTGTCGTATGACCACCGTGTCATCAACGGCGCCGCCGCTGCACGCTTTACCAAGCGTCTGAGCGAACTGCTGGCCGACATCCGCACCATCCTGCTGTAAGGCATCAGCGGCCCCGTTTGCGCGGGGCCGACTGCCGAACATCTGGCTGCCGTACCAAAAGCCCCGCGCAAGCGGGGCTTTTTTGTCCTGTGTCACAACTTCAGACAGCAGTTCTGCGATACATGGCCGATACCCTGTCGTTACATGAAACCCTGTACGCGGCGACCGGTCCGAATGGATTGAACAGTGGACACATTACTCTGATACTTTTATAGCACTAAGCCACCGCGCTCTCTTGTAAGGCAGTGCTGCATCATGCAACCTTGCCGGGCGCGAAAGTTATCAGGGCCAATGCCCGCGCGACCAGAATTCGGAAAGCGAGTTTGTTCATGAAAAGCCAGCCCGATGCTGCCGCCAGAACGGCAGCCGAGGTAGTGACGCAATTGCCGGTGCCTTCGCGCCTGGGCATGCTGCGTTTCGAACGGCTGAATGAAGCCAGTTGGGCGCTGCTATATCTTGATCCGAACTGTGAACAAGCATTCGGCATGCCAGCAGTGGAGCTGTGCTCACTGATCAGTTCTCCTTTCGCCAGCCTGATGGAGCCGGAGGCACGTTATCGGCTGCACGATGATCTGCAGCAGCAACTGACCCGGGCATCGCATTATCTGATCCGCTACACCTTGCACACGGTCAATGGCCCGCTGGGGCTACTGGAGATGGGCGAGGCATTCAAACAGCACAACCGCCAACTGTTGCGCGGCTATTTTGTGGTCATCGACGGGCCTGCATTCAACGCTGATGACAGCGATCCGGCAGGCAGGCATGTCAATCCGCTCAGCCCGTTTGCCCAACTGCAGCGCGCACGCGCCCAGCAGGAACTGATCCTGCGGCTGGCCCGTCATCGTTACTCGGGTAATTCGGTGCAGGAAGCGGCGCAACTGATTACCCAGACGGCCTGCGAGATCTACGATGTCGCCGGTGCCAGTATCTGGAATCTGGAAGGCCAGACGCTGGTGCCCGTCACTGAATACGTGCGCGAGAGCGGCGAGCACCGCCAGCCATCGCCCATCGATATCAGCAACTCACCGGCCTACCACGAGGCGCTGCTCAACAGTCGCGCCATCGATGCCAGCAACACCCGCGAAGACCCGCGCACGCTGGAGCTGGCCAGCAGCCTTGAGCCACGTGATGTGCGCGCCCTGCTCGATGCCAGCATCCGCCTGGACGGGCAACTGGTCGGCGTACTGTGCCTGGAGCAGACCGGTGCAACGCGCCAGTGGCTTACGGATGAGGTGGCCTTTGCCGGCGAACTGGCTGACCAGTTTGCGCTGGTCATCAACAACCACAACCGACGTACCGCCACCAGCGCCCTGCATCTGTTCCAGAGAGCGGTGGAACAGAGCGCCAATGCTTTTCTGCTGGTCAACTGCGACGGCGTGGTGGAATACGTCAACCCCAGCTTTACCGCCATCACTCAATACGCCGCCGAAGAGGTCCATGGCCACAAGCTCGCCGAGCTTCCTGCTCTGGAAAACCTCGGCAGCCTGTTCGATGCCCACTCAAGCCTGGCCAACAACAATAGCTGGCAAGGTGAATTCAAAAGCCGGCGCAAGAATCTGGAGCCCTACTGGGGGCAGTTGTCGATTTCCAAGGTATACGGCGACAATCGCGAGCTGACCCATTACATCGGCATCTACGAAGACATCACCCAGAGCAAGCTGGCCCAGCAGCGCATCGAGCGCCTGGCCTACACCGACAACCTGACCAGCCTGGGCAATCGTCCGGCGTTCATTCGTCATCTGGACGAGCGCTTCGCCCGTGACAGCGACACCCCGATGAGCCTGCTGCTGGTAGACATCGACAACTTCAAGCGTATCAACGACAGCCTTGGCCACCAGACCGGTGACAAACTGTTGATCAGCCTGGCCCGCCGCCTGCGCAATACCCTGAGCCCGGTCGATGTACTGGCCCGCTTTGCCAGTAACGAATTTGCCGTACTGCTCGACCAGACCGGCCCGGAGGCCGGACAAAGCATCGCCCATCAGGTGTTGATGACCCTCGACAAGCCGTTGTTTGTCGACAATCAGTTGATCAGCGTTACCGGCTCTGTGGGCCTGGCCTGTGCGCCGCTCCACGGTCGTGATCCGCAGACCCTGATGCGTAATGCCGGGCTGGCGCTGCACAAAGCCAAGGCCAATGGCAAACATCAGGTCCAGGTGTTTACCGAAGCCCTGAATGCCGAAGCCAGCTACAAGCTGTTCGTCGAGAACAACCTGCGCCGGGCCTTGAGCCAGAGCGAGCTGGAAGTGTTCTACCAGCCCAAACTGTGTCTGCTGACCGGCCGCCTCACAGGCCTGGAGGCCCTGCTGCGCTGGAACCACCCGGAAAAGGGCATGATCCGCCCGGATCAGTTCATCAGTGTCGCCGAAGAGACCGGCCTGATCATTCCGATCGGCAAATGGGTGGTGCGCGAGTCGTGCCGGATGAGCAAAGCCCTGACGGCCGCCGGCTTCGGCCCGCTGCAAGTGGCGATCAACGTCTCTCCCAAACAGTTCTCCGATCCCGAGCTGGTGTCCTCGATTGCCAATATCCTCAAGGAAGAGGCACTCGACCCGTCGCTGCTGGAACTTGAACTCACCGAAGGTCTGCTGCTCGAAGCCACCGAAGATACCCGACAGCAACTGGACATGCTCAAGCGCCTGGGCCTGTCACTGGCCATGGACGACTTCGGTACCGGTTATTCGTCGCTGAGCTACCTCAAGAAATTCCCCATTGACGTGCTCAAGATCGACCGCAGCTTCATCCGCGATATTCCGGATGATGAAGGCGACATGGAGATCACTTCAGCGGTAATCGCCATGGCTCACAACCTCAAGCTCAAAGTGGTTGCCGAAGGTATCGAAACCGCAGCCCAACTGGCGTTCCTGCGCCGGCATCGTTGCGACATCGGCCAGGGTTACCTGTTCGACAAGCCGATTTGCGGCGACGATCTGATCGAACGGCTGCACCGTTACCCGCACAAGCCGCTGCTCTGAGGCCCCTTCCCTGTCCCAGACCTCTGGGGCAAACTGTATGTCCGTTTTTTACAGTGTATGGCGCAGCCGCTGTTTACGTGCGCCAGCCTGCCTATTCAGAGGACTTGCTCATGACCCTGCGCTCGGAAATCCTGGTAAACAAGAACGTCTTGCCTACCGCCGAACAAGCCCTGCCGGGCCGCGATAGCCATATCCAGCTCCCCGAGAAGCATTTCGTCCATGATACGCCGCTGCTCGGCCCGTTCTTCGAAGAGGTCGAGTTCGCGATCTTTGGCCTGGGCTGTTTCTGGGGCGCAGAGCGGCGCTTCTGGCAGACCCCGGGAGTGGTCAGCACCGTGGTGGGTTACGCCGGCGGCTTCACCCCCAACCCGACTTACGAAGAAGTCTGCTCGGGCCTGACCGGGCATACCGAAATCGTCCTGGTCGTCTACGAGCCGGCGAAGGTCAGCTATGAAGCCCTGCTGAAGATGTTCTGGGAACTGCATAACCCGACCCAAGGCATGCGTCAGGGCAATGACATTGGTACCCAGTACCGCTCGGTCATCTACTGCACCAAACCCGAACAACTGCAGCAAGCCCTGGACAGCAAAGCGCGTTACCAGACCGAGCTGACCAAGGCTGGCCTGGGTGAGATCACCACCGAAATCGCCGAGGCGCCGCCCCTGTACTTCGCCGAAGGCTACCACCAGCAGTACCTGGCGAAGAACCCGCAGGGCTATTGCGGGATTGGCGGCACCGGGGTGTGCCTGCCAGCCTAAGCTTGCAGCAGGAGCGACGCAGGAGATCGCCCGTCGCCTTGGCGTCGCGCTGCCGCGCAGCAAACACGGGCCCCCGTAGGACCGGCTTTAGCCGGGAAGCCTTCCCGGCCAAAGCGGATCGCCGGCCGGTCCTACTCCGCGATCAACCAATCCATTTTCCAGCCGCCCTGGGTCTGGCCCAGCTTTTCGGCCAGGTAGGGCAGCAACTCGCGCAGTTCTTCTTCAAGCCCCCACGGCGGGTTGGCGATGGCCAGCCCGGAGCCGTTGAGGCTGGCCGGGGTTTCCAGGGGGTGGACGTAGAGTTCCACGCGCAGCAGCTTGGGCGCGCCGGTTTCAGCCAGGTCCTGATAAAAACGTTTGAGCTGACGCGGGTCCTTGATCGGGTACCAGATGGTCGCAACGGTCTGACGCATGCGCCCGATGGCCTCTTTGAGCGCTACGCTGCAGCGCTTGAGTTCATCGAGTTGCTCGAACGGCGGGTCGATGAGCATCACTGCGCGCTTTTCCTGCACCGGCAGCAACGCACGTGGCACGTGCCAGCCCTCGCCCAGATGCACCGCCACGCGGCGGTCGAACTTCATGTTGTCTTTAAGCAGCGCACCGTCATCGGGGTGCTTTTCATTGAGCAATACGCGGTCCTGCTCACGGCTCAGGCGCCGCGCCAGCTCAGGCGAACCTGGGTAGTAGCGCAGTTCGCCGGTCTTGCGGTTCATGTGCCGCAATACATCCATATAACCGGCCGCGGCCGCAGGCAGGTCAGTGGCCTCCCACAAGCGGCCGATGCCTTCGACCCACTCACCGGTGCGGGTCGCTTCATCGCCCTGCAGGTCATACAGACCGATCCCGGCATGGGTGTCGATGTAGGCGAACGGCTGCTCCTTGCGCGACATCAGCGCAATCAGCCGGGTGAGAACAATGTGTTTCAAGACGTCGGCATGGTTGCCGGCATGGAAGGCGTGACGATAATTCATGGCAGCTCCTGGAAGGCCGCCCAGTTTACACCAGACATGAAAAACCCCGGTAAAGCCGTCACAAAACCGGGGACCGAACGTGACATCGGGTGACCAAGCCCTTGCGCAGTACACGTCGAAGGCTTTCAGTCTGCTCTGGCTACTGAAACAGGAGTTAGCCGAAAACGACCTGTTCTTAGGTAATCCTGCCATCACCTCTACAAGCCCTTGCCCAGGCTGTGAAGGCCTACCAGAATCAGTTACCACCCTGTCGAAGGAACAACGCCATGATGCACGCAGACCTGATTGACCAGGACGACCTGATCGGCAAACTCAGGGCGCTGGGCTTTGAAACGCCCTCAGGGGCGACCCCGGAGCAGGCCTGTGCCCAGGCAGTGCGCGGCCTTACCGATGACCGCGCGATCGCGTTGCGCAAACTGGTTGAAAGCATGCTGGCCGGCAGTGCGACCATCCTGCCGGCGGTGCGCCAGGCCATTGATCAACAGTTGCTGCCGGCGCTGGTGGCTTACAAACAAAACCACGCCTGACTGACCGACATCGCCCCCGGTTGCCTGACGCAACCGGGGACGATTGTCAGATACGCACGCTGGCGAAGGTCGACTCGTTGCGCGCCTGGTTGAGCGCCGACATCGGCCCGGACAGCGGCGCCAGGACCATGGCCTGCGGGATCGGCAGCATGGAAACCTGCTGGGCAGTGTTGGAACCTACCCGCTCATCGCGTGGCGGAATGCCGAAGTACTCGCGATAGCACTTGGAAAAGTGCGGCGTCGAGACAAACCCGCACACCGAAGCCACTTCGATGATCGACATCGGCGTCTGCTTGAGCAGTTGCCGGGCACGGATCAGGCGCAGCTTGAGGTAGTAGCGTGATGGCGAACAGTGCAGGTACTTCTGGAACAGCCGCTCCAGTTGCCGGCGCGACACCGACACGTACACCGCCAGCTCGTCGAGGTCGATAGGCTCTTCAAGGTTGGCCTCCATCAGCGCGACGATTTCCTGCAATTTGGGCTGGTTGGTGCCGAGCATGTGCTTGAGCGGCACGCGTTGGTGGTCCTGCTCGTTACGGATGCGCTCGTAGACGAACATTTCCGAGATCGCCGCCGACAGTTCGCGACCGTGATCACGGCTGATCAGGTGCAGCATCATGTCCAGCGGCGCGGTGCCACCGGAGCTGGTGAAGCGGTTACGGTCCAGGGTGAACAAGCGGGTACTCATGGTCACCCGCGGAAAAGCCTCCTGCATCGCGGCCAGACATTCCCAGTGCACGCTGCAATCGAAGCCATCGAGCAGGCCGGCGCAAGCCAGCGCCCAGCTGCCGGTACACACCGCACCCAACCGCCGCGACTGACGGGCCTGGGATTGCAGCCAGCTGACGTGCTCACGGGTTACGGTGCGCTGGATGCCGACACCGCCGCAGACGATCACGGTATCGAGGGCCGGTGCCTTGTGCATCGCCGCATCGGGAGTGATCTGCAAGCCGTCGCTGGCCCATACCTGGCTGCCATCCAGGCTCAGGGTGGTCCAGCGATACAGCTCGCGACCCGACAGCTGGTTGGCCATGCGCAGCGGCTCGACCGCCGACGCGAGGGAAATAAGCGTGAAATTATCGAGCAACAAAAAGCCGATGGACTGTGGAGCGCGGTTCTGGGGGGCTGCCCCGGCATTGAACGAAGTCATCACGGAATCTCCTCGCACTTGAGCGGTAGGTGGCCTCACTGGAGGCTCTCATTCTTATTGCCCTACGCATTGCAGGGCTGTACCAAATGCATCGCAATTCCCATGCCTGAATTTGTCTGTGAACGACAAAAAACCCAAAAGCGACGTCGCTAAGCGTAACCACGACAGCGACCTGCATATTCAAATGCGACAGGCTCGCAAATCACCTGGAACCACTGAGCAATTCGGTAGCACTCGGACAAGGCAAGAAACAGTGGGGCTTTGACAAGTGTCACTACCCGCACACTCTGGAAGGTCTTTTTGCGCTGAAACAAGGCGTCATTGCGACGCCCTGGGCCAAAAGCGAGCAGAGCCGGCGCGCCGCTGATGCGTCGGGGCTCAAGCCCCTCCTACGGCCCTGCGCAGGAGCGGATTGATCCGTGAAACAGGCCCCGATCGATCGAAGCTGCGGTTAACACTCGACGGCACTGACCGCCAGGCCGCCGCGCGAGGTCTCTTTGTATTTGTCGTGCATGTCCGCGCCGGTGTCACGCATGGTGCGGATCACCCGATCCAGAGAGATAAAGTGCTCGCCGTCACCGCGCAGCGCCATCTGTGCGGCATTGATGGCCTTTACCGCAGCGATGGCATTGCGCTCGATGCACGGCACCTGCACCAGACCGCCGACCGGATCACAGGTCAGGCCCAGGTTGTGCTCCAGGCCGATTTCTGCGGCGTTGCACAGTTGCTCAGGTGTGGCGCCCAACACATCGGCACGCCCTGGCAGCCGACTTCGGCACCGGAGATCGAGGCGTTCTTTTTACACAGGATGCCTACGGCCGCCGCACCGAGGAAGTAATCCACCACATTGCTCTGATTGACGTCCGGGCTGAACTTGACGAAGTAATGCAGCACCGCCGGGATAATGCCGGCCGCGCCGTTGGTCGGTGCGGTGACCATCCGCCCACCGGCGGCGTTCTCCTCGTTGACCGCCAGGGCGAACAGATTGACCCACTCCATGGCGTTGAGGGTCGAGCCGATCACATTGGGCTTGCCCAGCTCCTGCAGACTCTTGTGCAGCTTTGCCGCCCGGCGGCGCACATTGAGGCCGCCGGGCAGAATGCCGTCGTGCTTGAGGCCGTTATCCACGCACTCTTGCATGGCGGCCCACAGTTTCATGATTCCGGCGCGAATTTCAGCCTCACTGCGCCAGACTTTTTCATTGGCCATCATCAGCTCGGACACCCGCAGACCGTGCTGGCGGCACAACTGCAGCAGTTCCCGGGCACTGGAAAATTCGTAGGGCTGCTCGGTGCGGTCACCGTCCATCTCGCCGCTGTCGGCCTGAACCTGGTCGACCACGAAACCGCCACCGATGGAGTAGTAGGTGTCCTGATAGATCTCGCCGCCCCGGCCTTCGGCAATCAGGGTCATGGCGTTGGGGTGAAACGGCAGGTTCTCGTCGAGCAGCAGCATGTCCCGCGACCACACGAACGAGATCGGCAGGCGGCTATCGAGCATCAGCGTATCGGTGCTTTTCAGGGTGTCGATGGCCGGGCCGATCATTGCCGGGTCGATAGCATCCGGCCACTGGCCCATCAGGCCGAGAATCACCGCATTATCACTGCCGTGGCCGACACCGGTGGCTGACAACGAACCGTACAGGCGCACTTCGATGCGTTCGATGCTCTCCAGCTTGCCGCTGTCACGCAAACCCTGGACGAACAGCGCGGCGGCGCGCATCGGCCCTACTGTATGCGAACTGGAAGGTCCCACGCCGATCTTGAACAGGTCAAACACGCTGATTGCCATTGTCGCCAAGCTCCATCATCAGGTCTTTTTAGCGCCGGGGCGCTTTTATAGGCGTAGCTGCTACGCTGGATCTGTTGCCGATTTGGCGTACACCAGCCACTGCAGTTCGCTGTTATGGCCAAATCATCAGCCTTTTCAGCCATTGCACGCCGTCCCACACCGACGCACTCATGCTCAGCAACGCCGCCACCTGAAAGCCCCGCAATAGAGCTTGAAAACCGAGGCTGTCAGGCGCTTTCAGGTATCCGCAAGAGGCCCGGGCAGCGCCAAAGAAACTGGAAACGACGTCGCACACACTGGATGCGACCCCTCCCGCACTGGTTACGACGCCCCCTGTAGGCGTTTGTTTTTTGCTGGTAGATGATCGACCCGACTCGATCGCAAGGCACCGTGATGGGCTTTCTCAAGAAGCCTGCGCCCAAAGAAGCCACGTCATCCCCGCAGACGGGACGACGATGAGAAAAAGATCACAGGAGCTCACCCATGAAAGGTTCAACGTCGTTGCTGTTGGTCGCCACCCTCGGTTTGCCGATGCTGGCCCACGCTGCAGAACCCCAGGCATGTCATACCGTCAACTTCTCCGACGTCGGCTGGACCGACATCACGGTGACCACCGCCGTCACCAGTGAGGTGCTTGAAGCACTTGGCTACAAGACCAAGACCACCATGATCTCGGTGCCGGTGACCTACAAGTCGCTGGCCGAAGGCAAGAACATGGACGTGTTCCTCGGCAACTGGATGCCGACCATGGAAAACGACATCAAGGCCTACCGCGAAGCCGGCACCGTCGAAACCGTCCGGGCCAACCTGGAAAACGCCAAATACACCCTCGCGGTGCCGCAATCGCTGTATGACAAGGGCCTCAAAGACTTCTCCGACATCGTCAAATTCAAAGACGAACTGGGCGGCAAGATCTACGGCATCGAACCGGGCAACGATGGCAACCGCCTGATCCAGAGCATGATCGACAAGAATGCCTTCGGCCTGAAAGACGCCGGTTTCAAGGTGGTCGAGTCGAGCGAGGCCGGCATGCTGTCGCAGGTCGACCGCTCCAACCGCAGAGGCGGCGACGTGGTGTTCCTCGGCTGGGAACCACACCCGATGAACACCCGCTTCAAGATTCAGTACCTGACCGGCGGCGACGACTTCTTCGGCCCCAACTTCGGCCAGGCAACCATCTATACCAACACGCGCAAGGGCTACACGGAGCAATGCAGCAACGTGGGCCAATTGCTCAAGAATCTATCGTTCACGCTGGACATGGAGAGCACCCTGATGGGTAAGGTGCTGGACGAGAAGATAAAACCTGACGCTGCCGCCAGGCAGTGGCTGAAAGCCAACCCGCAGGTGCTCGACACCTGGCTGTCCGGCGTTACCACCGTCGACGGCAAACCGGGCCTGGAAGCCGCCAGGGCCAAGCTGACCCAGTAGTACCCAGAGCACAGGCTCTCCGGGCCTGCCGCATTCAATCTTCACGTAAAGGTGCTTCTGAAAATCCCTGGCAGTGGCAACGCCGGTCATTTTCAAAGGCACCCGCAAGCGGACACCCGATATCATGTTGACCGATCACAAGCTCCCCCTGGGCGAGTATATTTCCGCCTTTGTCGACTGGCTGATTCGCCATGGCGCCAATTACTTCGACGCCATTGCCTCCAGCCTTGAACTGATGATCCACGGCCTGACGTTCTCCCTGGCCTGGTTCAACCCTTACGTACTGATCGGCCTGATCGCCGCCCTGACCCACTTCATCCAGCGCAAGTGGGGCCTGACCGTCTTCGTGATTCTGTCGTTCCTGCTGATTCTCAACCTGCACTATTGGCAAGAAACGCTGGAAACCCTGGCCCAGGTGCTGTTCGCCACCCTGGTGTGCGTGATCATCGGCGTGCCGCTGGGCATCATTGCCGCGCACAAGCCCTGGTTCTATACCTGCATCCGGCCGATTCTCGACCTGATGCAGACCGTGCCAACCTTCGTCTATCTGATCCCGACCCTGACCCTGTTCGGCCTGGGCGTGGTACCCGGTCTGATCTCTACGGTGGTGTTTGCGATTGCCGCACCGGTGCGCCTGACTTACCTGGGGATTCGCGACGTCCCTCAGGAACTGCTCGACGCCGGCAAGGCCTTCGGCTCTTCGCGTCGCCAGTTGCTGACCCGTATCGAACTGCCCTATGCCATGCCGAGCATCGCCGCCGGTATCACCCAATGCATCATGTTGTCGCTGTCGATGGTGGTGATCGCCGCCCTGGTAGGCGCCGACGGCTTGGGCAAACCTGTGGTCAACGCACTGAACACTGCCGATATCGCGGTTGGCTTCGAAGCGGGCCTTGCGATCGTATTGCTGGCCATCATGCTCGATCGTATCTGCAAACAGCCTGAAGCCAAGGTGGGAGCCGACGCATGAGCATCATCAAATTCGAAAACGTGGACGTTATTTTCAACAAGGACCCACGTGCCGCACTCAAGCTGCTGGACCAGGGCAAGACGCGCGGCGAAATCCTCCAGGAGCTGGGTCAGATCGTCGGCGTCGAAAAGGCCAACCTGGATATCAACAAGGGCGAGATCTGCGTCTTGATGGGCCTGTCCGGCTCGGGCAAATCCAGCCTGCTGCGCTGCATCAATGGCCTGAACACGGTCAGCCGCGGCTCGCTGCTGGTGGAGCACGAAGGCTCGAAAATCGACATTGCCAACTGCACCGAAGCCGAGTTGAAGATGATGCGCACCAAGCGTATCGCCATGGTGTTCCAGAAGTTTGCCCTGATGCCCTGGCTGACTGTGCGCGAGAACATCAGCTTCGGCCTGGAAATGCAGGGACGACCGGAAAAGGAGCGGCGCAAACTGGTCGATGAGAAACTCGAACTGGTGGGCCTGACCCAATGGCGCAACAAGAAGCCCGATGAGTTGTCTGGCGGCATGCAGCAACGTGTCGGCCTGGCCCGTGCACTGGCAATGGACGCCGACATTCTGTTGATGGACGAACCCTTCTCGGCCCTCGACCCGTTGATTCGCCAGGGCCTGCAGGATGAACTGCTGAGCCTGCAAAGCAAGCTGAGCAAAACCATTGTCTTCGTCAGCCACGACCTGGACGAAGCGCTGAAACTGGGCAGCCGCATCGCAATCATGAAAGACGGGCGGATCATCCAGTACAGCGTGCCGGAAGAAATCGTCCTCAACCCGGCCGACGAATATGTGCGCAATTTCGTTGCCCACACCAACCCGCTCAACGTGCTGTGCGGGCGCAGCCTGATGCGCACCCTGGACAACTGCAAGCGGATCAATGGCTCGGTATGCCTGGATCCGGGTGGCGATTCCTGGATTGATCTGGCCGAAGGCAATGTGATCAAAGGCGTACGTCAGGGCGCCGCACCGATTTCGGTACAGAACTGGCAGCCTGGTCAGAACGTCGCGGACCTGCAGCGTATCCCGACCCTGGTGGACTCCAACATCGGCATGCGTGACGCGCTGCAGATTCGTTACCAGACCGGCAACAAGCTGGTCCTGCAGGACGGTAACCGGGTGGTGGGGATTCTCGGCGACACCGAGCTGTATCACGCCTTGCTGGGCAAAAACCACGGCTGATGCCCACCTGCCCTGTGCACCGTGCGCTGGGCATAACAGCTGAGAATGAGTTGCAAATAGCCTGAAATCAGCCGCGAATTCCTCGGAGTTCGCGGCTTTTTTCATATCCCTACTATTTTTAATGATTTATCGACCGGAGAAAAATAACTAGACTGCGGGGCCGTTTCGTCACTGTGAACCAGGAGACCCCGCCCCATGCCCAAGGTCGGTATGCAACCCATCCGTCGCCAACAACTGATCCAGGCCACATTGGCCGCGATTGATCAGGTCGGCATGGGCGACGCCAGCATCGCCTTGATCGCGCGTCTGGCCGGTGTCTCCAACGGCATCATCAGCCACTATTTCAAAGACAAGAATGGCCTGATCGAGGCCACCATGCGCCATCTGATGAACGCTCTGAGCGCCAACACGGCGGCGCGTCGCCAGGCCCTTGTCGACGATAGCCCCAGAGCACACCTGCGGGTCATTGTTGAAGGCAACTTCGACGTCAGCCAGGTCAATGGCCCGGCGATGAAAACCTGGCTGGCGTTCTGGGCCACCAGCATGCACCACACCTCGCTGCATCGCCTGCAACGCATCAACGACCATCGTCTGTACTCCAATCTGTGCTGGCAGTTCCGCCGTGCCCTGCCTGTCGATCAGGCACGCAGCGCCGCCCGCGGCCTGGCAGCCCTGATCGATGGCCTGTGGCTGCGCGGCGCGCTGTCGGGTGATGGGTTCGATACCGAGCAGGCGCAGCGCATCGCGTTTGATTATCTGGATATGCAATTGGGCAAAGTGGCGGGCGCCTGAGCCAGGGCTCAATCTATGTGGTGCTCTTTCGGGTGATGGAGAATCCTTCGCCGCGGTTGTCTGGACTGCGGGCGAACTTCCCTCCGTCCGGCATCAATTCGGGGGCTGGCGCGATGGGCGTCCTGCCCAGCGCGCCTGAAATCAGCATCCATGCTGATTTCTCCCCCGAATCGACGCCTACCCTCGGCCAGCGCCCAAGTCGCGATCGGCGTCGTCTGTGCCATCTCGGCTCGAAGATCAAAAGCAAAGGCAGCGCACCGAGTGTTGTGTAATAGCTAGCAGGCTCGCCTCTGTGGATGGGCCGGGTTAATCTGGCCATATAGAAGCAAAACGCCTTTAACGGAGCCTGCGCCGCATGTTCGACTTCCACGCCATCCTCAAGCAGCGCTTCGCGGCGTTGCGCAGTGAAGCGTCGTTCTTTTCCGTTCGCCACGTACGGCGTACCCATCAATACCTTTCGGTACGCCGCAACGTCGCCCAGCCGTTGTCGCTGGGTCAGGACGAGGGGGCAATGATTACCGTACGCCTGGCGGGCGTGGAAACCTACGCGGCAACCCACGACCTGTCACAACAGGGTTTGCAGGCGGCGCTGGAGCGCGCCGAAGCGCTGGCCCGCCAGTTGGCGCCGCATGCGCTGCTCGACCTCAGCGCACAACCGGTCTCCAGTGCCCAGGCCGATTACCTGTCGCCACATCTGGACCAGGCGTTTCCCGCGCTGGGCGACGCCCTGCAACTGCTGCTCGACGAATCGGCCAGCGTGCCCAAAGACCAGCGTCTGGTCGACTGGCGAGCCAGTCTGGGCCTGGAAACCCTGGAGCAGATCTACCTCAACAGCGCCGGCGCGCAGCTGCGTCAGGCCCAGCGCTTTGTTTATCCGGGCCTGAGCGTCACTGCATGGGACGGCCACGACAGCCAGACCCGCAGCCTGGGCGGCAGCAACTTCGGCCAGCAGGGCGGCGCCGAAATCATCCAGCGTTGCGGCTTGCCCGGCGCAGCCCCACGGGTGGCCGACCAAGCCTTGCAACTGGTGCTGGCGCCCAACACCCCCAGTGGTGCACGGGACCTGCTACTGATGCCCGACCAGATGATTCTGCAGATCCACGAGTCGATCGGTCATCCGCTGGAACTGGACCGCATCCTCGGTGATGAGCGTAATTACGCTGGCACCAGCTTCGTCAAGGCGTCGGATTTCGGCACCCTGCAGTATGGCTCCAGCCTGCTCAACGTGACCTTTGACCCGGAAATACCCGAGCAACTGGCCAGCTACAGCCATGACGACGACGGCACACCGGCCAGCAAGCACTACCTGATTCGCAACGGTCTGCTGGAGCGGCCACTGGGCGGCGCCTTGTCGCAACAGCGCAGTGGCCTGCCGGGGGTGGCCAACAGCCGCGCCTGTAACTGGAACCGCGCGCCCATCGATCGTATGGCCAACCTGAATATCGAGCCGGGCGATCAATCGCTGGACAGCCTGATCGGCGGTATCGAACACGGCATCTTGATGTCCAACAACCGCTCCTGGTCCATCGATGACGCTCGCAACAAATTCCAGTTCGGCTGCGAATGGGGGCAACTGATCGAAAACGGTCAGCTCAAGGGCGTGGTCAAGAACCCCAACTACCGGGCCGTGTCCGCACAGTTTTGGCGCAATCTCAGTGCGGTGGGCGACGCCAGTACTTTCGAGGTGCTGGGCACGCCCAATTGCGGCAAGGGCGAACCCAATCAGGTGGTGCGGGTTGGTCATGCTTCACCGGCCTGCGTATTCAGTGATGTAGATGTATTCGGAGGAGACGCCTGATGGACCGCCAAGCACAATTCGAAGCCCTGGTGGCCGTGCTCAAGGCCGGTTGCGAGAGCGCTGAGCAGTTCACCCTGAGCTATGACGCCGAGGCGTCGGACTTCATCCGTTTCAATCACGGCCAGGTGCGTCAGGCCGGGCACGTGCAACAGGCCAGCGTCAGCCTCAAACTGATCCACGACGGTCGCCATGCCGACCTCAGCCTGACCCTGGCTGACGACCCGACAGAGGACCGTCTGCGTCTGGAACAGGCGCTGCGCCAGTTGCGCGAAACCTTGCCACTGCTACCTGTCGACCCGTACCTGCTGCCCAATACCGAAGCCTGGAGTACCGAGAGCTGGCAAACCACGCCGTTGCCAGAGAGCAGCAGCGTAGTGGCGCAGATCAGCGAAATGGCCCGTGGCCTGGATCTGGTCGGCATCTATGCCGCCGGCCCCATCTACCGCGGCTTTGCCAGTTCCTGGGGCGCCCTGGGCTGGCATCAGGCCAACAGCTTCAACTTCGACTGGAGCCTGTTCCATGCCAACGGCCAGGCGGTAAAAGCCAACTATGCCGGGCTGCATTGGGACAGCGCAGCCTTCGTCCGCCAGTTCGAACAGGCTCGCGAGCAATTGCAGTATCTGGGCCTGCCGGCAATCACCTTGGCGCCCGGACAATACCGCGCCTATCTGGCGCCCGCCGCATTGGACGAAATCATGAGCATGCTGGCCTGGGGTGGCTTCTCGGCACAGGCCATCGCCAGCAAACAAAGCCCGCTGCAACGCCTGTACGACGGCGAGGCGCGCCTCAGCCCACTGGTGAGCCTGGATGAACACGTCAGCGGCTCGCTGTCGCCAGCATTCTCCGGCGAAGGCTACCCGCGCCGCGACCTGGGCCTGATCAGCGCCGGCCAGGCCGGCGAGCGCCTGGTGGACTCCAGTAGCGCCGCCGAATACCAATTGCCTGCCAACGGCGCCAACGGCGGCGAATGGCCCAGCGCGCTGAGCATGGCGGCTGGCGAGCTGGCCCAGGAAGAGATCCTTCAGCAGCTCGGCACCGGCCTGTACATCGGCAACCTCTGGTACCTGAACTTCTCCGACCAGCCCGCTGCGCGCATGACCGGCATGACCCGCTTCGCAACCTTCTGGGTCGAGGACGGTCGGATCAGTGCACCGGTCAATACCATGCGCTTCGACGACAGCGCCTACAGCATGCTGGGCGATCAGCTAGAAGCCCTGACCCGGGAACGCGAGCTGATTCTGTCGACCAGCACCTATGAGCAGCGCCAGACATCCTCGACCCGCTTGCCCGGCGCCTTGATCAAACGCCTGACCCTGACGCTGTAAGGAGCGCATGAGCACATCGACACCTGTTCTGGATGAAAAGACCCTGCGCTGGATGCCGTGGGTGATCGCCATCGCCTTCTTCATGCAAAGCCTGGACGGCACCATTCTCAACACCGCATTGCCGTCCATGGCCCAGTCACTGAAGGAAGACCCACTGCGCATGCAGTCGGTGGTGATCGCCTACATGCTGACCATCGCGCTGCTGATTCCCGCCTCGGGCTGGATCGCTGACCGCTTTGGTATCAGGCGCATCTTCTTCAGCGCGATCCTGTTGTTCAGCATTGGCTCGCTGCTCTGCGCCGTGTCATGGACCCTGGACATGCTGGTCGGGGCGCGGATCATTCAGGGCCTGGGCGGCGCGCTGATGCTACCGATCGGCCGGCTGATCGTGCTGCGTGCCTACCCGCGCTCGGAGCTGGTGCGGATCATGGGCTTCATCACCGTCCCGGCCCTGCTCGGTCCGCTATTGGGACCGACCCTGGGCGGCTGGATGGTCGAGTACATGAGCTGGCACTGGATCTTCCTGCTCAACATTCCGGTGGGCATCCTCGGCTGCTATGCGGTCAAGCATTACATCCCGGACATCCCCGGCGGCGGGCGTACGCGCTTCGATACGGTGGGTTTCCTGTTGTTCGGCGCCGCCATGCTGCTGATCACCGCCGCCATGGAAGGGCTGGGCGAGCTGCATTTGCCACACATGCGGGTGGTGCTGTTGCTGTTTGCCGGCATGGGTTGTCTGGCCGCTTACTGGCTGCGCGCCGGGCACGTCGAGGCACCGCTGTTCTCGCCGACACTGTTTCGCACCCGGACCTTCGCGGTGGGGATCCTCGGCAATCTGTTCGCTCGTCTGGGCAGCGGCGCCCTGCCGTTTCTGATTCCTTTGCTGCTGCAAGTCGCGCTGGGCTATTCGCCGTCCCAGGCCGGGATGAGCATGCTGCCACTGGCGGCCGCAGGAATGTTCGCCAAGACCATCGCGCGCTGGCTGATCGACGCGCTGGGCTACCGGATCATCCTCACCGGCAACACGCTGTTGCTGGGCATACTGCTGGCCAGCCTGGCGCTGGTGGATGCGCAGACCCCGTACTGGGTATTGCTGGTGCATCTGGCGTTGCTCGGGGCGGTCAACTCGCTGCAGTTCACGGCGATGAATACCGTGACCCTGATCGACCTGGACGATGCCAGCGCGGCCAGCGGCAACAGCCTGTTGTCAGTGGTCGCGCAACTGGCCCTGAGCCTGGGTGTGGCCTGCGCAGCCGCACTGCTGGGCGGGTTCAGCAGCGACGTGAGTGGTGGCGAGGCCAACAGCGTGCTGGGTGCGTTCCAGCTGACCTTTCTCAGTGTCGGGGTGATGTCGATGCTGGCGGCGGGGATCTTCCTGCAGCTTCCGGGGCGCAAGGCGTAGGACAGCCCTTCGCGGCTGAAGCCGCTCCTACGCGACCTCGTGATTTGCTACACTGCGCGACATTTTTGTTTTGCAGGTCCTGCCGTCGTGACACAAACCGCTTTCAATACCTTGCCGCTGTCTGCCGCCATGCTGGCCAACCTGGAGTCGCTGGGCTATGCCGAGATGACGCCGATCCAGGCGCAGGGTCTGCCGGTGATTCTCAAGGGTCTGGACCTGATCGCCCAGGCCCAGACCGGCAGCGGCAAGACCGCGGCCTTCGGCATCGGCCTGCTCAAACCGATCAACCCGCGCTTTTTCGGCTGTCAGGCACTGGTCATGTGCCCGACCCGCGAACTCGCCGATCAGGTGGCCAAGGAGATTCGTCGCCTGGCCCGCGCCGAAGACAATATCAAGGTGCTGACCCTGTGTGGCGGCGTACCGTTCGGTCCGCAGATTGGCTCGCTGGAGCACGGCGCACACATCATCGTCGGCACGCCCGGACGCATTCAGCAGCACTTGCGCAAAGGCTCGCTGGTGCTCGACGGCGTCAACACCCTGGTGCTCGATGAAGCCGACCGGATGCTCGACATGGGCTTTATCGAAGCCATTACCGAGATCGTCGAACACACCCCTGAGCGCCGCCAGACCCTGCTGTTCTCGGCGACCTACCCGGCCGGCATCAAGCAACTGGCCGCGCAGTTCATGCGTGAGCCGCAGATCGTCAAGGTCCAGACCCTGCACGCCGACAGCCAGATCCAGCAGATTTTCTACGAGATCGCCCCCGAGCAACGTCTTGAGGCGGTGGTGCGGGTGCTCAATCACTTCCAGCCGGCCTCCTGTGTGGCCTTCTGCTTCACCAAGCAGCAGGTCCAGGAAGTGGTCGACCATCTGACTGCCAAGGGCATGTCGGCCGTGGCGCTGCACGGTGATCTGGAACAACGCGACCGTGATCAGGTGCTGGCGATGTTCGCCAACCGCAGCACCTCGGTGCTGGTGGCCACCGATGTGGCGGCACGCGGCCTGGATATCGATGCGCTGGACATGGTGATCAACGTCGAGCTGGCCCGCGATTCGGAAATCCACGTGCACCGGGTCGGGCGTACCGGCCGCGCAGGCGAAAAAGGCGTGGCTATCAGCCTGGTTGCACCGCCGGAAAGTGCTCGTGCGCGAGCCATCGAATCGCTGCAAAAGACGCCACTGAACTGGCAACAGTACGACGCCCTGACCACCAAGGGCGGCGCACGCCTGCAACCGGCGATGACCACTCTGTGCATTGCCTCGGGCCGCAAGGACAAACTGCGCCCTGGCGACATTCTTGGCGCCCTGACCGGCGACGCGGGCATTGCGGGTAAACAGGTCGGCAAGATCGCGATTTTCGACTTCCAGTCGTATGTCGCCGTTGAGCACGCCGTCGCCCAGCAGGCGCTCGATCGCCTCAACAAAGGCAAAATCAAGGGCAAATCGCTGCGCGTGCGAATCATCTGATCGCACCGCAACCTCTGGCCATCGACTTGTGGGAGGCAGCTCTGCTGGCGACTGCTCACACCCTGTCGCGGGCAGACCGGGGCGCCGGCCGGCCCCTCCCACAAAAGCCGGGACAGGTCTGCTGCAACGGCGTCTGCCCATCTATTCACGAGGATCTTTCGTTGTCCGTTACTGACGTTGTAATCATCGGCGCCGGCGCCGCCGGCCTGATGTGCGCCCTGACTGCCGCAGCTCGCGGACGGCGGGTGATGGTCATCGACCATGCCAATAAACCGGGCAAGAAGATTCTGATGTCCGGTGGCGGGCGCTGCAATTTCACCAACATGTACACCGAGCCCTCCAACTTTCTGTCGCACAACCCGCACTTCTGCAAGTCGGCACTGGCGCGCTACACGCAGTGGGATTTCATCGACATGGTGCTGCGCAACGGCGTGCCATACCACGAGAAAAAGCTCGGCCAGCTGTTTTGCGACAACAAGTCCAGCGACATTCTGGAAATGCTTCTGCATGAATGCCAGCAGGCCGGTGCCAGCCTGCACATGGACACCGCCGTGCAGAAGATCGACAAGACCGACACAGGCTATCGGTTGCAGACCAGCCTCGGACGCCTGGACTGCGCCTCACTGGTCATCGCCACCGGCGGCCTGTCGATTCCGACCCTGGGCGCCACCGGCTTCGGTTATCAGGTCGGTGAGCAGTTCGGCCACACGTTGCTGCCGACCCGTGCCGGCCTGGTGCCATTTACTATCACCGATCAGCTCAAGGCCCTGTGCAGCGAGTTGTCCGGCACCTCCGTCGATTGCCTGGTCAGCTGCAACGATGTCAGCTTTCGCGAAAACATACTGTTCACCCATCGCGGCCTGAGCGGCCCGGCAGTGCTGCAGATTTCCTCGTTCTGGCTACCTGGCGACACGGTACACATCAACCTGCTGCCCGACCGCGATGCCCATGAATGGCTCAAGCAGCAACAAGCCGAACGCCCCAATAGCGAGCTGAAAACCCTGCTGGGCGAGGTGTTCACCAAGAAAATGGCCAACCTGCTGGCCGATCACTGGTTCAGCTCCAGACCGATGAAGCAGTACCCCCACGCCGAGTTGGCCGCGATCGCCGAAAAACTGGCGGACTGGCAAGTGGTGCCGGCCGGCACCGAGGGCTATCGCACGGCGGAAGTGACGCTGGGCGGTATCGACACCCGCGAAGTGTCATCCAAGACCATGGAGTCGCTGAAATCGCCAGGGCTGTACTTCATCGGCGAAGTGCTGGACGTGACCGGCCACTTGGGCGGGTTCAATTTCCAGTGGGCCTGGGCGTCCGGTTACGCGGCAGCGCAGTATGTGTGACACGGTGTCGCAGCCCGGTCGCAACCTAACCAACCGGAATATTTTTTGCTAATGCGGATGTACAGCTTGCCTGCGGCGCTGTAAATATCCATCTGCACTCGCGAAAAAGGCTGTCAGCGCATTCATGGCATCGAAATCCCTGAGTCATACCTTCCGCCGCCTGTGGGCGCAGGACAAGTTTGCCTATAGCATCCGGGTGTTTATCGCCCTGACCGGCAGCATGGCGCTGTGCTGGTATCAGAATGAGATGGGCCTGTTGATTCCGCTGTTTCTGGGAATCATCGCCTGCGCCCTGGCCGAGACCGACGATAACTGGCAGGGCCGGCTCAACGCCCTGGCCGTGACGCTGGTGTGCTTCAGCATCGCCGCGCTGGCCGTCGAGCTGCTGTTTCCCTACCCATGGATCTTTGCCATTGCCCTGGCGCTGGCCAGCTTCTGCCTGACCATGCTCGGCGCCCTTGGCGAGCGCTATGGCGCGATTGCCTACGGCACCTTGATCCTGTCGGTGTACACCATGATCGGCGTCGATCAGCGCGGCGGCGAGGTGCTGGACTTCTGGCACGAACCGATGCTGCTGGTGGCCGGCGCGGCCTGGTACGGTTTGCTGTCGGTGCTCTGGCAGTTGTTGTTCTCCAACCAGCCGGTCCAGCAGGCGCTGGCCCGGCTGTTTCGCGAGCTGGGCCTGTACCTGAAGCTCAAGTCGAGCCTGTTCGAACCGATTCGCGGCCTGGATATCGAGGCCCGGCGCCTGGAGCTGGCGCAGCAGAACGGCAAGGTCGTCGCCGCACTCAATGCCACCAAAGAGATCATCCTGCACCGGGTCGGCAGCAACCGGCCCGGCTCCAAGGTCAGCCGCTACCTGAAGCTGTACTTCATCGCCCAGGACATCCACGAGCGCGCCAGCTCGTCGCACTACCCCTACAACGCGCTGACCGACGCGTTCTTTCACAGCGACGTGCTGTTTCGCTGCCAGCGCCTGCTACGCCAGCAAGGCTCGGCCTGCCAGGCGCTGTCCGAATCGATCCAGATGCGCCAGCCGTTTATCTATGACGCCAACTTTGCCGAGGCCATGGAAGACCTGCGCGCCTCGCTGGAGCACCTGCGCCTGCAAAGCAACCCGGCCTGGCGCAGCCTGCTGCGCTCGCTGCGGGCGCTGGCTGCCAACCTGGAAACCCTGGACCGCCTGATCAGTGACGCCAGCAACCCCGACGCCCTGGCCGATGCCAGCGACAGCAGCCTGCTGGACCGCTCACCGCGCAACCTCAAGGATGTCTGGAACCGCCTGCGCCTGCAGATGACCCCCACCTCATTGCTGTTTCGCCATGCACTGCGCCTGCCCCTGGCGCTGTCGGTCGGCTACGCCATGGTGCATCTGATTCATCCGGCCAACGGCTACTGGATCATCCTGACCACGGTCTTTGTCTGCCAGCCCAGCTATGGCGCCACGCGGATCAAGCTGGGCCAGCGGATCATCGGCACCGCCATTGGCCTGGTCGCGGGATGGGCGCTGTTCGGCCTGGTCACCAGTCCGATCCTGCAATCGATGTGCGCGGTACTGGCCGGCGTGGTGTTCTTCGTCAATCGCACCACCCGCTATACCCTGTCGACCGCCGCCATTACGGTGATGGTGCTGTTCTGCTTCAACCAGGTCGGCGACGGTTACGGGCTGCTGTTGCCACGCCTGTTCGATACCCTGCTCGGCAGCCTGATTGCGGGCCTGGCGGTGTTCCTGTTCCTGCCTGACTGGCAGGGCCGGCGGCTGAACAAGGTGTTGGCCAATACCCTGGCCTGCAACAGCGTCTACCTGCGCCAGATCATGCAGCAATACGCCAAGGGCAAGAGCGACGACCTGGCCTATCGCCTGGCCCGACGTAACGCCCACAACGCCGACGCGGCGCTGTCCACCACGCTGGCCAACATGCTCAAGGAACCTGGGCATTTTCGTAAGGAAGCCGATGTGGGCTTTCGCTTTCTGGTGCTGTCGCACACCTTGCTCAGTTACCTGTCGGGCCTGGGTGCGCACCGCGATACCCAGTTGCCGCCGACGGTCCATGAGCACCTGATCGATGGCGCCGGTGCAACCCTGGCAGCCAGCATCGAAGACATTGCCCGCTGCCTGGCCGAACGTCAGCCGGTCGCCGTACAGAGCGACGCTGAAGAAGCGCTGGCCAATGAGCTTGAGCAAGTCACCGATGAACTGGAAGAAAGCCAGCGTCTGGTACAGACCCAACTGGCGCTGATTTGCCGGCAACTGGCGCCGCTACGCACCTTGGCCGCGCACCTGGTCAAGCAGCCGGAGCCGGCCTGAGAGGATCTCTACAAAATGGCTGCACTCGGCAATACGGCGTTGAAATCGGCCTGGATCGCCAGCCCGGTCAAAATGCTCATGTACTTACTGTACACAGCGCTTTTTCGTTCGATTTCGCCTTGTCTTGCCTTCGTTCGCCTATTTTGTAAACACCCTCTGAGCGCCGATCAGAAGCCGTGCCGGCGCAACAGTTCGTAATAGCTGCCGTCGGCCTTCATCGCGGCAATCGCCGCATCGAAGCGCTCCACGACACGAGCATGATCGGGGCGTTTGAGGCTGACCAGGATGTGCAGGCTGTTTTCACTCAGCGGCTGGGCCAGAAACTCCAGCGCATCACGGACCTCGGGCTCTTCCAGCGCCAGGTGATTGCGGGCGACGTATTCGTCTTCGAGAATCAAATCGATGCGCCCGGCCGCTAGCATCCGCGCCGCGATCGAGAAGTTCTGGACCTGCACCTTGCGCACCTGGGCGTCGGCATCAAACCCCGGCGAATAGGCATAACCGCGTACCACACCGACCTGATAGCGATGCAGCATCGTGGGTGTCCAACTGTCGAACGGTGCGTCCCGGCGCTTGAGAAAACGGACCCGGTTGAGCAGATACTCGCCTGAAAAGTGGCCTATACGCGTGCGCTCTTCGGTGTACCAGGCATTGATCAGGACATCGTAGCGACCCTCGCCAAGCCCGAGTATGGCTCGGGCCCAAGGCACCTGATCGTAACTGGTGACATAACCCGCCCGGGCCAGCGCAGTGCTGACAATATCGGTGGCCAGACCGCCATTGGGCAAATTGACGTCAGTGAATGGCGCCCAAGGGTCAGCCACCAGTCGCAGACGTTCGGCGGCGTTGGCCCCGCTTATCAACAGCAGCCCCGCCACTCCCATGATTCGAATCCATCGCCGCATGCGCGATACCTGAAGGGGCCTGTCGTCCATAACGCTTCCAATCCACTCATCACTGTTCGATGCGACGCCCGCGTCAGCTGTGCAGATGCTACCGATCCACTCACAGTGAAACAGGCAAGCACCCTTTACCCTGCGCCACACAACGCGCCAGACAGCGGGTGGCAGAGGGTTTTATTGGGAATACCGTCCGATGGGTTTAGAATCCTGTTCAGGTTTTTCTCCGAGTCAGCGACATGTCTATCAAATGGATCTGCAAACACCATACCGACTTGAGCATAGAGCAGCTTTATTCGCTGCTGCGCCTGCGTGCCGAGGTGTTCGTCGTCGAGCAGCAGTGTGCCTATCTGGATGTGGACGGCATGGACCTGATCGGTGACACCTGCCATGTGATGGGCTGGCAGGAAGGCCAACTGGTGGCGTATCTGCGCTTGCTGGACCCGATCCAGCAGGGCGGCGATGTGACCATTGGCCGGGTGGTGACGGCGCCTGCGATCCGCAACAAGGGGCTGGGCCATGAGTTGATGGTCCAGGCCCTGGAACAGGCCGAGCGCAAATGGCCGGACCAACCCATTTATCTATCGGCGCAGGCCCATCTGCAGGGCTACTACAGCCGCTATGGTTTCAATGCCGTGGGCGAGGTGTATCTGGAAGACGGTATCGCGCATATCGGCATGCGCCGCGACCTGGAATAACCGCTACGGATAACCCAGCACCCGCTTGATGGCCGCCAGATTGCGCTCGATCCAGCGCGGGTCAATCGCCCCCCAATCATGAATACGATAATCACCGGCCTGGTGCCGGGCACCGTCGCGCTGTTCGAACTCGCAAACGATGTCCAGATCGGCCAGCGCCGCAATCGTGTCCTGCGCGGTACGCCGGGGCATGCCGGTGGCTTCGGTCAGGGCCGGCACGCTGCAAGCCTGGCCACTGTCAATCAGCCAGGCCACGTAAAGGCGCCGGTAGAAGCTGCTTTTGGTCTTGCTCACGTCCATGCCGGGTTCTCGTCTCAGCCGGCCTGCAGATCGCGCCAGGTCAGATAGACGCGCAGGTCGAATTCCAGTTGGTGGTAACCGGGCAGCATGTGCTCACAAAGCTTGTAGAACGCCTTGTTGTGCTCGGACTCTTTGAAGTGCGCCAACTCATGGACCACGATCATGTCCAGAAACTGAGGGGCCGCTTCCTTGAACAGCGAGGCTACGCGGATTTCCTTCTTGGCCTTGAGCTTGCCGCCCTGCACCCGTGACACCGTGGTATGCAGGCCCAGCGCCCGATGGGTCAGGTCCAGACGGTTGTCGAACAGCACCTTGTCGATCGGCGGGGCATTGCGCAGGTGCTGGTTTTTCAGCTCCAGCGCATAGGCATACAGCGCTTTGTCGCTCTGAATAGCGTGCCGGCCTGGATAGCGCTGCTGCAGGTAGTCGCCCAACTGCTGTCGGGCAATCATCTGACGCACCTGATCCTGCAGGGTCGCAGGGTAGGCTTGCAGGTACTTGAGTGGCGGCTGAGGACTGCTGGTCATCACAAAATAGCGGTAGCGGATCGAGCGCTGCAGTCTACACCACTCAACGCACGCGCAACGCAGCAAGGCTCGTCTGACGGGGCAACTGACCAGCCTGTTCGACGCCCATCGGCGCACCCAGCAACGGGCCTTGCACCAATTGGCAGCCGTTTTCGCTCAGCCAGTGCAGTTGCGCCTGGGTCGTGACACCGTCGGCCATGACCAGAATGCCAAGGTTGCGCGCCAGCTCGATGATGCTGTGTGCCATTGCCGCGTCTCGCGGCGAGTCCAGCAAGGTGGCGATAAAGTGCCGGTCGAGCTTGAGGGTGTCGAGTTCCAGATTGCGCAGGTGCAACAGCGAACAGTCGCCCACCCCAAAATCGTCCAGAGCCACGCGCACGCCAATATCATGTAACTGGCCCAATTGCTTGCGGCTGTGGGCGAGGTTATGCAGCAGCGAGCGCTCGCAGATTTCCACTTCGATCTGCCCGGCATTGATCCCGTGGCGCTGCATCGCCGCCTGCAGCTGCGCCGCCAGGTTGGGCAGACAGAACTGCGCGGGGCCGATGCTGACACTCACCACCAGATCAGCGTCGAACAGCGGGCCCCAGGCGCGGCGCTGCTCGGCACTCTGATCGAACATCCAGTCACCGAGACGGTTGATCAGCCGGGTTTCCTCCAGCAATGGCATGAACAGATCCCGTGGCACGTCGCCAACCACCGGATGCTGCCAGTGCAGAATGGATTCAAACCCTCGTAAACGACCGTCCGCGACATGCACCTGCGGCTGATAAAGCACCGAGAACTGGCGGTCTTCGATAGCGTTACGCACACTTTCTTCAAGCATGAGCCGCGACCGGGCACGGCCATTCATGTTCTGGTCGTAGAAACGGTATTGCTGGCGCCCGGCACGCTTGGCTTCATACATGGCGGTATCGGCCACCCGCAGCAACTCATCAAGGTTACTGCCACAGGCCGGATGGGTCGCGATCCCGATGCTCACCCCCAGCGTGGCGTCGATACCATCGACATGCCGACGCACCGATACCCGTTCGATGAGTTTTTCCGCGACCTTGGCTGCCTGTTCGGGGTGTTCCAGACCTTCTATTACTACAGCGAATTCGTCACCACCAATGCGCGCCAGCACATCGTAAGGACGCATGCACTCACGCAGCTGCCCGGCCACCCAAAGCAATACCTGATCGCCGGCCTGATGGCCGAGCGAGTCGTTGATACGCTTGAACCCATCAAGATCCAGGTACAACACGGCCAGGCAACGATGCGTCCGTTCGTTACGCTGCAACATGTTCTCCACAGCCTTGTAAAGGCCGCGGCGGTTGAGCAACCCGGTCAGCGCATCAGTGACCGCCTGTTGCTCCAGTTGCCGGTACAGGTCGCGCTCTACCGACATGTCGAGAACGCTCAGCACCATGCCGGCCTGCTCGGAGGGCAGCGGCGCACACGAGAACGTCACCGGCAGATGGCCGCCAGTGCGGGTCAGCAGGGTTGCATCGTGCACCCGCCAGGTTTCGTTGCGGCGGTAGTAGGTATGAAAACCCGACTCCAGCCAATGCCCGGACTGCGGCTCGCAGACATGGTCGAGCAATGAAGAGCCACTAAGTTGCTGCTCGCTGGCATCGAGCAAACGGCAGATTGCCGGATTGACGAAGCGAATCACCCCGGCTTCGTCAACCACCACGATGCCTTCTGCCACGTTGGACAGCACCGACTCGTTGAATGCCCGGGCGGCGTCCAGTTCATGGGTCAGCTTTTGCAAGGCGCGACGATTGCGCTGCTGCTCCAGCAGCGCCTGAACCTTGGGCTTGAGGACATTGGGGTCAAACGGCTTGAACAGATAATCGGTGGCGCCGCTGGCATAGCCCTTGTGTACGGCTTCCTGGGATTGTTCGTTGGCGGTCAGGAAAATGATCGGGGTCAGACGGGTTCGCTGGCTGCCACGCATCAGCCGCGCCACCTCGAAGCCGTCCATGCCGGGCATCTGCACATCCAGCAGCACCAGATCAACTTCGCGCTCAAGCAATACATTCAGTGCTTCGAACCCTGAACTGGCTGTCACGATGCACCAGTCGGCGCGTTGCAGCACCGCGCGCATTGTCACGAGGTTTTCAGGATAGTCATCGACGACCAATAAGACCGAAGCGCTATCATTGGAATTATCTTGAGCGCGTTCCATGCAACTTCTCTTTTCGAATCTCTTGGTCCCAATACCCGACGCCAGCTGGCAGTCGGCAAAGTGACTTCACTGTAGACCGGTCTCGGCAAAAGGGTAAGCAAGCAAGCGGATTGCCATTACAAAAGTCATTTCCAGCCGACTAACGGTATATCCGCCGAAGCCCTCTAGACTCGTGCTTCACAGACCCGTTGCCAGCAGATTGATTCCATTTTTCATTCCAATTAGCGATTAACAACCAAGGTATATATCCGTATAAAAACGCTGCGCGTCTCCTGAGTAATTTTTTCCGGGAGATAACAACAACTTGCGGAATAACCCGGATGATCGATCTCGGTTCATGGAACCTCAGCATACCGGTGGGTTCGCCCCCCAAAACTGTCGAAACCTCAGAACTCAAACGCGGTTACGACGGTAAATACTTCGAGTCCCACAGCGAACATATCTTCTTCTGGTCGCCAGTGACCGGCACCAAGACCGCCAATGCCAAGTTCCCGCGCAGTGAACTGCGTGAAACCTGGTCCGATGGCACCCCGCACAACTGGCTATTTCCCCAGGCGGACAACTATCTGCGCGCGACCCTGACCGTCAATCAGGTTCCTTCCAGCGGCAAGATCGTGATCGGCCAGATCCACGCCAAGGACAGCACCCGACCGATGCTCAAGGTCGAATACCAGTACAAGGAACGGCTGCAGACCGGTGCGATCGTCGCCAAGGTGCGTCAGCGCTTCGACGACAAAACCGCGCGGGTGATCCGCGTAGCCGAAGGTGTCGAACTCAATGAACGCTTCAAGTACATCATCCACCTCAGCCGTGGCGGTGAACTGAGCGTCAGCGCTCGGGACATGAACTGGAAAACTGACATCGGCGCCAGTTGGCGCGACAAGCCGCTGTACTTCAAGGCCGGTGTCTATACCCAGGACAACACCGGCTACACCTCAGAAGGCGGCAAGGCGACCTTTTACAAACTGGATATCGACCATAACAAATGAAAACGGCCCGCATCGGCGGGCCGTTTCATTGACGCAAGGTTTAGCGAACAGCCTCTTTATAGGCCTTGTCGGCCGCTTCGAAGCGCTCGCGCATGGCCGCCGAAGGTTTCTCGCCGAGCAGGCTGAACAGCACAATGGCAATGCTCGCAAAGATGAAGCCCGGCACAATTTCGTACAGGCCAAAGGTGGTGAACTGCTTCCACAACACCACTGTGACGGCACCGACCACTACCCCCGCCAGCGCCCCGTTACGGGTCATGCCTTTCCACAGCAGCGAAAACAGTACCACCGGGCCGAACGCGGCACCGAACCCGGCCCAGGCGTAGCTGACCAGACCCAATACCCGGTTGTTCGGGTCGGCTGCCAGCATGATGGCGATCACTGCCACCAGCAGCACCATCGCACGCCCCACCCAGACCAGTTCGCGCTGACTCGCGCCCTTGCGCAGGTAGGCTTTGTAGAAGTCCTCGGTCAGTGCGCTGGAACACACCAGCAACTGGCAACTCAGGGTACTCATGACCGCCGCCAGAATGGCCGACAGCAGCACACCGGCCACCCACGGGTTGAACAGCAGCTTGGAGGATTCGATGAAGATCCGCTCCGGGTTCTCGGTCACGGGACCGGCCACATCCGGGTTGGCCGCAAAGTAAGCGATACCGAAGAAGCCCACCGCCACTGCGCCGCCCAGGCACAGGATCATCCAGGTCATGGAAATACGCCGGGCATTGGCAATCGATCTGGCCGAATCGGCGGCCATGAAGCGCGCCAGGATGTGCGGCTGGCCGAAATAACCCAGCCCCCAGGCCAGCAGCGAAACCACACCGATGAACGTGGTGCCCTTGAGCATGTCGAAGCTGCCCGGAATCTGCGCTTCAATGGCCAGGAACGCCGGATCGACGCCGCCAGTGGCCAGCACCACGAAGATCGGCGTAAGGATCAGGGCGAAGATCATCAGCGAAGCCTGCACCGTGTCAGTCCAGCTCACCGCCAGGAAGCCACCGACGAAGGTGTAAGCGATGGTCGCGGCAGCGCCGGCCCACAGCGCTGTCTCATAGGACATGCCGAAGGTGCTTTCGAACAGCCGCGCACCGGCGACGATGCCGGAAGCACAGTAGATGGTGAAGAAGATCAGGATCACGATGGCCGAGATGATCCGCAACAGGCCGCTACGGTCTTCGAAACGGCTGGTGAAGTAATCCGGCAGGGTCAGCGCATCACCGTTGAACTCGGTCTGCACCCGCAGACGACCGGCGACGAACAGCCAGTTCAGGTAGGCACCTACGATCAGGCCAATGGCAATCCAGCTTTCCGACAGCCCCGACATGTAGATGGCGCCGGGCAAGCCCATCAGCAACCAGCCGCTCATGTCCGAAGCGCCGGCCGACAATGCCGTGACCACGCTGCCCAGGCTGCGTCCGCCAAGGATGTAGTCGGAAAGGTTATTGGTGGACCGATAGGCCCAGAAGCCGATCAGGACCATTGCTGCGATGTAGATCACGAATGTGATCAGAGTGGGGTTGGTAAGACTCATATGTTCTGCCTTGGCGTTGTTGTTATACAGCGTCTGGCCCAAGGCTGGGCGGTTGACCCCGGAAGGTCAGACTCAGCACCTGGCACCCGACACATCGCTGACGCGAGCCCGCAAGAAAGCGCTACGGTTGCACCGCAAGACCGGCATCCTAGACAACATACGCAAAACGGTGCAACCGATTTACCAACAAAGTTGCACCCTGCTGGGCGCCCGTTTGCAAAATACGCTACGCACCAAGACAGGGCAACTGGCCGTCGGCAACACCGCGAGGGCTCTGCCATCAGGCTTTGAACTCGCGCTTGAAGCACCAACAAGAGACGGCACATGAAAGCCTGGAAATTTTAGGTTGCACCTGGTTGCACCTTGGCGCACTCACAGCTAATCTGCGGCAAAAACCGGACGCCATTGCCCTGATGGCGCTTACGAGGATAAGACATGGCCACCACCACCTTGGGCGTCAAGCTCGACGACCAGACCCGCGACCGTCTGAAAACCGCTGCGCAGACCATTGATCGCACCCCGCATTGGGTGATCAAGCAGGCGATTTTCAATTACCTCGAAAAGCTCGAGAGTGGCGCAACCCTGTCGGAACTCAATGGCCAGGACAAAGACGGTGACGAGCGCGTCGATGCGCCCGCCGACACTGGCTATCAGCCATTCCTCGAATTTGCCGAAAGCATCCTGCCGCAGTCGGTGCTGCGCGCCGCCATCACCTCGGCGTACCGCCGCCCTGAACAGGAAGTGGTGCCGATGCTGCTGGAGCAGGCCCGCCTGCCCGCGCCGCTGGCCGACGCCACGCACAAACTGGCGGCCGGGATTGCCGACAAACTGCGCCACCAGAAGAGCGCCGGCGGCCGGGCCGGGATTGTCCAGGGCTTGCTACAGGAGTTTTCCCTGTCGTCCCAGGAAGGCGTGGCACTGATGTGCCTGGCCGAAGCCCTGCTGCGCATCCCGGACAAAGGCACCCGTGACGCGCTGATCCGCGACAAGATCAGCACCGGTAACTGGCAACCGCACCTGGGCAACAGCCCCTCGCTGTTCGTCAACGCGGCCACCTGGGGCCTGCTGCTGACCGGCAAACTCGTTTCGACCCACAACGAAACCGGCCTCACCTCCTCCCTGAGCCGGATCATCGGCAAGAGCGGCGAGCCGATGATCCGCAAGGGTGTCGACATGGCCATGCGCCTGATGGGCGAACAGTTCGTCACCGGCGAGACCATCGGCGAAGCCCTGGCCAACGCCAGCAAGTTCGAGAGCAAGGGCTTCCGCTATTCCTACGACATGCTCGGCGAAGCCGCGCTGACCGAGCACGACGCGCAGAAGTACCTGGCCTCCTACGAGCAGGCGATCCATTCGATCGGTAAAGCGTCCCATGGCCGTGGCATCTACGAAGGTCCGGGCATCTCGATCAAGCTGTCGGCCCTGCACCCGCGCTACAGCCGCGCCCAGTACGAGCGCGTCATGGAAGAGCTGTACCCACGCCTGCTGGCGCTGACCCTGCTGGCCAAGCAATACGACATCGGCCTGAACATCGATGCCGAGGAAGCCGACCGCCTGGAGCTGTCGCTGGACCTGCTTGAGCGCCTGTGCTTCGAGCCGCAACTGGCTGGCTGGAACGGCATCGGCTTCGTGATCCAGGCCTATCAGAAGCGCTGTCCGTATGTGATCGACTACGTGATCGACCTGGCGCGCCGCAGCCGCCACCGCCTGATGATCCGCCTGGTCAAAGGTGCCTACTGGGACAGCGAGATCAAACGCGCCCAGCTCGATGGCCTGGAAGGCTACCCGGTGTATACCCGCAAGGTGTACACCGACGTTTCTTACATTGCCTGCGCACGCAAACTGCTGGCCGCCCCGGAAGTCATCTATCCACAGTTCGCCACCCACAACGCTCATACCCTGGCAGCGATCTACCATATTGCCGGGCAGAACTATTACCCCGGCCAGTACGAATTCCAGTGCCTGCATGGCATGGGTGAGCCGCTCTACGAGCAAGTGGTGGGCAAGGTTGCCGATGGCAAGCTGAACCGTCCGTGCCGGGTGTACGCCCCGGTTGGCACCCATGAAACCTTGCTGGCCTATCTGGTTCGTCGCCTGTTGGAAAACGGCGCCAATACCTCATTCGTCAACCGCATCGCCGACCAGTCGATTTCGATCCAGGAACTGGTCGCCGACCCGGTCAGCAGCATCGAACGCATGGCCACCCAGGAAGGCCAGTGCGGCCTGCCGCACCCGCGCATCCCTCTGCCGCGTGAGCTGTATGGCCTTGAGCGGGCCAACTCCAGCGGGATCGACATGGCCAACGAACACCGTCTGGCGTCGTTGTCCTGCGCCCTGCTGGCCAGCGCCAACCATGCCTGGAAAGCTGCGCCCCTGTTGGGCTGCGCGTCCAGTACAGAGCCTGCGCAAGCGGTGCTCAATCCGGCCGACCACCGCGATGTAGTGGGCCAGGTGCAAGAAGCCACCGTGGCTGACGTCAACAATGCCATCCAGTGCGCCATGAGCGCAGGTCCCATCTGGCAGGCCACCCCGCCCGCCGAACGCGCAGCCATTCTGGAGCGCGCCGCCGACCTGATGGAAAGCGAAATCCAGCCACTGATGGGCTTACTGGTCCGTGAAGCGGGCAAGACCTACCTCAACGCCATCGCCGAAGTGCGCGAGGCGGTGGATTTTCTGCGTTACTACGCGGTGCAGGCGCGCAGCGAGTTCAACAACGACGCCCACCGTCCGCTGGGCCCGGTGGTGTGCATCAGCCCTTGGAACTTCCCGCTGGCGATCTTCAGCGGCCAGGTCGCGGCAGCGCTGGCCGCCGGTAACCCGGTACTGGCCAAGCCTGCTGAACAGACCCCGCTGGTCGCGGCCCAGGCCGTGCGCATCCTGCTCGAAGCCGGCATTCCTGAAGGGGTGCTGCAACTGCTGCCGGGCCGCGGCGAAACCGTCGGTGCCGGGCTGGTCGGTGATGAGCGGGTCAAAGGCGTGATGTTCACCGGCTCGACGGAAGTGGCGCGCCTGCTGCAGCGCAACGTCGCCGGGCGCCTCGACAGCCAGGGCCGACCGATTCCGCTGATCGCCGAGACTGGCGGCCAGAACGCCATGATCGTCGACTCGTCGGCGCTTACCGAGCAAGTGGTCATCGACGTGGTCTCGTCGGCGTTCGACAGCGCCGGTCAGCGCTGCTCGGCGCTGCGCGTGCTGTGCCTGCAGGAAGACTCTGCCGACCGCGTGATCGAGATGCTCAAGGGCGCCATGGCCGAAAGCCGGCTGGGCAACCCCGAGCGCCTGAACGTCGACATCGGCCCGGTGATCGACGCCGAAGCCAAGGCCGGTATCGAGAAGCACATCCAGGCCATGCGCGACAAAGGCCGCAGTGTGTACCAGATGGCGCTGGCCGATACCCCGCAGGTCAAGCGCGGCACCTTCGTGATGCCGACTCTGATCGAACTGGAAAGCTTCGATGAACTGCAACGCGAGATCTTCGGTCCGGTGCTGCACGTGGTGCGCTATGCCCGCAAAGACCTGGATGCATTGATCGGGCAGATCAACGCATCGGGCTACGGCCTCACCCTGGGTGTGCATACCCGTATCGACGAGACCATTGCCAAGGTCATCGACAAGGCTCACGCCGGTAACCTGTACGTCAACCGCAACATCGTCGGCGCGGTGGTCGGTGTCCAGCCGTTCGGTGGCGAGGGGCTGTCGGGGACCGGCCCGAAAGCAGGTGGCCCGCTGTACCTGTACCGCCTGCTGAGCACTCGTCCACAGGATGCGATCGCCAATTCCTTCACCGCAACCGATGCCCGTGTAGCACCGGACACCCGCCTGCGCGAAGCGCTGCTCAAACCGCTGGAAGCCTTCAAGGCCTGGGCGGCCAGCCAGCAGCGCAGCGAATTGGTCAGCCTTTGTGAACAATATGCCGGGCAATCGCAAAGCGGCGTGAGCCGCCTGCTGGCCGGGCCGACCGGCGAGCGCAACAGCTACACCATCCTGCCGCGTGACCAGGTACTGTGCCTGGCCGAAGACGAAGGCGACCTGCTTGCGCAGATCGCCGCCGTTCTGGCAGTGGGCAGCAAAGCCGTACTGATCGATGGCGAACCGGCACGTTCGGTGCGCAACCGCTTGCCACGCGAAGTGCAGGCACGCCTGCAACTGGTGGCGGACTGGAACAGTGAGCAGGTGGTGTTCGATGCCGTGCTGCACCATGGCGACAGCGATCAGTTGCGCGCCCTGTGCAAGCAGGTCGCGCAACGCGGCGGCGCTATCGTCGGCGTACAGGGCCTGCCCTATGGCGAAACCGGCATTGCGCTGGAGCGTCTGGTGATCGAGCGAGCCCTGAGCGTCAACACCGCGGCGGCAGGCGGTAACGCCAGCCTGATGACCATCGGCTGACAGCACGATTGCGGAAAAAAAAGAGAGCTTCGGCTCTCTTTTTCATGCTTGGATCAAACGCTACACACCGGGAGCTTCAGCAGCCGGTGCCGAGGCGGCAGGCTGGCTCAGGTCAAGAGGCAGCGGGAAGAAGCGCTCGACCAGTCGCTGACCATCGACCCCGAGCCTGCTGGCGTACTGCTCGCGGGTAAAGGGCAGCCCCGTGCGCATTTCATACAGCGCACGCCCCGCCGCAGGCGCCGGGACTTCCTTGAGCTGAACCCGAACGAACCGGTATTGGGAGCCGACGACCTCATGAATGCCCTGGACCTGAAAATAATGCCCTGGAGTAAACAGCGATTCGGCCTCTTCATCCTCGATCGAAAAAGGCGCAATGGGCGTGGCCCCCAGATGCTGACCGGCCGGTAGTTCGAAAACGATCGAGGTGTCATCGAAGGTGATCTGGCCGCTGAAGCCATACGAAGGAGCCCCCGCCTGGCTGCTGGCGAACGAGCGTGTCACGTAAGGGTTTTCGCTGAACGAGGTGAAATCGGTATTGACCAGCACGTCGCCGGCCTTGATATGCCCATTGCGAAAAGTCATCCCCGATGTACCCCGCACACCACTGCCACCGCGATACAGGTTGACGCGGTTATCCAGCCCGATCAGGTTCAGGTCTTCCAGCAGTTCTTCGATCATCTCCACCTGATTGGTGATACCCGCCACGCCAGTGCGCAGATAGTCGTTGATCGCATGTTCGTTCTCCGTGTAACGCGTCACCCGGCCGCCAACATAGCGCCCCGCGGCATTGCGAAACACCCGGTACTCGTTGTTCCAGGCATCGACCAGCACTTGGTCGCCCTCGCTATCACGCTCGATTTCATCGCCAGGCTGCTGCTCGCGAATGTCGATGGCGGCTTTCTGTCGATCCAAGGCCAGCATGGAGAGGGTCTCTTCCTCATCCAGATTGAACTGCATGTAGAGGTCCCAGAACTGCGATTGCACAGTCGAGAGTTCGAGGGCACTTGCCTGGCTGGTCGACGGCGCACCGGGGTTGATCGGCTCCATGCCACCGCTAAGGCGCAGCCCTGGCAAGCGTTGCCACTGGCCTTGTTCGTTCAGGCGCACAGGCGTGATGTCGAAAAAGGCGAACGGATTTTCAGGGTCGATGACTATCCAGGCGTTGAGCCGGGCGCTGAACCGCACCCGTTGCGGCGTATCGTCCAGCATGATCCAGGTTTCACCCGCCGCGTCGCGTTCGATGCCCTGCAGCGGTATTTCACCGGACAACAGCCGTTCATGACTCAAGGGCTGCATGGCAATCCATTGCGGATCCTGCTCCACAACTACCGCCCCCTCTGCTGCGGGTACTTCGGCCACGCTCACCCTGACCCCCGCTGCCGCATCCGCCAGCAAGGGCAGGTTGAACAGGACGAAGATCGAGTTCAGCACCGCGCCCACCAGCCCGGCCTGGCGCTGCCGGGCATTTTTGCCATGCAAGGCCTGATCGATATTCAACCCGACATTGGCCACTCCTGCCCCGACCATCACCAGTGCCAACGGCCAGCCGGCAATGGCCAGCGGCCCGATGATCCGGGTGAAGGCACTCAGGTAGCCGATCCAGATCTGCTTGCGCAGGTCGGCATTGGAGGTCAGGGCACGCGCCACTTCCTGCATTTCTTCCTCGGCGCGGGCGCGCAAGTGCGCGAAGACATCACCGGTAAGCGGCCGGTCATTGCGATTGAAAAGCCCGGCAACCACAGGGTCGATGAGATTGAGATCAGCCATGAACGGGCGATCGCGAAGCTGATCCAGCACGCTGCTCAATGACGCCTGCAACTCCCGGGTGGCCTGCGGCGCGAACACAAACAGCGCCTCGAAACGCTGACGGCGGTGTTCGTCGTGCAACTGGTCGCGCACCCATTCATGCAACTGCCGCTCAGTCTCGAAAACGTGAAACACCCGTTTCAACCCAGGGGTGTACAGAATCTGCCGGCCACCGGCATCGACCATCCGGATGATCAAGCTCGACTCGTGCCCGCCAATATCAAAACTGCGGATACTCAGGCCCTGCCGGGCCACCGGCTGAGAGGCAGCGACCGTGTTGTCGCCATGACCGAGCAGCAGCACCAGCCGTTGCAGATCAGCCACGGGCAATCCGCTCTTGCTCGCCGCCAGGCCTGCGGCGGCGAGCAAGCGGGCTTTGGCCAGCTCAGTAAAGGTTGCTCCATGGACGCGCCAGAACTGATTGACGCGCTGCTGGAACAGCCCGGCAAAATCCAGCGCCCAGAACTTTTGCAGCACCTGGCGCGCCAGCATGGGGACTTCATTGCGCTCATCGTACCGGCCGTGCTGTGGCCCGTCGGTGTAGAAGCCACTGTACAGATCCAGCTCATCGCTGGCGCTCTGGTCATGGGCATTGAAGCGATGCATGACCAGTTCGACCAGGGTCATCGACTCAACAGGCGCGCCGGCATGTTCCCAGCCGGTATAGCTGCGCGAGCTACTGGCCGCGCCGTCAAAACGATGCCACCAGACCTTGTCCGGGTTCAGCTTCTTGCCTGAGAGTTCATGAATCAGGCTACGGGCGCTCGCCCAGGCCATCGCGTGCACGTCGGGGAAGTCGGAAATGAACTGCAGCGCCTTTTCGCGCAGCAGCACTTCTTGCGAGATGTACCGGTGCTGATCCACACCGGCCGAGAAATCATGGGTTGAATGTGACATGGCAATGGTCCTGTTATGGAAAGCCATGCACGTAAGCAAACCGGGAATCCTTCAGGGCGTTAATTATTTACCTACAGGCCATTTCCCATTCGATAGACAGACAAGCCTTTGACAGCCATGCAATTCAACAGGTTAAATCGGTTGGCACGCTGACTGCATAAGTGAGTTTTGCTACGCAAGAAGCGCCTTAATTCTTACCCTCATGGAGTACTGCCCTTGGATGCCGCAACCATCAACAGCCTGTTCCTGATCGGCGCGGTGTTGGTCGGCGCAAGCATTCTGGTCAGCTCGCTGTCGTCCCGGCTGGGCATCCCGATCCTGGTCATTATCCTCGCCGTGGGCATGGTCGCCGGGGTCGACGGCGGCGGGATCATCTTCAACAACTACGCTGCCGCCTACCTGATCGGTAACCTGGCGTTGGCAGTCATCCTCCTCGACGGCGGCCTGCGCACCCGGGTTTCGAGCTTTCGGGTCGCACTCTGGCCGGCCTTGTCGCTGGCCACGGTCGGGGTACTGATCACTACGGCACTGACCGGTATGGTCGCCGCCTGGCTGTTTGACCTGAACATCATGCAGGGCCTGCTGATCGGCGCCATCGTTGGCTCTACCGACGCTGCTGCGGTGTTCTCGCTGCTTGGCGGCAAGGGCCTGAACGAACGGGTGACCGCCACCCTGGAAATCGAATCGGGCAGCAACGACCCGATGGCGGTGTTTCTCACTGTGACCCTGATCGGCATGCTTGCCAGCGGCCAGACCGGGCTGCATTGGGGCCTGCTCGGTCATCTGATTCAGGAATTCGGCATTGGCAGCCTGATGGGCCTGGGTGGCGGCTGGCTGATGCTGCAACTGGTCAACCGCATCAACCTGGCCGCCGGCCTGTATCCGATTCTGGTCATTGCCGGGGGCATGGCGATCTTTGCCCTGACCAACGCCATCCATGGCAGCGGCTTCCTGGCCATTTACCTGTTTGGCCTGGTGCTGGGCAACCGCCCGGTGCGCAGCCGCCACGGTATCCTGCACATGCTTGACGGCATGGCCTGGCTGGCACAGATCGGCATGTTTCTGGTGCTTGGCCTGCTGGTCACCCCGCATGACCTGCTGCCCATCGCACTGCCGGCCCTGGGTCTGGCGCTGTGGATGATCCTGGTGGCCCGGCCGCTGTCGGTGCTGGTCGGCCTGCTCCCCTTCAAGGCGTTCCATGGCCGGGAAAAGGCCTTTATCGCCTGGGTCGGCCTGCGCGGCGCGGTGCCGATCATTCTGGCCGTATTCCCGCTGATGGCCGGGCTGCCCAACGCCCAACTGTATTTCAACCTCGCGTTCTTCATCGTGCTGGTCTCGCTGCTGCTGCAAGGCACCAGCCTGCCGTGGATGGCCAAACTGCTCAAAGTCACGGTGCCGCCGGATCCTGCGCCGATTTCCCGCTCGGCCCTGGAAGTCCACGTCACCAGCGAGTGGGAGTTGTTCGTCTACCGTCTGGGCGCAGAAAAATGGTGCATCGGCGCCGCCCTGCGCGAGCTGAAAATGCCTGAAGGCACACGGATTGCGGCGCTGTTTCGCGGCCAGCAATTGCTCCATCCATCCGGCAGTACCACCCTGGAAGTCGATGACCTGTTGTGTGTGATCGGTCACGAACACAATTTGCCGGCGCTGGGCAAACTGTTCAGCCAGGCGCCGCAACGTGGCCAGGACCTGCGCTTCTTCGGTGACTTCGTACTCGAAGGCGATGCACAACTGGGCGCGGTCGCTGCGCTGTACGGCCTGAAACTGGACGGCCTGGACCCGAACATGCCGCTGTGGCAGTTCATCGTGCAGAAAAACCGCGGCCCGGTGATCGTCGGCGACCAGATCGAATGGAACGGCACCCTGTGGACCGCTGCCGTCATGGACGGCGACCGGCTGCTGAAAGTCGGGGTCAAGTTCCCCGAAGGCAGCCGTCCGGGTCCTGCGCTGTTTCTCTGATAGGCGATAGGCAGTGCTCCCGTGCGCGGGGGCATTGCTTTACACTGCGCGCCTGTCCGTTTTTGCAAGTGATCGGTGTCTATGTTTTCCTTGCGCGCCTTCCTGGCGGCCGCCCTGCTCGGCCTGTGCCTTAGCCATTCCTTTACGGCCCTGGCCGCCGACCCGCCCAACCGCGACAGCGTCCAGCAAAGCCTGGACAAGATCGCCGAGCGCAAGCTGCCTGACGCCGACCAGAAAGCCCTGCAGCAGGTGCTGGAACAGACCCTGGCGCTGCTCGACGCGCAAGACGACAGCCAGCAGAAGCTGGCGGCGCTCAAGCAGCAACTGGACAAGGCACCCAAGCAGGTTATCGACAATCAGCGTGAACTCGAACGCCTCAAAGCCAGTAAGGTGGTGCCGATTGCCCAGCGCTACGCCAATCTGGATGTGCCGCAACTGGAGCAGTTGCTCAGCGAGCGCAGTACCCAGCAAAGTGACCTGCAAAAGGCTCTGAACGACGCCAACAGCCTGATCCTCACCGCCCAGACCCGTCCCGAGCGCGCTCAGGCAGAGATCAGCCACAACCAGACCCGCACGCAGCAGCTCAATACCCTGCTCAAAAACGGCAAGGAAGGCGGCAAGCCGCTCAGCGGCGATCAGCGCAACCTGTATAACGCCGAGATCGCTTCGCTCAATGCGCTCAGCCAGTTGCGCCGCCAGGAACTGGCCGGCAACAGCCAGTTGCAGGACCTGGGCAACAGTCAACATGACCTGCTGGCCGAAAAGGTGCAGCGCCAGGATCAGGAAATCCAGGACCTGCAGACCCTGATCAACGACAAGCGCCGCGCCCAGTCGCAAAAGACCGTCGAAGAACTGGCCGCCGAAGCGCAGAAGGCCGGTGGCAGCAGCCTGCTGGCCAGCGAAAGCGCCGCCAACCTCAAGCTCTCTGACTACCTGCTGCGCGGCACCGAGCGGCTCAACGAGCTGACCCAGCGCAACCTGCAGACCAAACAGCAACTGGACAATCTGACCCAGACCGACCAGGCCCTGGATGAGCAGATCAATGTCCTGAGCGGCAGCCTGTTGCTGTCGAAGATCCTCTACAAACAAAAGCAGTCCCTGCCGCACCTGCAGGTGGACAAGAACCTGGCCGATGAAATCGCCGATATCCGCCTGTATCAGTTCGAGGTCAACCAGCAGCGTGAACAAATCAGCACGCCGCTGGCCTATGTCGAGAAACTGCTCGCCAGCCAGCCGTCAGAACAGGTCACGCCGGCCTTGCGCCGTACCCTGATGGACCTGGCAGTGACCCGCAGCGATCTGCTTGAACGCCTGAACCGGCTGCTGGCCGCCATGCTCAACGAGTCGATCAACCTGCAGCTCAACCAGAAGCAGTTGATCAGCACCGGCACCAGCCTGCGCGCCACTCTCGATGAGCAGATGTTCTGGATCCCCAGCAACAAGCCGCTGGACCTGGAATGGTTCCAGAGCATCGGGCCGCGCCTGACCAAGCAGGTGTCGACACTGCCGTGGGCGTCCAGCGTCAGCGAACTGTCCGACGGCCTTACCCAGCGCCCCTGGTTGTTTCTGCCGCTGCTGTTGCTGATCGGCGCACTGATCTGGAAACGCAAGGCGCTGTACGACAAGCTCGGCTATCTGCACGCCGATATCGGTCACTTTCGCCGCGACAACCAATGGAAAACCCCGGCGGCCCTGCTGATCAACATTCTCCTGGCCCTGCCGGTCGCACTGACCCTGATGCTGTGTGGTTATGCCCTGCAAATCGATGCACGCGGCCAGAACGCCAGCCTGGGTCTGGCCTTGCAGGAGATCGGCATCACCTGGCTGATGTTCTATACCGCCTACCGGGTACTGGCGCCTGACGGCGTGGCGCAACTGCATTTTCGCTGGGAGCCTTCCCAGGTCGAGTTCCTGCGCGGCTGGGTACGCCGGCTGGGCCTGGTGGTACTGGCGTTGGTCGCGGTGGTGGCAGTGGCCGAACACCAGCCAGCCGCCTTGGCCGATGACGTGCTGGGGATTGGCGTGGTGCTCAGTTGCTACGCACTGATGACCCTGCTGCTGGGCCGCCTGCTGCTGGCCAGCCCCACCCACCACAATGCCTCGCTGTTTCGCAAGACCCTGGGCCTGGCGTTTACCGTCCTGCCGGCGGCGCTGTTCGTGGCGGTGTGCTTCGGTTACTACTACACCGCCCTGAAACTCACAGACCGGCTGATCGACACCCTGTACCTGCTGTTGCTCTGGCTGGTGGTGGAAGCGGCGTTCATTCGCGGCCTGAACGTCGCGGCGCGGCGCCTGGCCTATCAGCGCGCCATGGCCAAACGTCAGGCGGCGCGGGACAACGGCGACAGTGATGTGCCGATCGAAGAGCCAAAGCTGGATATCGAGCAGGTCAACCAGCAGTCGCTGCGGTTGATCCGCCTGGCGCTGATGGCCGCGTTTATTGGCGCGATGTACTGGGTCTGGGCCGACCTGATCACGGTCTTCGCCTATCTGGATAACGTGACCCTGTACGAATACACCAGCGGTACCGGCGCCAACATGAGCATGGTGCCGATCAGCCTCGGCGACATGCTCGGCGCACTGGTGATCGTCACCATCACCTTTGTGCTGGCACGCAACCTGCCGGGCCTGCTCGAAGTGTTCGTGCTGTCACGCCTGGATCTGGCCCAGGGCAGCGCCTACGCCACCACCACCTTGTTGTCGTACACCATCGCCGGGGTGGGGTTCGTCACCACGCTGTCGACGCTGGGGGTCAGTTGGGACAAGTTACAGTGGCTGGTCGCTGCGCTGTCGGTCGGCCTGGGTTTCGGTATGCAGGAGATTTTCGCCAACTTTATCTCCGGCATCATGATCCTGTTCGAGCGCCCGGTGCGGATCGGCGACACCATCACCATCGGCAACCTGTCGGGCACGGTAAGCAAGATCCGGATCCGCGCCACGACCATTACCGATTTTGACCGCAAGGACATCATTGTCCCGAACAAGACCTTCATCACTGGCCAGTTGATCAACTGGTCGCTGACCGACACCATCACTCGGGTGACGCTGAAAGTCGGGGTCGACTATGGCTCGGATCTGGACCTGGTGCGCACCTTGCTGTTGCAGGCGGCACGTGAGAATCCACGGGTGCTCAAGGAACCCGAGCCGATCGTGTTCTTCCTGAACTTTGGTGAAAGCACGCTGGATCATGAGTTGCGCATGCATGTGCGTGATCTGGGCGACCGTAACCCGGTGCTCGATGAGATCAACCGCTTTATCAATCGTGAGTTCAAGCGGCAGAAGATCAATATCTCGTTCCGGCAGATGGAGGTCTATCTGAAGAATACTCATGGCGGGGAGCTGAAGCTGGTGCCGGTCAATCCGCATGAGGGTACGGCTAGTGAGGTGGCTCCGGTCAGTCTGGAGAAGCTGCCAAAGGATGATGATCCGCAGCTGCCTGAAGCCAAACGCTGACAACCCCGTAGGAGCGGCTTTAGCCGCGAACGGCTGGACTTGCTGTGTATATTATTGCCGCGGTTGTCTGGACTGCGGGTTTCGCCCCGACGGGCGACCTACTTTGGTTACGCCCAAAGTAGGTATTGCTCCTGGCTTGGGTCCGCCCTGCGGGCGAACTCAGGGCTGCCGAGAGGCAAGCAAATAATCTCATCCCCTCACAACTTGAACGTATCGACAATCGCATGCAGGCGCCCTGCTTCGGCGTCCAGCCGGGCGCAGGCTTGCAAGGTGTCGTCGAGGTTGGCGGCGCTTTGCTGGTTGAGCTGGTTGATCTCGTGTACGTCGCGGTTCAACTGGTCAACGGCGGTGGATTGCTCTTCCGTGGCCGCCGCCACGCTGAGGTTCATGTCGTCGATTTCGCCGATCCGCAGCACCACTGCTTGCAGGCTGGCGCCGGCCTGACTGGCCACGTTGGCGCTGCGCTGGCCGATTTCGTGGCTGGTCAGCATGGTTTGCGCCGCCTGGGTCGCGCCTTGTTGCAGCGCTTCGATGACGCCGCGGATTTCTTCGGTCGCGGTCTGGGTATGGTGGGCCAGGCTGCGCACTTCGTCGGCGACCACCGCAAAGCCACGCCCGGCCTCGCCGGCCCGGGCAGCCTCGATCGCAGCGTTGAGCGCCAGCAGGTTGGTCTTGCCGGAAATCGTCGAAATCACCTCCAGCACCGTACCGATATTGGCGCTGCGTTCGTTGAGTTCTTCGATCTGCGTCCGGGTCAGGGCAATGTTGTCCTGCAGGCTGCGCATGGCGCGTACGGTGTCGTCCACCAGGGCGCAACTGGTCTGGACCTGCTGGCGCGCTGCCGACGCCTCGCGCGAGGCTGCCGAGGCGCTGCCGGCAATGTCCTGCGCCGTGGCGCCCAGTTCCTCGATGGCCGCCGCTACGCTGGTGGTGTAACCGGCCTGGCTGCGAGCCTTGGCCACCGACGAGTTGGACGCCCCCAGTACGCTGCCGGTGGCCTGTTTCAGGGCATTGGCACTGGCAGCCACGTCGCTGATCGAGGCATGCAGGCGGTCGACGAAGCGGTTGAAGCCTGACGCCAACTGGCCGAATTCATCGTGCGAGACAATGGCCAGGCGGCGGGTCAGGTCGGCCTCGCCCTCGGCCACATCGTCCATGGCATGACCAATCTGACGCAGCGGCTTCATCAGCAACCGCAAGGCCAGGCCCAGCAGTATCAGGCTGATCAGCACCGCAATGACCGTGGCGATGATCGCCGAGTTGCGAAAGGCGCTGAGGCTGGCCAGCGCGGCCGGCTTATCGAGGGCGATGCCAACGTACCAGTCCTGCGAAGCCAGCCCCTTGATGGGCACGAACAAGCTGAGCTTTTCACCATCGGCGCTACTGACTTCAGTCAGTTGGTCGCTCAGCGGCGGCGCCTGGCCCAGAAACAGGTCAGTGAGCGTTTTGCCGATCAAGGTCTTGTCGGGGTGCACCAGGATCTTGCCCTGGCGGTTGACCAGAAACGCATAGCCATTGCCTTCGAAGTCTTGTGAGTTGAGGGTTTTGGCAATGTTCTCGATGCTCAGGTTGACGCCCAGCACACCCAGCACCTGCTGGCCGGCCCGGATCGGCACCGCCTGGCTGATGATCCGGTAATCGATCCCGACACCTACATAAGGCTCGGTCATCACTGCGCCGTGCTCAAGCGCATCCTTGTACCAGGGGCGTTGGCGGCTGTCGTAGTCGGCGGGCATCTCGCGGGGCGGGTAGATCAGGAATGCACCCGCCGCAGTGCCGACATAACTGGCCACGAAGTGGTCCATCAATACCGGGCTGCGCAGCACTTCGAGCAGGCCGGCCGGCGAAGGATCACGCTCGAGGAACTCGGCGACGCCCTTGATCAGCATCATCCGGCCGTCCAGCCAGCTCTGGATGTCATGGGCCATGGAGCCGGCCAGGTTGCGGGTGCCGCTTTCAATGCGTTGCAGGCTGTCGTCGCGCAAGCGCACATCATTGACGGCGCAAAAGCCTGCAAACACCAACATGATCACCAGCGAGGCGATCAGGATAATCTTTTGGCTAAACCTGAGACGTTTCATCACGCTCGCTCCTGGGTTATCAGATAGCTCCACCCGCAGGTAGAGCGTTGGGCACCTCTGAAAACGACCTGCGTTGCCATCGCGGCGTTTTTAGAGGCGCCCCGTTGCAGCCGCGCCGCAACCGGTTACCAGAGTGGCAGCGTGTAGCTGAGGATCAGGCGGGTCTCGTCCAGGTCATTGCCGAAGTTGGAACGCACCGTGGCATTGCGCACCTTGAAGCCGAGGTTTTTCAGCGAGCCGCTCTGGATCACATAGCCGATATCGGTGTTGCGCTCCCATTCCTTGCCGCTGTTGCTGCCTGCCACCCGCACGTTGTCGCCGCTGACATAGCGGCTCATGAAGGTCAGGCCGGGAACGCCCAGCGCGGCGAAGTTGTAGTCGTAACGCAGTTGCCAGGAGCGTTCTTCGATATTGGCAAAGTCATTGATCTGGACGAAGTTGACCAGGTACGGATCACTGTTGGCGATGTACGGAAACGGATCATCACCTGACATACGCTGGTAGCCGGCGGTCAATACGTGACTGCCCACGGTGTACGCGACCAAGCCGTTGGCCGCCCGGTTATCCAGCGCCCGAAAGTTGCCATCCTCGGTACTTTTTGCATACCGCAGATCAAACTTCAGCGACTGCTGTGCCGCCAGGGGAACTTCATAGATCACACCGCCGTAGTACTGGCGATAAATATCCTCCAGATTGCCATAGTGCAGGCTGGCACTCAGCGTCTTGCTGAAGCTGTAAGTGGCGCCGGCAAAGTTAAAGGCATCGCTGCTGCCGCCCACCCGGTTACCGCTGAAGTCCTGATAGTTTGAAGAACTGTTGAACTTGATCTGGGTCAGTTGGCCGCCTTGCAGGGTCAACTTGTCGATGTCTTTGGAGGTCAGCATGGCACCTTCGAAGGTGGCCGGCAGCAAGCGGGTATCGTTGCTCGACACCACCGGGCTGCGAAACGCCAGCGAGCCGACCTTGAGCACCGTTTCGGAGATTCTGGCCTTGGCGGTCAGCCCCAGCTTGGCGTATTCGTCCTGCGAGCCACGGCCATTGCGTGAACTCAGGTCGGCCGGCAACAGGCCACTGCCGCCGGTGCCGTCGCCGCCATCGAGCTTGATACCCAGCATACCCATGGCATCGAGACCAAAGCCGACAGTGCCAGCGGTATAACCCGACTCCAGCCGCAGGATCGCCCCTTGCGCCCATTCGGCCGCCGGGTCGCGCTGGGCGGTCGGCGGGCCGTTGCGAAAGTCGCGGTTGAAGTAGAAGTTGCGCAGTTCGACACTGGCCTTGCTATCGGCGATAAAGTCTGCCGAGGCATTCAATGGCAACAGGGAAACGCAGGCGCAAGTAAGCACCAGACTCTTATTGATCGACATCACGTCATGCTCCTGATAATGGCAGCGTCAATTGAAGAAGTTTGTTTTTATGGTTATTGCAACAACTCTGACTACGTTCATGCAGCCGCACGCCGCAGCCGGGCGGCGATCCGCTTTAGCTGCGATAGCTTCTTTGCGAAAGCAGCGCTCATCAAACAAGATTACGAATAATTGTTTTATAAGGAACAACCCGTAGGAGTGGCTTTAGCCGCGAAGGCTTCGCGGCTAAAGCCGCTCCTACACCAGCCATTTACCGGCTAGTTCATTGCGATGCGCCCGATCACCGACTTGGCATCGATATAACGACCCGGTTGTTCACTCACCTCAAGTACGCCGGCACAGGGTGCCAATACCGAAGTTTCCATTTTCATCGCTTCCATGACCGCGATGACCTGCCCGGCCTCGACGGCAGTGCCGTTCTCGACCACCCAGGCATGCAGGTTACCTGCAACCGGCGCAAGTACCGCACGTGGGTCAACGGCTTGCTGAACGAGCTCATCCTGGCTGGCACTGCCCGGGGCATTGACGCTGACCCCGCGCAACAGCGCGGCGGGCAAGCCCAGATCATGGCGCTTGCCGTCGATTTCGATGAAGGTGCGCACCACCCCTGCATCGGCGCCAGCCGCCGGCCGCGGGGCGATGCTGATCTGGCTGGCGAAGTCTGTTTCAATCCAGCGGGTATGCACCGCAAAGGTCTGCGGCGCGGTGAAGTCATGGTGATCCATGACCGCCTGATGGAACGGCAGCACAGTGGCCACACCCTCCACCTTGAACTCGGCCAGGGCACGCCGGGCGCGCTGGATGGCTTGTTCACGGGTCGCACCGGTAACGATCAGCTTGGCAATCATCGAGTCGAAATTCGGCGACACCCGCGAGCCTTCGCCAACCCCCGTGTCGAGACGTACCCCCGGCCCCGATGGCGCCTGGAAGCGCTCGATGGCGCCCGGCGTCGGCAGGAAACCGTTACCGGCGTCCTCGGCGTTGATCCGAAACTCGAAGCTGTGCCCGCGCGGCGTTGGCGTGCCTTCGAACGACAGCGGCAGGCCATCGGCAACCCGCAACTGCTCGATGACCAGATCGATACCGCTGGTTTCTTCCGTAACCGGATGCTCCACCTGCAAGCGAGTGTTGACCTCCAGGAACGACAGGGTGCCGTCGGCGCTGAGCAGAAACTCCACGGTGCCAGCGCCGACGTAGCCGGCCTCGGCACAAATGCGCTGCGCCGAATCGTGAATACGCTGGCGCAGCCCGGCATCCAGATAAGGCGCAGGCGCTTCTTCGATCAGTTTCTGGTTGCGCCGCTGCAGCGAGCAATCACGGGTGCCGACCACCACCACACGGCCATGCCGGTCAGCAATGATCTGCGCCTCGATGTGCCGCGGACGATCCAGGAAGCGCTCGACGAAGCACTCACCGCGACCGAATGCCGCCGTGGCTTCACGCACCGCCGACTCGTACAGCTCGCGCACCTCTTCAAGCTGCCAGGCGACTTTCAGACCACGACCACCGCCGCCGAACGCTGCCTTGATGGCGATCGGCAGACCGTGCTGCTCGGCGAAGGCGACCACCTCACTGGCGTCAGCCACCGGGTTCTCGGTACCGGCCACCAGCGGCGCGCCGACTCTCAGGGCAATCCGCCGAGCCTCGACCTTGTCGCCCAACGCGTCGATGGTCGCAGGGTCCGGGCCGATCCAGGTCAGGCCGGCGTCGATCACGGCGCGAGCGAAGTCCGCCCGTTCCGACAGGAAGCCATAGCCTGGGTGAACGGCATCGGCACCGGCGCGGGCAGCAATCGCCAGCAGCTTGTCGATGCGCAGGTAGGTGTCGGTGGAGCGTTCACCTTCCAGGGCATAAGCCTCATCGGCCAGGCGCACATGCAAGGCATCAATATCGGCGTCGGCATACACCGCCACCGAAGCGACACCGTAATCACGGCAGGCACGGGCAATGCGGACGGCGATTTCGCCACGGTTGGCAATCAGGACCTTTTTCATTTGTTCCGGGTCTCGTCTGAAGTAGCAGGAAGCACGTGTTCGAAAGCGCCCAGCGGGTTGAAGCGAATACGGGCATTGACCGGGATCTGGCCAGCCAGGTCCAGGTGGTAGGTGGCGACCGCGCCGATCACCGGGTAGCCGCCGGTCAGCGGATGGTCAGCGAGAAACAACACCGGCTGGCCACTGGGCGGGACCTGAATGGCGCCGACCGTGGTGCCCTCACTGGGCAACTCGCCGCCCACGGCCCGTTCCAGGGCCTGCTCGCCGGCCAGGCGAATGCCGATGCGGTTCGACTGCGGCGTGACCTGCCAGGTTTGTTCGGCCAGCAGTTCCAGCGCAGCCGGGGTGAACCAGTCGCTGCGTGGCCCCATGACCACATCCAGGGTGATGAGCTGGTCACGGCGCGGCATGGCGAAGGCCGGTTGCTCGTCCAGCGACACCGCCAGACCACCCGGCGTGCGCTCGAAGCCCAGCCGATCGCCAGCCGCCAGCGCTGCCGGCCCGACATGCGCCAGGGTATCGGTAGACAGGCTGCCAAGTACCGGTGTCACGCTGAAGCCGCCCCGGATGGCCAGGTAGTTGCGCAAGCCGGCACTGGGCGAGCCGATGCTGACCTGATCGCCGTCCTGCAAGGCAAAGGGCTTGTAGAGCGCCGGGCGCAACAACTGGCCGTCGGCGCTGCGCAGCTCGACCTCGACCTCGGCCCCGGTTATCGCAACCAACGCCTGGCCATGGCAGGTGAAGTTCAGGCCGCCCATGAGGATTTCCAGGCAAGCCGTGGATGGCTCGTTGCCGACCGCACGGTTGGCCGCGCGCAGCGCACCGCGATCCATGGCGCCGGAGGCGGAAACACCCTCGCCGGCCCGGCCGGGTCGGCCAAGATCCTGCAGCAGGGTCTGCAGACCCGGCGTAACAATTTCCAGGCAATCGCCACTGACCGCCGCCGCAGGCTGACGCTCGGCCACAGCGACCGACACACGTTCCGGCGGCAAGGGACCAGCGTCGCAGAAACGCACCCGGTAACCCGGTTTGAGCAGCGCCGGTTCATCGCGCTGCAGGTCCCACATTTTCAGGCCGGTAACGCCGATGATCTGCCAGCCGCCCGGGCTGGCTTGCGGGTAGATACCGCTGAAGCCGCCGGCCAGCGCCACGGCACCGGCCGGAATGCGGGTACGCGGCGTGCTGCGGCGCGGCACCACAAAACCCGCGCCACCGCTCAGGTAGGCAAACCCTGGCGCAAATCCGCAGAAGGCCACGTTGTAATCGTTGCCGGTATGGCGCTGGATGACTTCTTCGACACTGATCCCCAGTTCTGCAGCGACATCGGCCAGGTCTTCACCGTTGTAATGCACCGGGATCTCGACCAGCCGCCCGGCCTGGCGCGCCGGGCCGTGAATATCGCGCGAGGCGATCTGCGCGGCCAGTACCTCGCGGCGGATGCTGCCGGGACGAAATTGCACCAGCAGGGTCCGGGCAGCCGGGACGATTTCCGTTACCCCTGCGATCGGCTGCTGCTGCAGCGAATCGAACAGGGCAAGGGTCTCGTCCAGGTTTGCCAATTCAACCAGGATCGCATCCAGGTTGACCGGATAGAAACGCATGAGCCTCTCCTATACGTGGTAATGGCTGTCAGGCACATCGGTGATAAACATATGGCCTGGCGCGTGGGTAATGGCAAAGGGTACGCGAGATGCCATGACCACGGCTTGCGGCGTCACACCACAGGCCCAGAATACCGGGATCTCACCGGGCCGGATCGACACCGCATCGCCGAAATCCGGTTGTGAAACGTCTTCGATACCCAGCAGGGCCGGCTCGCCCACATGCACCGGCGCGCCGTGTACCGCAGGGTAGCGAGCGGTGATCTTCGCCGCTTCCGCCACCCGGCTGGCCGGGATCGGGCGCATCGACACGACCATTTCGCCTTGCAGGCGACCGGCTGGCCGACACTGGCGGTTGGTACGATACATCGGCACGTTGCAGCCTTCGCTGATGTGGCGTACGTCGATACCGGCTTCGAGCAGGTCGGTCTCGAAGGTAAAACTGCAACCGATCAGGAAGCTCACCAGGTCGGTGTGCTGTGCCCACAACGCGGTGGCATCGGGCAACTCCTGAACCAGGCGGCCATCGCGCCAGACCCGGTACAGCGGCAGGTCGGTACGCAGGTCAGCCTGCTCGGCCAGCACGGTGCTGTAGCTACCCGGCTCGGTCACGTCGAGGATCGGGCAGGCCTGCGGGTTGCGTTGGGCGAACAGCAGAAAATCATAAGCCCATTCGCGCGGCAGCGAGATCATGTTGGCCTGGGTCAGGCCCGGCGCCTGGCCTGCGGTGGGTGCGATCTCTCCGGCACGGTAGCGGGCACGGGCGGCGACGGCAGACTGACGGGCTTGTTGCAATGCGTTCATGATGATTGGCCTTGGCTGAATGCACGAATGGTCACGCCCGCATGCTGCAGGCAGTCTTTGAGCGTACGGGCGATGGTCAGCGCACCGTGACTGTCACCGTGAACACAGATCGAATCGGCCTGCAGGGCGATGGTGCTGCCATCCTCGGCCTCGATGACACCTTCGTTGACCAGGCGCAGCATGCGCTGGGCAATCAGTTCGGCATCATGCAGTACGGCACCGGGCCTGGCGCGTGACACCAGCGTACCCTCGGCGGTGTAGGCGCGGTCGGCAAAGGCCTCGGACACGCATGCCAGACCCGCTTGCTGCGCCCAGTCGAGCAGCGGCGAGTTGGCCAGGCACACCAGCTTGAGCGCCGGATCGAGGCGCACCAGCGCATCGATGACTGCCGACGCCTGGCGCCGGTCATGAGCAATGGTGTTGTACAGCGCGCCATGAGGTTTCACGTAGCTCACCTGTGCGCCAACACTGCGCGCCAACCCTTGCAGCGCGCCGATCTGGTAAATCACATCGGCGGTCAGTTCGGCCGAGGGCACATCCATGTTGCGCCGGCCGAAACCGACCAGGTCGGGATAGGCCACATGGGCACCGATGGCCACCCCCTTGTCAGCCGCAGCCTTGAGGGTCCGCAGAATGCCGGCCGGGTCACCGGCATGAAAACCACAGGCGACATTGGCACTGCTGACCACTTCAAGGATCGCAGCATCGTCGCCCATGCTCCAGGCGCCGAAGCTTTCACCCAGGTCACTGTTGAGATCGATCGCTCGCATTTTCTGTTCTCCGCTTGAATCAGGCCGCGCCGATGAAGGCAAAGATCGCCCGGGCCGACTTGAAGGCCATGAACCACGACAGCAGGCAGGTCAGCACACCCAGCACCAGCAACCAGCGTGGGTAGTGGTAGCCACCCATGAGGTCGGAACGGCGCCAGCCGACATACATGAAGATACTCAGGCCCAGCGGCAGGATCAGACCGTTGAAACCACCGGCGAACACCAGCAGCGCGGCTGGCGGCTTGCCCAGGATCATGTAGGCGATCAGGGCGATGATGATGAAACCGACGGTGGCCAGGTTACGGGCCCGCTCGGTGATCTTCTTGGAAAATACGGTGATGAACGACATCGAGGTGTAAGAGGCACCGATCATGCTGCTGATACCGGCAGCCCACAGCACCAGACCGAACATCATCATGCCGACCTGACCTGCGGCGGCACCGAAGGCCTGGCCTGCCGGGTTGGCGCCCTTGCCGGACACGTCGATGACCACGCCACTGGCCACGACACCCAGAATCGCCAGGAACAGCACGTAGCGGGCAATACCGGTCACCAGGATGCCGCTCAGGGCAGCCTTGGAGACCGCGTCGATGTTTTCCACACCCACGGTGCCACGGTCGAGCAGACGGTGCGCACCGGCATAGGTGATGTAGCCACCCACAGTGCCGCCCACAATGGTGGTGATTGAGGCAAAGTCGATGAAGTCAGGCCATACCGACTGGCGCAACGCCTCACCCAGCGGCGGATGGGAAGCGAATGCCGCAAACAGGATCAGGGAAATCTTCAACACGCCCAGCACGATCATGATCCGGTCCATCGCCACCCCGGCACGATGCGACGAGAAGATCGCAATGGCCAGCAGCGCACTGCCCGCACCACCCCAGATGGGGTCAATGCCGGTCATGGCGTTCAGGCCCAGACCGGCACCGGCCATGTTGCCCAGACTGAACACCAGCCCGCCGAAAATCACCAGCACCGCCAGCACATAGCCACTGCCGGGAATCGCAGCGTTGGCCAGGTCCGAAGCGCGCATGCGGGTCAGGGTAACGATCCGCCAGACGTTCAGTTGGACCACGAAGTCGATGAGGATCGAGGCCAGGATGCCGAACGCGAATGCGGCCCCGAGGGTCGCGGTGAAGGTGGCGGTCTGGGTCAGGAAACCCGGGCCGATGGCAGAGGTTGCCATCATGAACATCGCGGCGATCAGTGATGAGCGGCGCGCTTTGGAAAACTCACTAGCGGTCTGTGTCACGGCAGCATTCCTACGGTGGGAGTTGTTTTTCCCTGAGCAATGAGCATGCCAATGACCAGACAAACGGCCAACAATGTAGATATAGACGCGATTCTTTGTTGAACAATCCTTAGTGGATAGCCACATCAAATGCACCAGATTGTTACCCTTCAACTCAGCAATGCTACTTAATGAAGCACGTTGTGGCCTTGCTCCTTGCCAGTGCCTGAGCTCTCAGGGAATATCAGCGCAGCTTTTTCTATTCTGGATCCCTTATGAACCACGCCTCACCTCCACAGCCACGGACGCTTGGAGAATCCATCACCCAGGAAATGCGCAGAATGCTGGTCGAAGGCGAACTGGTCCCCGGCCAGCGCCTGTCGGAAGCCGCGCTGGCCGAGAGCCTGCAGATTTCGCGCAACACCCTGCGCGAAGCGTTCCGGGTGCTGACTCAAGAGGGCCTGCTCAAGCACGAGCCCAATCGTGGCGTGACCGTCGCGGTGCCCGACATGGCCTCGATCATCGACATCTACCGGGTGCGTCGTTTCATTGAATGCAAGGCCATCGCCCAGGGTTACCCACAGCACCCCGGTGCCCGGCACATGCGCGAGGCGGTCGAAGCCGGCATGCGCGCCCGTGAGGCCAAGGACTGGACGGCGGTCGGTACGGCCAACATGATGTTTCACCGGGCCATCGTCGAAATGGCCGACAGCCCGCGTCTGGTGACCTTCTACGGGCAAATTTCAGCCGAGCTGCGGCTGGCTTTCGGCCTGTTGAAAAACCCCGAATTTCTGCACTTCCCGTATGTCGATATGAATGCCGCGATTCTCGAACGTCTCGAAGCAGGCCAGGCCGAAGAGGCCACGCGGATGCTCGAAGCCTATCTGGTGCAGTCTGAACGCACCGTACTGGCAGCCTACGAGCGCAGCATGACCCGCTAGCGCTGACTCCCCCACCCTTCGCTGGAGGCGACAGCCTGTGAAAGCCCTCGACGAACTCGACTTCGACAACCGCTTCGCCCGCCTGGGCGATGCGTTTTCCACTTCGGTGTTACCCGAGCCGATCGACCAACCGCGCCTGGTAGTCGCCAGCGACGCGGCCCTGGCACTGCTGGACCTCGACCCGACCCAGGCCCAGACGCCGCTGTTTTGCGAGGTGTTCAGCGGCCACAAACTATGGGCTGAGGCCGACCCGCGGGCGATGGTCTACTCCGGGCATCAGTTCGGCGGTTACACCCCACGCCTGGGCGATGGCCGCGGCCTGCTGCTCGGGGAAGTGCGTAACGACGCTGGCGAGCATTGGGACCTGCACCTCAAGGGCGCCGGGCAGACACCGTTCTCGCGGATGGGCGATGGCCGCGCGGTGCTGCGCTCATCGATCCGCGAGTTTCTGGCCAGCGAAGCACTGCACGCTCTGGGCATCCCCAGCAGCCGTGCCGCCTGCGTGATTGGCTCCAGCACCCCGGTATGGCGCGAACGCAAGGAAAGCGCCGCCATGGTCCTGCGCCTGGCGCAAAGCCATGTGCGCTTTGGCAGCTTCGAATACCTGTACTACACCAAGCAGCCTGAACAACTCAAAGAGCTCGGTGAATACGTGCTGGCCCAGCATTACCCGCATTGCCTGCACCAACCCGAGCCCTGGCTGGCGATGTTCCGCGAAATCGTCGAGCGCAATGCCGAACTGATCGCCAAGTGGCAGGCCTACGGCTTCTGTCATGGGGTGATGAACACCGACAACATGTCGATCCTGGGCATCACCTTCGACTTCGGGCCATACGCCTTTCTCGATGACTTCGACCAGAATTTCATCTGCAACCATTCCGACCACGAAGGCCGCTACTCCTTCAGCAACCAGGTGCCCATCGCCCAGTGGAACCTCAGTGCGCTGGCCCAGGCGCTGACGCCGTTCATCAGTGTTGAAGCGCTGCGCGAGACCATCAGCCTGTTCCTGCCGTTGTACCAGGCGCACTATCTGGACCTGATGCGCCGCCGCCTGGGCCTGACCAGCGCCGAGGACGACGACGCCGAACTGATTGCCCAACTGCTGCAACTGATGCAAACCGGCGGCGTCGACTACCACCTGTTTTTCCGCCGCCTGGGCGACGCACCAGCCGCTGACGCGCTGCGCACCCTGCGCGATGACTTCATTGACCTCAAGGGTTTCGATGCCTGGGGCGAACGCCTGCTGGCCCGTATCGCCCGCCAGGACGACGGCAGTCAGGCACAACGCCGCGAACGCATGCACGCGGTCAACCCGCTGTACGTGCTGCGCAATTACCTGGCGCAAAATGCGATCAGCGCCGCCGAGCAAGGCGACTACGAAGAAGTGCGGCGTCTGCACCGGGTGTTGAGCGACCCGTTCAATGAACAGCCCGGCATGGCCGAATATGCCAAGCGGCCACCGGATTGGGGCAAGCATCTGGAGATCAGCTGTTCGTCGTAGCGGCTTTAGCCGCAATACTGTTCTGTTAAGCACCACAGATCTGTGTGGGAGCGACCTTGGTCGCGAAAGGGCCAGGAAAGTCACAGCATCTGCTGCGAATGTGCCGCCCTCTTCGCGACCAAGGTCGCTCCTACAAAGGCATGCAGTACTTAACTGAACAGTATTGGCTTTAGCCGGGAAGCCTTCGCGGCTAAAGCCTGCGAGAAGATCGCCAAGCGCTTTTGCTGATTTTCCTGTAGGAACCGTCTCTAAACGCTTGGCCACGCTCCGCCGCAGGTTATTTCCCCCTAGCATCTGCTTCCCACTCCCAGCGTAAGGAAGCAGTGCCATGCCATTTGTAGTCAGGGAAGGTGATCTCACCACCAGCGGCGGTTTCGTGCTGGCCGCTTCGGCCAGCGAAGCCATTGATGTATACCGTATCGCACGCATGGGTGACCCGGTGTGGTGTCCGGCGTGCAAAGCGGTAGGTTACATCGCCGAGGGCAACCCGACCTGGGTCGACGGGCAGGTCGCCGTGGCGACCCACGGCCAATTGGTGCGCTGCGGTTGCCGGGCCGGCAAGAACCGGCTCAAGGCCTCACAGCAACAGCACCGGGCCGATATGGAAGCGAGCATCACCATCCCCGATGACATGGCCGAAACCGCCAGGGCCAATGCCGAACGGATGACCCTGGAAATCAAGGAAGGCACCTTCACCCACAAGGTACTGCGCAACCTCAACGCCCGATGAAGCCGGCCCGTCGCTCAAGCCTGGGCATTGTTCTCCAGGTAGTCATGCAGTTCGACAAACTGCTGGGTCAGCTTGTGGCGCGGGTCCATGTGCACCAGCGGCTGGGCGACCTGATGCGACTCGCGCATCTTCACCGAGGCATTGAGGTACACCGGCAATACCGGCAAGCCCTCACCAATCAGTTCGTCGAGCATCTGCTGCGGCAGGCTGGCCCGCGGCTGGAACTGGTTGACGATGATCCCCTCAAGCTCCAGATCCTCGTTATGGTCTTCCTTGAGCTCTTCGAGTTCCTTGATCAGCCCGTACAGCGCCTGGCGGGAGAAGCTGTCGCAGTCAAACGGGATCAGCACCTTGTCAGCGGCGATCAGCGCCGAGACCGCATAGAAGTTCAGCGCCGGCGGGGTATCGATGTAGATCCGCTCGTAGTCTTCATCAAGGCTGTCGAGCAATTTGCGCAGCTTGTTGATCTTGTGCTTGGCCTCAAGCTTGGGTTGCAGCTCGGCCAGTTCGGCGGTGGCGGTCACCACGTGCAGATTGTCGTAGGGTGTTTCATAGATATCGACCTGGTTCTTGCGGGCAAAGGGTCCGGAAGCCAGGGTCTGCTTGAAGAACTCGGCGATCCCCATGGGAATGTCGTCGCCGGTCAGGCCAGTGAGGTAATGAGTCGAGTTCGCCTGAGCATCAAGATCGATCAGAAGCGTCCGATACCCCTGATGGGCGCTCACCGCAGCCAGGTTGCAGGCGATGCTGGATTTACCCACGCCCCCCTTCTGATTGAACACCACGCGACGCATGCTTCGACCTCCCTGATTGGTAAAAACTGGAAACAGGCCAGTGTGGCCCTTGACTGTGGATGAGTCCAGGCAATCCCCGTGGATCCCGGTTGGAACGGCCAGAACCCACTGAATCTGACAACCATATGACGACAAGATGACGCCCATATGACAGAAAAGACCATTACCACTGTCGTTAGTCGGAAACAGAGAAAGGGTACACAGATAATGTGTAACAAATTTGCTACGACGAACCCCCATCTGGATAATGCGCGCACTCGGTCAGCTGCCATGCCAGGGCCGGTGTCGTCCCGGAGGGCACGTCTAAAAACGACCGGCGTTGTCAGCGCTGCGTCAAAACAGCTGCGGAGCGCTCATTTACACCCTGTAGAGTCGAGCGCGACTCCGACCGCTTCTTGCCTGTTTTGGCCTTGCGCTGACGGCCTCACTTACGCTTTTAGCCGCACCCCGAAATCATCGAGACGTAAGCAGTAAGCCCGCAGGGGCGGGAAGAAAAAACCTTTGATCACCTTCAACATTGCACAATGGCGTGCCTGGGCACCTGGCCTGACCAGCGTCGAAGACTGGCAACACTGGAGCCGCGAGCCGGTCCTGCTGCCCGATAACGACGAAGTCCCGGACGTATCGTTCCTGCCTGCCATGCAGCGCCGACGCCTGGGCCGCATGGCACGGATGGCCTTTGCCGTCGCCTGGCCGCTGGCCGAGGGCCATGAGCAACTGCCTCTGGTGTTTGTTTCTCGCCACGGAGAAACCCCACGCACGTTCGATATCCTGCGCGATCTGGCGGCCGGCGAGCCCTTGTCGCCTACCCAGTTCAGCCTGTCAGTGCATAACGCGGTGATCGGCCTGTGGTCGATCATGCGTGGCTCTACCTGCGAGATGACCGCCCTGGCTGCGGCGGGCGACGGCCTTGAGCACGGCGTTTTCGAAGCCGCAACGCTGCTGGCCGAAGGTGCGCCTGCAGTGCTGCTGGTGGTCACTGAAGAACAACCGCCGCAGGCCTATGCCCAGTGGGTCGACGACGTGCCCTTTCCCTACGCGGTCGGCTTGCTGCTGACCACGGGCCAGGACTGGCAGTTGTCCCTGCACAGCAATGATCAAGGTACGCCGCAACCTGACTGGCCCCATGCATTGAACCTGTTGCGCATGTTGCACACTAACCAACCCGCTTGTCGCCATCCATGGAAAAACCGCTTATGGAACTGGCAACACAATCATTGAACAAAGGCCGCGACGCCTACTGGTGGCGGCTGTTCGCCACGGCTATCAGCTTCGCCCTGTTCGGGATTGGCGGGCTGTGCCTGCGCGTGCTGATTTTCCCGTTGCTGGCCTGCCTGCCGGGCGACAAGGCCAGCCACCAGCGCCGCGCCAGACAGACCATCAGCCTGCTGTTCTGGCGCTTCATTCGCGTCATGGCGCGCATGGGCGTGCTGACCTATGACGTACAGGGTGCCGAAAACCTGGGGCGCCCCGGCCAGATGATTATCGCCAACCACCCCTCGTTGATCGACGTGGTATTCCTGATCGGCCTGGTGCGTGATGCCAACTGCGTGGTCAAGCGCGGCCTCTGGGACAACCCCTGTACCCGTGGGCCGGTGCGCCGTGCGGGCTACATCAGCAACGACGGCAGCATCGACATGCTCGATCTGGCGGTCGACAGCCTGCAATCCGGGCAATCGCTGGTCATCTTCCCTGAAGGCACCCGCACCACGCCGGGCCAGCCGCCAGCGTTTCACCGGGGCGCCGCCGCCATTGCCTTGCGCGGCGCCCGGCTGATTACCCCGGTCACCATCAAGGTCAGCCCCACGACCCTGACCAAAGCCGAACCCTGGTACCGCATCCCGCAACGCCGCGTGCACTTCAGCCTGCGGGTGGGGACCGATATCGATCCGCAGCGTTTTACCGAGATGGGCCCGCCGCCGTTGGCGTCGCGCAAGCTCAACGACTACCTGCATGACTATTTCATCAAGGAGCTCGCCTCAGATGAGCGATCTGCACCGTGACATCAAACAACTGATCATCGACGCCCTGGGCCTTGAAGACATCAGCACCCACGACATTGGCAACGACCAGACCCTGTTCGGCGAAGGCCTGGGCCTGGATTCGGTCGATGCCCTGGAACTGGGTCTGGCCATCCAGAAGCGCTACGGCATCAAGATCGACGCCGAAGCCAAGGACACCCGCTCGCATTTCACCAGCGTCGACAGCCTCGCGGCGTTCGTCAGCGCCAGACAATCGGCCTGAGGACTGAGCATGCAAACCCGTGACGATATTTTCGAGACCCTGCGCAGCGCACTGGTCGAGCTGTTCGAAATCGAGCCCGAGCGTGTGACGCTGGAAGCCAACCTGTATCAGGACCTGGAAATCGACAGCATCGATGCCGTGGACCTGATCGACCACATCAAACGCAAGACCGGAAAAAAGATCGCCGCCGAGGAATTCAAGTCGGTACGCACGGTCAATGACGTGGTCGACGCGGTGTACCGGCTGGTCAACTCTGCCGCATGAAGCGCACGCCTAAAAACGTAGGCGAGGCAGTCAGCGCAAGGCAAAAACAGGCGAAACAGCGGAGTTTACAGACGGTAAATGAGCATGTTGAGCCGGTTTTTAACGCAGCGATGACAACGCAGGCAGTTTTTAGACGTGCGCTCAAGCGGCTGATCGGCGTGCTGCTGGTGCTGATCGGTGTGCTCTATCCGTTTGTCGTGTACTTCGGCATAGAGCACTTCGCGCCCTGGCAGTTCGCGTTGCTGCTCGGTGGCCTGTGGCTGGCCAGGGTACTGACCGGCGAGCGACGCACCGCCAGCCTGGCGATGGCCGTGGTCGCGCTGAGCTTCTGTGCGTTGCTCGCGCTGCTCGACAGCCCGGCGCTGCTGCGCTGGTATCCGGTGCTGATCAGCGGCTTCATGCTTTGCCTGTTTGGCGCCAGCCTGATTCAGGGACCTCCGGTCGTTGAACGCCTGGCACGCTTGAGCGACCCGGATTTACCCGAGGTCGCCATTCGCTATACGCGGCAGGTGACTTGGGTATGGTGCGGTTTTTTTCTGTTCAACGGCCTGACCGCCACGGTCCTGACCCTTTGGGCACCGTTGCACTGGTGGGCGCTATGGACCGGACTGCTTTCTTACGGACTGATGGGCCTGCTGTTCGCAGGCGAATGGATTGTTCGTCGCCGAGTCAGAGGCGGCGCCTGAAATGAATGCCATGAACTGGTTAAATCTTGAACACCTGCTGCTCGATGAGTCGCCGGACCGCCTGCTGTGCCAGGACCCGGACCTGACCCTCGGCCAGCTACGCCGCCAAGCCCTGTGCGCCGCTGCCGGCCTGCAAGCCCGTGGCATCCGCCATCTGGCCATCCACCTGGAAGACGCAGGCGAACTGGCCATCGCCCTGTTGGCCGCCTGGCGCGCCGGGGTCAGCGTGCTGCTGCCCGCCGACCTGCAGGCCGAGACCCGCGAACGCTGGAACCCTCAAGTCGACCTGTGGCTCAGCGAACAGCCGGGCGATACCCGCCTGGGCCAGCTGTACGACGCCGAACCCTTGCCAGCCGCACGGCTCGACCTGGACCAGTGCAGCCTGAGCCTGTGCACTTCGGGCTCCAGTGGCGAACCCAAGCGCATCGACAAACGGCTGCGCCAACTGGACAACGAAGTCCGGGGCCTGGAGCAACTGTGGGGCGCTGAACTGGGTAACGCCTGCATGATCGGCAGTGTCGCCGCGCAGCACATCTATGGCCTGCTGTTCCGGGTGCTTTGGCCGCTGTGCGCCGGGCGTCAATGGGTTCGGCGGCAGTTGCCGTTCCCGGAAGACCTGCAACGCGCCAGCCTGGACTATCCGGCCTTCGCTTGGGTCGCCAGCCCGGCGCTGCTCAAGCGCATGGGGGACAACCTCGACTGGCCAGCGCTGAGCAAGGTACGCCGGGTGTTCTCATCCGGTGGCGCGCTGCCCGCAGACGCTGCGCTCAGCCTGCAACAGCGTCTGGGCCAATGGCCGTGCGAGATTTTCGGCAGCTCAGAAACCGGCGGTATTGCCTGGCGCCAGGGCGAAACGCTCTGGCAGGCGTTTGCCGGTGTGCAGTTGACCCAGGACGCTGAGGGCGCGTTGCAAGTCTGCTCGCCTTACCTCGCCCCGGGTCATGCCGAACAGACCGCCGATGCCGCTCGCTTTGAGGCCGATGGCCGCTTCGAACTGCTGGGTCGTCTGGACCGCATCGTCAAACTGGAAGAGAAACGCATCTCGCTGCCATCGCTGGAACAGGCACTGGTCAACCATGCCTGGATCAGCGAAGCCCGGCTCGGCGTAGTCCGTGAGAACCGTGCCTATCTGGGCGCCCTGGTGGTGCTCAGCGAAAGTGGCTTGCATGCCTTGCGTAATCTGGGCCGCCGCGCCCTGACCGAGACCTTGCGCAAACACCTGAGCAATCATTGTGAGGCGCTGGCCTTGCCGCGGCGCTGGCGGCTGCTGCGTCAGTTGCCGCTGAGCGACCAGGGCAAACTGCCTCAGGCACTGGTCGAAACCCTGCTGGCCGCACCGCGGGGCAAAGCCCCCGAGGTGCTGGAGCACAAGGTCCAGGACGACGGCCTGCAGATCGAGTTGCAGGTGCCGCCGGATCTGGCCTGCTTTACCGGCCATTTCCCTCGTACGCCGGTCCTGCCTGGCGTGACCCAGGTCGACTGGGCACTGGAACTCGGCCAGCGCCTGCTTGAGCTGCCGCCGCGCTTTGCCGGTATGGAAGTGCTCAAGTTCCAGCAACTGGTGCGCCCTGGCGACCGCTTGACCCTGACCCTGCGCTTCGACGCAGCCCGTAGCAAGCTGCATTTCGCCTACCACAACCAGCATCAGGCGCCCTGCTCCAGCGGCCGGATCGTGCTGCAAGACAGCGCCACGGAAACCGCTCATGCATAAGCCCTGTGCGGTGATACCAGTGTTCAACCACGAGCTGGCAGTGCCCAACGTGGTCAAGGCCCTGCGCGCTGCCGGCCTGCCATGCGTGCTGGTCGATGACGCCAGCAGTCAGGCCTGCGCTCAGGTCCTGCAAGCACTGGCCAAGGAAGACGGCGTGCACCTGATTCGTCTGCAGACCAATCAGGGCAAGGGCGGCGCCGTGATGGCCGGTTTTCAGGAGGCGGCGCAACGTGGCTACAGCCACGCCTTGCAGGTCGACGCCGACGGCCAGCATGACCTGAGCGACATCGGACGTTTTCTGGAACTGTCCCGGCAACACCCCAAGGCGCTGATCTGCGGTTATCCACAATATGACCAGAGCGTGCCCAAAGGCCGCTTGTATGCCCGCTACCTGACCCATGTGTGGGTGTGGATCAACACCCTGTCGCTGCAGATCCGCGATTCGATGTGCGGCTTTCGGGTCTACCCGCTGGGGCCGGTGCTGCGTCTGATCGATACGGTGCAACTGGGCCGGCGCATGGATTTCGACACCGAGATTCTGGTCCGTCTGGCATGGCGCCGCCAGCCGATGCACTGGCTGCCGACCAAGGTGCATTACCCCGAGGATGGCCTGTCGCACTTTCGCCTTTTTCACGACAACGCACTGATTTCCAAGATGCACACCAAGCTGTTCTTCGGCATGTTAGTGCGCGCGCCGGTGCTGCTGTGGCGCAAGGTGCGGCCATGAGCCAGCAACCGAAACGACACTGGGCCGACCGCGAAGAGCGCGGCAGCTTCGCGCTGATGAAGCTCACCGCCTGGGCGGTACGGATACTTGGCCGGCGCCTGCTCAGCCCGGTGCTGTACGGCATTGTGCTGTACTTCTTCATTTTTGGCCGCAGCGCCCGGCACGCCATCGCCGAGTTCCAGCAAAACCTTGCCGACTGGAGCGGCAAGCCTGAACTGCGCCCCAGCCAGTGGCGGGTGTTCCGCCAGTTCATGGCGTTTGCCGAAGCCTTGCTCGACAAGCTCGATGTGTGGAACGGCAAGCTGGGCATCGAACAGATCCGCATCGACGACCCCGCCCTGCTGCGCAATCAACTGCGTGGCCAGCGCGGCCAGATGCTGGTCGGTGCCCACCTGGGCAACCTTGAAGTGTGCCGCGCCCTGGCCGAACTGGGCGAAAAGGTCACCATGAACGTGCTGGTGCACACCAAGCACGCCGAACGCTTCAATCGCCTGCTGGGCGAAGCCGGAGCGACCAATCTGCGGCTGGTCCAGGTCAGTGAACTGGACCCGGCCATCATGCTGCAACTGAGCCAGCGCCTGGACGACGGCGAATGGCTGGCCATCGCCGGTGACCGCGTGCCGTTGCATGGCGGGCGCACCGTGCAGGCTGATTTTCTCGGCAAGCCGGCGGCCTTCCCGCAAGGCCCCTGGCTGCTGGCCGGGCTGCTCAAGTGCCCGGTGAACCTGTTTTTCTGCCTCAAGGACGCCCAGGGCTATCGCGTGGTTCTGGAGCCGTTCACCGAATCGGTCCAGTGGCGGCGCAGCGACCGTGCCCAGGTCATTGCCCACTGGGCTGCCCGCTACGCCGAACGGCTGGCCCACTACTGCCTGCAAGCCCCGCAGCAGTGGTTCAATTTCTATCCTTTCTGGAAGTCCGATGAATCATCCAGCTCATGACCCCGTGACCTTCGGCGCCCTGGCGCTGAGCATCGAACAGGTAGTGGCCGTCGCCAACCGTCAGGCGCCGACCGTGCTGCAAGCCGATGCCCAGTACCGGGCGCGCATCACTCGCGGGGCGCAGTTCCTCGACTCGTTGCTGGACAAGGAAGGCGTGATCTACGGCGTGACCACCGGTTATGGCGACTCTTGCGTGGTGGCTGTGCCCCTGCAGCACGTCGAAGCCCTGCCCCGGCATTTGTATACCTTCCACGGCTGCGGGCTGGGCAAGCTGCTGGACGAACGCGCCACCCGCGCCGTGCTCGCTGCGCGCTTGCAGTCGCTGTGCCACGGCATGTCCGGGGTGCGTATCGAGTTGCTGGAGCGCTTGCAGGCGTTTATCGAACATGACGTGCTGCCGCTGATCCCGGAAGAAGGCTCGGTGGGCGCCAGCGGCGACCTGACCCCGTTGTCTTATGTGGCCGCCACGCTGTCCGGCGAGCGCGAGGTGATGTTCCGCGGCCAGCGTCGCCCGGCGCTTGAGGTGCATCGCGAACTGGGCTGGGAGCCGCTGGTGCTGCGCCCCAAGGAAGCCCTGGCGTTGATGAATGGCACCGCGGTGATGACCGGCCTGGCCTGCCAGGCGTTTGCCCGGGCTGACTACCTGCTGCAACTGGCCACGCGCATCACCGCAATGAACGTCATCGCCCTGCAAGGCAACCCGGAACACTTCGACGAGCGCCTGTTTGCAGCCAAGCCGCACCCAGGCCAGACCCAGGTCGCGGCCTGGCTGCGTCAGGACCTGGCCATCGACGCCCCCACCGCGCCGCTGCACCGCCTGCAAGACCGTTACTCGCTGCGCTGCGCGCCGCATGTGCTTGGCGTGTTGGCCGACAGCCTGGGCTGGTTGCGCTCGTTCATCGAGACCGAACTCAACAGCGCCAACGACAACCCGATCATCGACGGCGACCACGAGCGGGTGCTGCACGGCGGGCACTTCTACGGTGGCCATATCGCCTTTGCCATGGACAGCCTGAAAAACCTGGTGGCCAACGTCGCCGACCTGCTCGACCGGCAACTGGCCCTGCTGGTCGACGTGCGTTACAACCACGGCCTGCCGAGCAACCTGTCCGGCGCCAGTGCCGAACGGGCGATGATCAACCACGGCTTCAAGGCCGTGCAGATCGGCGCCAGTGCCTGGACTGCCGAAGCGCTGAAAAACACCCTGCCGGCCAGCGTGTTCTCGCGCTCCACCGAGTGCCATAACCAGGACAAGGTGAGCATGGGCACCATTGCTGCACGTGATGCCATCCGGGTATTGGAACTCACCGAGCAGGTCGCAGCAGCGACCCTGCTGGCGGCCAATCAGGGCCTGTGGCTGCGCAGCCGCGAAGCCGACGCCAGGCCGCTGCCGGCAGCGCTGGCCAGCATGCATGCGCAGCTTGGCGAAGAATTCCCGCCGGTCATCGACGACCGGGGTCTGGAAGGCGAATTGCGCCTGTGCCTGCAACGCATCAGCGAGCGCCACTGGAGGCTGCATGCGCAGTAAAGGACTGATCGACGTCGACACTGAAGTGGTGGTGCCGTTTTTCGATGTCGACATGATGAACATCGTCTGGCACGGCCACTACGTCAAATACCTCGAAGTGGCGCGCTGTGCGTTGCTCGATCATATCGGCCACAACTACACCAGGATGCTCGAATCCGGCTACGGCTGGCCGGTCATTGATATGCAATTGCGCTACATGCGCGGCGCGGTGTTCGGCCAGAAACTGATCGTGCGCGCCAGCCTGGTGGAATGGGAAAACCGCCTGAAGATCAACTACCTGATCAGCGATGCCAGCACCGGTGAGCGCATGACCCGCGCCAGCACCGTACAGGTTGCGGTGGCCGTCGACAGCCGCGAGATGCAGTTGGCCTCGCCCAAGGCTTTCACCGACGCCGTACAAAAGGCGCTGGCAAACGAGGGCCGGGTATGAAACGTCTATTCGCCACACTGATGCTGATGTGCCTGGCTGCACAGACCTGGGCCTTCGACCTGCAACAACTGAGCGAGCAGTTGTCCCGGCCTGCGGCCATCGAGGGGCGGTTTATCCAGGAAAAACACCTGCGCGCCCTGCCCCAGCCGCTGACCAGCACCGGGCGTTTTGTCCTGGCCCGTGACTTCGGCCTGCTGTGGCTGCTCGAAACACCGCTCAAGCAGGATTACCGCATCACCGCCAACGGTATCGCCCGCCGCGAGGCGCAGGGCTGGCAGATGCTGCCGAACAAGAGTGCCGGCGCCGAGCACAACCGTCTGTTCCTGGCGGTGCTGCAAGGTGACAGCAGCGGATTGCAGCGTGATTTCGAACTGCAACTCAGCGGTGATGCACAGGACTGGAAACTGACCCTGCTGCCACGCTCACTGTTGCTGCAACAGATCTTTCGCCAGATCAATATCGACGGCGGCGAACTGGTCAGGCAGATCGAACTGCTCGAAGCCCAGGGCGACCGCACGGTGCTGAAAATGATCGACAGCCATAGCGTTCCGGCGCTGAGCGATACCCAGCGTGCTGATTTCAAATCCTGAGCGGCGCCTGCCGCGCCTGTTCCTGCTGATCCTGCTCGGCGTGCTGGCACTGGCCGGCTGGCAGTGGCGTGATGGCGCGCCGCTGTCGGCCAACCTCATGGAACTGGTGCCGGGCGGACGTCCTGATCCGCTGGAGCTGCGCGCCGAGCAGCGCATGCAGGAGCCGCTGAATCGCGAAATGCTGGTGCTGGTCGGCCACCCCGAGCGCCAGCAAGCCATTGAACTGACCAAGCAACTGGCCGCGCAGTGGCAGGCCAGCGGGCTGTTCGAAAAGGTCCAATGGAACCTGCAGGCTGACCTGCCGGCCATCCGCGAACAATTGCTCGCCGGCCGGCTAGCCATGCTCCCGGCGGCGGACCGCACGCTGCTGATCGAACAACCCGAGGCGTTCATCCAGCAACGCCTGCAAAGCCTGTTCGACCCCTTTGCCGGTTTCAGCCTGGTACCGAGCCAGGACGACTGGCTGGGCCTGACCGGACGCATCCAGAGCAACCTGCCGCGCACCGGCAGCGTCGAACCGGACCTGGCCAGCGGTGCGCTGCTGGCCCAGGCCGATGGCAAGCAATGGGTGTTGCTGCGGGTACGCACCCCAGGCGATGCGTTTGACATGCAGCTGCCGGGGCAGGTCGCCGGCCTGTTGAGCCTGGCCCGTGAACAGGCCGCCCAGGCCGGCGGGCAGTTGCTGGCGGCCAGCGGGCTGCTGTATGCCGCGGCGGGTCAGCAACAAGCCAAACAGGAAATCAGCTGGGTCGGCGGTGGCGCCACGGCAGGCATCCTGCTGTTGCTGCTATTGGCGTTCCGCCGCTGGCGCGTACTGCTGGCGTTCGTCCCGGTGCTGGTCGGCATGCTGTTCGGCAGCGTCGCCTGCGTACTGCTGTTCGGCAAGATGCACGTCATGACCCTGGTACTGGGGTCGAGCCTGATCGGCGTCGCCGTCGATTACCCGCTGCACTACCTGTCCAAAAGCTGGAGCCTCAAGCCCTGGCGTGCCTGGCCGGCCTTGCGGCTGACCCTGCCGGGGCTGACCCTGAGCCTGATCACCAGCTGTATCGGCTATCTGGCGCTGGCCTGGACACCCTTTCCTGCCTTGACTCAGATCGCTGCGTTTTCCGCCGCTGGCCTGATCGGCGCTTACCTGGCGGCGGTGTGCCTGCTGCCGGCGCTGCTGGCCAAAACCGAGCTGCGCCCGGCGCAGTGGCCGCTGACGCTGGCGCAACGCCTGCTGGATATACGCAGCGCCTTGCTGCGCCGGGTCAACACACCGCTGTTGCTGGTTGCGCTGTTGGCGTTCTGCACCGCCGGCTTGTGGCAACTGACCACCCGCAACGACATTCGCCAATGGGTTTCCGCCCCCCAGGCGCTGACCGACGAAGCGCAAAGCATTGCGCGGATTACCGGTTATCAGCCGACCAGCCAGTTTTTCCTGATTCGCGGCCGCGACGAGCAGCAATTGCTGGAGCGCCAGAACGCCCTGACCCAACGTCTCGACGCGTTGATCGGCAGCGGCAAACTGCGCGGTTACATGGCGATCAACCAATTACTGGCCTCACCGGACGACCAAAAGGCGCTGCAGGCCGCCTTGCCGCAACTGGCGCAGCACTGGCAAGCGCTGCTGGCGCTCGGGGTGTCCAGCGAAACCCTGCAGGCCGAACTGGCTGAACTCCAGGCACTGCCCGTCCAGCCCATCGACCAGGCCCTGGCCGGGCCGCTGAGCGAAGCCTGGCGGCCACTCTGGCTGGGCCGTAACAACGAGGGCGTGGCGGCTGTCGTCAGCCTGCAAGGGCTGGGCAACCCGGCCCTGTTGCAGGCCCAGGCCGATGGGCTGCCAGGCGTGCACCTGGTCGACCGCCTGGGAGCACTCAATGCGGTGTTCGCCCAGACCCAGATCAGCGCCGCCGAACTCAAACTGCTGTCGTGCATCCTGATCATTGCCCTGTTGATCGCCCCCTTCGGTTTCGGCGGCGCAGTACGCATCGTGACCCTGCCACTGCTGGCCGCCTTGTGCAGCCTGGCAAGCCTCGGCTGGCTGGGTCAGCCGCTGACCCTGTTCAGCCTGTTCGGCCTGCTGCTGGTCACCGCGATCAGCGTCGATTACGCGATTCTCATGCGTGAGCAGGTCGGTGGGGCGGCGGTCAGTCTGCTCGGCACCTTGCTGGCGGCCATCACCACCTGGTTGTCGTTCGGCCTGCTGGCGCTGTCGCAGACCCCGGCGATCAGCAACTTCGGGCTGTCGGTGAGCCTCGGGCTGGTCTTCAGTTTTCTGCTCGCGCCGTGGGCAAGCCACCGCCATACCCCCGATCATCAGGAGCTGCAATCATGCTGATTCTGCTGTTCTGGCTCATGGCCCTGCTGGCGTTTGCCGGCGCGACCTGGCTGGGCAAGCGGCTGGGACTGATCCCGATCGTCAGTCAGTTGTTGCTGGCAACCTTCGGCCTGCCGCTGTTGATGCTGTTGTGGGTCGAGCCGCACTGGCAACTGAGCGGCGCCCAACTGATCGAGCCGGTCTGGCTCAAGACCCTCTATGGCCTGGCCTTCGCCCTGGTGCTGGGCCATATCCTCAGCGATGTGGTCGAGGTCGAGCTGGACCGGCAAAGCCTCAAGGTGGCGTTGCCGAGCTTTGTGGTGCCGTTCATCTGTGGGGTAGCCTGCGCAGTGTGGCTGCTGCCCGAGCAGCGCTGGATCAGCGATCTTGCAGTGGGGCTGGTGTTCGCCATCACCGCCATTCCGGTGTTGTACCTGTACCTGAACCACATCAACTACCCGCCAGCTGCCACCCGCCGGCTGGTGCAGGCCGCGATTCTCATCGACCTGGCCTGCTGGAGCCTGTTCGCCCTGGCCCAAGGCAGCCTGCACCTGAGCAGCCTGTTGCTGCCACTGCTGATGGCCTGCACCCCCCTGCTGCTGCGGCTGCTGGGCATTCGCCAGCCGCTGGTCTACAGCCTGGGCTTTTTCGCTCTGCTGGTACTGGCCGAGCACTACAAACTCAACGCGCTGGTTTTCGGCATCGGTTACCTGATGTGCATGAGCCGCCTCAAGCAAGCCTGGGTCCTGCCGATCAAACCCGCTGTGCTGGCCCTGCTGCAAAATTACCTGGCCGTGCCGTTGCTGCTGACCTTCGGTCTGGTACAGATCAATGTGCATAGCGCCATGGGCGAACTGGACGGCCTGCTACTGACGGCGCTGATTGGGGTGCCGATTGTCGCCAAGCTGCTCGGCAACTGGCTGGGGCTGCGCTGGGCACCGCCTTCGTACCCCGGCGCCAGCCGCTGGCGCGAATGCGTGCTGCTGAATATTCGTGGCCTGAGCGAGATCGTGTTTCTCAACATGCTGCTGCAACAGCAACTGATCAGTCAGGCGTTGTACCTGGCGCTGATGCTGATGAGCCTGCTGGCCACGCTGATGCCCGCCTTGGCGGGCCTGGGCCGCAAGAACCTTTCATTCGCCACTGCCACCGACAAACCGGTAAGGAATCGCTGTGCCAATCACTGATATGCAAAGCCGCACGGTCGTGGTCATCGGTGCCGGCCCGGCCGGCGCGATTGCCGCCGCCCTGCTCAAGCGCAAGGGCCACGACGTACTGATCATCGAGCGCCAGGCGTTTCCACGGTTCTCCATCGGCGAGAGCCTGCTGTCGCACTGCCTGGATTTCGTCGAAGAAGCCGGCATGCTCGACGCCGTGCAGGCCGCAGGTTTTCAGTACAAGAACGGCGCCGCGTTTGCCTGTGGCGATCAGTACTCGGCGTTCGATTTTGGCGAAAGCTTCAGCCAGGGCAAACCGAGCACCTTCCAGGTGCAACGCGCCGACTTCGACCAGTTGCTGGCCGACCAGGCCGCCCTGCAGGGCGTGGAAATCCGCTATCTGCAAGAAATCGTCAGCGCCGACTTCAACGCCGCCCAACCGGTGCTGCAAGTGCGCCGCGAGGATGGCAGCCTGTACGCGCTGCAGGCCGGTTTCGTCCTCGATGCCAGCGGTTACGGGCGGGTGCTGCCGCGCCTGCTGGACCTGGAGGCGCCGTCGGACTTCCCTCTGCGCCGTGCGGTGTTCACCCATGTCGAGGACCATATCCAGAGCCCGCCCTTCGACCGCAACAAGATTCTGGTCAGCGTCCACCCCGAGCACCGCGACGTGTGGTTCTGGACCATCCCGTTCAGCAACGGCCGCTGCTCCCAGGGCGTGGTGGCCAGCGCCGAGCGCTTCAAAGACAAACCCGAAGACCTCGATGCCTGCCTGCGCGCCTTCATCGATGAAACCCCGAGCCTGCGCAATACCCTCAAAGACGCTGTGTGGGATACCCCGGCGCGGACCATCGGCGGCTATGCAGCCAACGTCAAGACCCTGCACGGGCCGGGGTTTGCCTTGCTGGGCAATGCCGCCGAGTTCCTCGACCCGGTGTTTTCTTCGGGCGTAACCATTGCCATGCGTTCCGCGAGCATGGCCGCCAACCTGCTCGATCAGCAGTTGCGTGGCGAGCAGGTCGACTGGGAAAACGACTTCGCCATACCGCTCAAGCGTGGGGTGGATACCTTCCGCGCCTACGTCGAAGGCTGGTACGACGGCAGCTTCCAGGACGTGATTTTCTTCAAGGACTCACAACCGGAAATCCGCGCGATGATCAGCTCGATTCTCGCTGGCTACGCCTGGGACCTGCGCAATCCGTTTGTCAGCGAACCCAAACGGCGGCTGCGCATGCTTACCGAGATTTGCGCAGGTGAGGCGTCATGAGCGGCCGGTTCCTGAGCGACAGTTACGTCGAAGAAACCCGTTTCGGCTTCTGGTTTCTGCGCAGCCACACCTGGCAGCACCATGTGTTGCGCGTGGCAATCAATGACCTGCGCGGGCTGTTCGACACGCCGCTGCCCACGGATGCTGTGTTGCTCGACGCCGGTTGCGGTCAGGGCAAGTCATTCCGTTATTTGCAGCAAACCTTCCAGCCGGCGCGGATCATCGGCCTGGACGCTGACCCGCACAGCCTGGAGCTGAGCCGCCAGGAAGCAGCCCGCCTGGGTCTGGAGGTCGAGTTGATCGGCAGCGACTGCGCGGTGTTGCAGTTGCCCGATGCCAGTGTCGATTTGCTGTTCTGCCACCAGACCTTTCACCATCTGGTCGAGCAGGAGCAAGCACTGGCCGAGTTCTACCGGGTGCTCAAGCCCGGCGGCTATCTGCTGTTTGCCGAGTCCACCGAGGCGTATATCGACACCTGGGTAATCCGCTGGCTGTTCCGCCACCCGATGCATGTGCAGAAAAGCGCCGCCCAGTACCTCGACATGCTGCGTGACCAGGGCTTCGAGTTCAGCTCGGGCAATGTCTCCTACCCGTACTTGTGGTGGAGCCGCGCCAAGGACTTCGGCCTGCTGGAGCGTTTGAAGCTGTGCAAGCCCAAGCCGTTTGGCCAGCGTGAAGAAACCCTGGTCAATGCCGTGGTGCGCAAGCCCCTGCCGGATACGACGCAATGATCCGTATTTTGATCCTGACCCTGTTGCTGCTCGGCGGCTGCGCCAGTCAGGCGCCGTTGCCGGTCGGGACCCCGGACCTGCAACTGCCCCGGCAACTGCATGTGCAGCGCGTCCAGGCCGGGCAGAGCCAGGACTGGTTGCTGATCATCCAGCAAGAGAGCGGCGGCCTGCGCTGGTCGATGATGGACCCACTGGGTATTCCCCAGGCACGCCAGCGCCTGATCGACGGTCAATGGCAGGCTGACGGCCTGTTGCCGCCCAATCCCGAAGCCCGCGAATTGTTCGCCGCGTTACTGTTCGCCATGACCCCGGAGCATGAGCTGCCGGCACGCTACCCAAGTGCCCGGCAGCAAGGCACACTGCGCCGCCTGGATTCGCGCTGGCAGGTCGAATTCCGCTCGCCTGAGGTGTTCAGCCTGACGCTGGCGCCTGCGCGCGACCAGCCCGTGCACTTCAATATCAGCCCACTCAGTAACGGGATCACACCATGACCGCCTACCTCAACGAGCTGGGCCTGGTCTGCGCACTGGGCAACAACCGCCAGGACGTGGCGCGCAAGCTGTTTGCCGGCGACAGCGCCGGGATGGTCTGCGAGTCGGGCTGGATCCCCGGCCACAGCCTGCCGGTGGGCAGCGTCGACCTCGACCTGCCGGTGATTCCCGAGCAGCTCAGCGCCCACAGCCGCAACAATCAGTTGCTGCTGGCGGCCGCCCAACAGATCGAAGACCCGATACGCGCCGCCATGGCCCGCTACGGGGCAGGCCGGGTCGGGGTGATCCTCGGCACCAGCACCTCAGGCATCGACGAGGCCAGCCGCAGCATGGGCAGTTGGCTGCGCGACAAGAGCTTTCCTGAACACTACGACTACCGCCAGCAGGAACTCGGCGCACCGGCCAGCTTCCTCGCGCAGTGGCTTGGCCTCAGCGGTCCGGCCTATGTGATTTCAACGGCCTGCACGTCCAGTGCCCGAGCCTTGCTCAGCGCTCGCCGCGCGCTGGACATGGGGCTGTGCGACGCGGTGTTGTGCGGCGGTGTCGACAGCCTGTGCAAGCTGACCCTCAACGGCTTCCACGCCCTTGAAGCGGTGTCTGCGCAGCGCTGCAATCCGTTCTCGCGCAACCGCGATGGCATCAACATAGGCGAAGCTGCGGTGCTGTTTCTAATGACCCGCCAGGCCAGCCAGAGCCACAGCATTGCCTTGCTCGGTGCCGGCGCCAGCAGCGATGCACACCATATCTCGGCCCCCGAGCCAAGCGGTCGCGGCGCCCGCGAGTCAATGCAACGCGCGCTGGACAAGGCAGGCCTGCAGGCCGGGCAAATCAGCTACCTGAACCTGCATGGCACCGCCACCCAGCACAACGACGCGATGGAGAGTCTGGCGGTACACGCGCTGTTTCCCGATGGCGTACCCTGCTCGTCGACCAAACCCTTGAGCGGCCACACGCTCGGTGCGGCCGGCGCCCTGGAAGCGGCGTTCTGCTGGCTGAGCCTGGCCCAGGACAATACCGATTCCGCGCTACCGCCGCATGTCTGGGACGGCCAGGCCGACCCGCAACTGCCGGTGCTGCACTGGACCACCGCCAACTCGCGCCTGAGTCGTGCAACACCGCGCTACCTGATGAGCAACTCGTTTGCCTTCGGGGGCAATAACATCAGCCTGATTATCGGAGACGCGCCATGATCGACTGGCCGATCGCCGAACTGGTGCCGCACGCTGCTGACATGATTCTTATCGATCAGGTGCTGGCCTTCGACGACGAAACCATCCAGACCCGCCTGACGGTTCGCCCCGATGGCCCCTTCAACCGCCCTGACGGCAGCCTGCCGGCATGGATCGGCATCGAACTGATGGCCCAGAGCGTGGCAGCGTTTGCCGGCTGCCAGGCGCGCTTGCGCGGCGAGCCGGTGCAACTGGGTTTTCTGCTCGGCACCCGCAAGTACGAATGCAACGTCGAACACTTCCCCCATGGTAGCGAACTGACCATCCACGCCCGGCGTTCATTGCAGGACGACAGTGGCATGGGTGTGTTCGAATGCACCTTGAGCGGCCCGGACATCGAAGTGTTTGCCCGCCTCAATGTCTATTGCCCACCCAACGCTGCCGACTATCTGGCCGAAGGAGCCGTTAATGACTGACACGATTCTGGTCACCGGTTCAAGCCGCGGCATCGGCCGGGCCATCGCCCTGCGCCTGGCCAGGTCTGGCTACGACCTGGTGCTGCACTGCCGTAGCGGCCGGGCCGAGGCCGACGCGGTCCAGGCCGAAATTCACGCCCTGGGCCGTCAGGCGCGGGTGCTGCAGTTCGATGTGTCCGACCGCACAGCCTGCAAGACCCTGCTTGAGCAGGACGTGGAAACCCATGGCGCTTATTACGGCGTGGTACTCAACGCCGGGCTGACCCGCGACGGCGCCTTCCCGGCCTTGGGCGATGACGACTGGGACCAGGTGCTGCGCACCAACCTGGACGGCTTCTACAACGTGCTGCACCCGCTGAGCATGCCGATGATCCGCCGCCGCGCCGCCGGCCGGATTGTCTGCATCACCTCGGTGTCCGGGCTGATCGGCAACCGTGGCCAGGTCAACTACAGTGCCTCCAAAGCCGGACTGATCGGCGCCGCCAAGGCGCTGGCCATCGAACTGGCCAAGCGCAAGATCACCGTCAACTGCGTGGCGCCGGGCCTGATCGACACGGCAATGCTGGATGACAACGTGCCCGTCGAAGAACTGCTGAAAATGATCCCCGCGCAGCGCATGGGCACTCCGGAAGAAGTCGCCGGCGCGGTGAATTTCCTGATGTCTGCCGAAGCGGCTTACATCACCCGCCAGGTTCTGGCCGTCAACGGAGGCCTGTGCTGATGAAACGCGTGGTCGTCACCGGCATGTCTGGCATCACTTCTCTGGGCAGCGACTGGGACAGCATCGAGGCCAACTTCAGCGCCAACCGCAGCGGCATCCGGCGGATGGACGAGTGGGATCGTTTTAGCGAGCTCAATACCCGGCTGGCCGGGCCTGTGGATAACTTCGAAGTGCCCGCACACTGGACGCGCAAGCAGTTGCGCAGCATGGGTCGGGTCTCGCGGCTGGTGGTCGCCGCGTCCGAGCAAGCCCTGAGCGATGCCGGGTTGCTCAACGACCCGATCATTCGTGACGGGCGCATGGGCACCGCCTGCGGCTCGTCCACCGGCAGTACCGAAGAGATCAAAGCGTTCGGCAACATGCTGCTCAACTCGGTAGCCGATGGCCTGAACGCCAATTCCTATGTGCGCATGATGCCGCACACCACAGCGGCGAATATCAGCATCTTCTTCGGCCTTACCGGGCGTCTGATTCCGACCTCCAGCGCCTGCACCAGTGGCAGCCAGGGCATCGGCTACGCCTATGAGGCGATCAAGTTCGGCCGCTTGCCGATGATGCTGGCCGGCGGCGGCGAAGAGCTCTGCCCGACCGAGGCGATGGTGTTTGACGCCCTGTATGCCACCAGCCTGAAGAACGATGCACCGCACACCAGCCCACGGCCCTACGACAGTGGTCGCGACGGCCTGGTCATCGGTGAAGGCGCTGGCATGCTGGTGCTTGAAGAACTGGAACATGCCCTGGCGCGCGGGGCCCGGATTCATGCCGAGATCGTCGGCTTCGGCAGTAATGCCGACGGTGCCCACAGCACCCGCCCCGAACAAGTGACCATGCGCCGGGCCATGGAACTGGCGCTGGAAGATGCCGGCCTGCCAACGGCGGCCATCGGTTACGTCAATGGCCACGGCACCGCCACCGAACAGGGCGATATCGCCGAAACCCTGGCCACCAGCGAACTGTTCGGCGCCAGAATGCCCATCAGTTCACAGAAAAGCTTTCTCGGCCACACGCTGGGCGCCTGTGGGGCACTTGAGTCGTGGTTCAGCATCGAAATGCTCAAGCGTGACCGCTACATCCATACCCTGAACCTGGATGCAGTCGATCCGCAGTGTGGCGAACTCGATTACCTCAAAGGTGAACCCCGGGTGATGAGCCACGAGTATGTGATGAATAACAATTTCGCCTTCGGCGGGGTCAACACCTCGTTGATTTTCCGTCGCTGGGCTTGAAACTCGTTCTATCAAGGAGATGAGCCATGCAAATGAAGTCCTGGATCGCGGGTGCAGCGATTGCCCTCAGCGCCCTGCCCGGTATCAGTCAGGCACGTGACACGATGCTGTTGCTGCCGTTCGACAAGGTGATCCAGCAAATGACCCAGCAAGGCAAGCTCGACGGCAGCGTCAAGTTCTACCTGGCGGGCGTGCCGCCACGCGGCAAGGTCACCGTGGTAAGCCCGAATGCGGTCACCAACAAGAAGACCAATGCCTTCAACAAGAGCGACACCGAAGCCTGCGAATGGGTCCTGCAATCGGCGATCCTGCAATTGAACGAAGCGGCCAAGGGTGCCGGCGCCAACGCGGTGACCAACATCACCAGCTACTACAAGAAGATCGAACGCAAAGACCCGGTGAACTACGAGTGCCATGCCGGCGCAGTGATCGCCGGTGTCGCCCTGAAGGGCGACCTGGCCAAGGTCAACTGAGCGGGCGGCAAGCTGTAAGCTTCAAGCTGCACGCGAGAGCACCATGCGCTCTTGCTTGCAGCTTATGGCTTGAAGCTTGCCAGCTCACAAAAAGCTTTGGCCATCGGTGATTGCTCGTCCTTGCGTTGCACCAGCCAGACCGCACTGCTGGCGCCGTCGTCGAGCAGAGTGCGGTACGCCACCCCGTCAATGCGCAAGCGCTGATACGACGCCGGTAACACCGTCACCCCCAACCCCGCCGCCACCAGGCCGATGATCGTCATCACTTCGCCCGCTTCTTGAGTAATCAACGGGCTAAAGCCCGCTGCCCTGGCCAGCCCAATGATCTGCGCATACAAGCCGCTGCCGTAGCTGCGCGGAAAGAACACGAACGGCTCTTCGGCCAACGCTGCCATGAACAACCCTTGCTCACTGCCAGCCAGCAATGGGTGGTCGGAACGCATGATCGCAACCAGCGGCTCACGCAGCAGCTCCACGGCGATCAACGAGTCAGGCAACGGCAAGGGCCGCATGATACCGACCTGCATGCTGCCATCTTGCAGATGATCGACCACGTCCTGGCTGGTCATTTCCTGCAAGGCCAGGTGCACCGCCGGGTAACTCTGGCGAAACGCAAAAATGGCTTTGGGAATGCTTGAGGTAAAGGGCGCCGAGGCTGTGAAGCCGACCTTCAGTTCACCCAGTTCGCCCAACTGCGCACGCCGGGCCACATCAGCGGCTTTATCGACCTGCGCCAATACCAGGCGGGCCTGTTCAAGAAACAAACGCCCGGCTTCGCTCAACTCCACACGCCGGTTGGTGCGCTCAAACAGCCGCGCGCCCAGCTCCTGCTCCAGCGCCTGGATCTGCTGGCTCAGCGGTGGTTGAGAAATGCCCAGCGCCTGGGCCGCCCGGCCAAAGTGCAGCTCTTCGGCCACCGCAATGAAGTAACGCAGATGCCGCAGTTCCATAGGCCACCAAATAAGTCGTACAAGCTATCAATCATGTCTAACAATATATTGGATTGAATCATTAGCCCGCTATATGCTTTTTCAATGCCTGCCTGCTCTTGCAAGACCGAGGTCCACCGTGAAGCCTGCCAGCCCTGCGCTCAATAACGATACTCCGCCATCGCCCGCCCAGACCGCGAGTCAGGCCGACACCTACATTGAAAAGAACACACCGCTGTTCACCCGCACCGCACTGGCGCTGTTCGCGGCAGGCTTTGCCACCTTCGCCCTGTTGTATTGCGTGCAGCCGATGATGCCGCTGTTGTCACGCGAATTCGCCATCAGCGCCGCGCAGAGCAGCCTGGTGCTGTCAGTCTCTACCGCCATGCTCGCCATTGGCCTGCTGGTTACCGGGCCGATTTCCGACCGTATCGGCCGCAAGCCGGTCATGGTTCTGGCGCTGTTCTGTGCCTCTATCGCCACCCTGGCCAGTGCGCTGATGCCCGACTGGGAAACCGTGCTGGTAACCCGGGCGCTGGTCGGCTTGTCGCTGAGCGGGCTGGCAGCGGTGGCCATGACCTATCTGAGTGAAGAGATCCACCCGACCCATCTGGGCCTGGCCATGGGTTTGTACATCGGCGGCAGCGCGGTGGGCGGCATGTGCGGACGGCTGATCAGCGGGGTACTGATCGACTACGTGAACTGGCACGTTGCACTGCTGGTGATCGGCGGCCTGGCGTTGATTGCCGCCGCGGTGTTCTGGCGCATCCTGCCCGACTCGCGCAACTTCCGCCCCCGTTCATTACACCCGCGCAGCCTGCTGGACGGCTTCGCCGTGCAGTTGCGCGATCAGGGCCTGCCGTTATTGTTCCTGACCGGCTTTTTGCTGATGGGCGCGTTCGTCACCCTGTTCAACTACATTGCCTACCGCTTTCTCGAAGCGCCCTACAACCTGAGCCAGGCCGTGGTCGGGCTGTTCTCGGTGGTCTACCTGTCGGGTATCTACAGTTCAGCAAAAATCGGCTCGCTGGCCGACCGTCTGGGCCGGCGCAAGGTGCTCTGGGCGGTCATTGTGCTGATGCTCGCCGGCCTGGGCCTGACCCTGCTCAACCCGCTGGCACTGGTGATCATCGGCGTGCTGATCTTCACCTTCGGGTTCTTCGGCGCCCACTCGGTGGCCAGCAGTTGGGTCGGCCGCCGCGCCACCACCGCGCGCGGCCAGGCCTCGTCGCTGTACCTGTTCTGCTACTACGCAGGCTCCAGCGTAGCCGGCACCGGCGGCGGCGTGTTCTGGCACTACGCCGGCTGGAATGGCATCGGGTTGTTCATTGGTTTGTTATTGCTGCTGGCGCTGGGGGTGGCGTTGCGGCTGGCCAAGTTACAGCCGTTGGCAGGGGGTAATTGATTGTGTTCAGACTCTTGGCAGCACTACACAATCAAGTGGGAGGCTGCTTTGCAGGCGAATGCAGTGCACAGCACTGCCAAAAGTATTCAAGGCAAGCACAGACCGTCGAAAGAGAAAGTATTTATTCACCATCACCCCGAAAATGAAAAAGCAATTTCCCCTCTTGACATCCTCCCCGGTCTGAAGGCCGGAGATTCCTACGGCGCTCAGGCGCGGCATCGAGCCGCCCCCAAGTCGCTTCGGTGGGTTCCTGCTGCTGGCGCCATGACCTCTGCGCTCACTTCACAGGCTAACCGGGC